>NZ_JBNGDN010000057.1:0-12789 GCF_049975065.1 Hydrogenovibrio sp.
TTTTTTAATTCCAAAACGCGCTGATAGACCGCTTTCTTTTTCAAGTCGTAAGCTTCCGCCACAATTTCCGAAATCTGTTTCACCGGCAAGGATTGTCGCTGCAAAATTTGAATCCATTTTTCGGCTTCAGGACTCAACGCCGTGGCATCCACTTCCACTAACAGACAACCGGACAAAATCATCACAAACTCCCCCCGAACTTTATCGGGATGGTGTTCAAAAAAGGATAAAACCGTCCCAACGCCACCGGAAACAAAGGTTTCGAACTGCTTGGTCAACTCCTTGGCGACAACCATTTCACGCTCCGAACCAAACACGTCTTTAAAAGCCGCCAGGCTTTCCAACAGCCGGTGCGGCGACTCATAAAACACCATGGTTCTGGGTTCGGTCACCAAGGCTTCCAGAGTGTGCAAGCGTTTATGTTTTTTCGCTGGTAAAAACCCTTCAAACGTAAATCGGTCGGTCGCCAGCCCGGCGGCACTGAGCGCGGCAATCAGCGCCGACGCACCGGGCACAGGTTCCACCCGAACCCCTTCATGCCGCAGCAGGCTGACCAGATGATAGCCCGGGTCGCTGATCAGTGGCGTGCCGGCATCGGAAATCAGCGCACCGGTTTCGCCCGCTTGCAAGCGCGCCAGCAATTCGTCACGCCGTTGCAGTTCGTTATGGTCATGCAAGCTGATTAAAGGCGTTTTGATTCCGTAGTGCTGCAGCAGTTTTTTGGAGTGGCGCGTATCTTCCGCCGCAATCCAGTCCGCCTGTTCCAACACCTCCAGCGCGCGCAGGGTGATGTCTTTGAGGTGGCCAATGGGCGTGGCGACAATGTACAGGCAACCGGCGGTTTCCATCGTAGATGGCGTCATGAGGTAATATCCATTTATTTCCGTTATAATGTGGCTCTTCTTATTCAAGCGGTTATTGTAACGAAAATGTTAAAGCCCTTTACGTCTTATACGTCTTTTGCGTCATGGGTAGTATCGGCGGTTCTGGCGACGGCCTTTTTCGGCCTGACAAGCTGCAGCACGACCAGTGAAACCGACAAACAGCCCAAACCGGTCGCCGAAGACACCGCCCCGGAAACCGTCACCGATACTCAGACGTTAGAAAACGCCATCCGTGAGGCCCAAAATCGCCAGGCCTGGTCGAAATACATTCAACTGAGCCAGCAGCTTTGGGCGCAGACGGATGCCGCCAATCAATTGGCGATTGAATATCAAGTCTGGTCCACATTGAAAGCCCTGCCCCAGGCAGAACGGGCACGACTGAGCCAGCAGACGCCCACCCAAGCCCCTTTACAAGATTGGTTGGCTTTGGTACAGGCCACACAACAGCGCCCTGTGTGGCAGTCACAGGCGCTGCGTGATCTGGCGGAGTTCTATCCGCAGGCGCTGTACAATCACCACCTGCTGCCGCAACTTCAGGCACGCCTGGCAAAACCTCGCCAAATCAAACAGGTGGCGGTGTTTCTGCCATTTAGCGGCCCTTATGCGGTGATCAGTGAACAGATTCGCAACGGTCTGCTGAAAAACCACTTTACCAATTATGCCGACACCCAGCTGCGATTTTACGACAGCGCCAACCTCGACAAGCTGGCGGAACGCTACCAAAACGCGGTGCGTGACGGTGCCGAATGGGTGATTGGCCCTTTGACCAAAGAGGCGCTGGCGGAACTGGCCAAGTTGCGTCCTAACAATGTTCTGGCCTTAAACCAACCCGCCACGGACACGTTTGATTATTTCAATTATCTGTCCGCCACCGAAGCGCTGCAGATCGTGCAGAAATTGCATCTAAGCGGTCATCGACGCATTGGCGTTCTCTCCAGCACCGCCGCTTCCGATGCCGACCTGGCGACCGAGATTGCGCAATATTGGCAGCAGCAGCCCGAGCAACAGGTCATTTTAAAGACCTACCCCGCCAAAAACCCGAATCTGCGTGAGGCTCTGGGCAATGTCATTAACGAAACGGAAAGTCAGGCGCGCAAAAACAATCTTTACTGGTTGCTGCGCGAATCCATTGAATTCACGCCGCGCACTCGCCAAGACCTGGACGCCATTGTGGTGGTGGGTAACAACGAGCGCTTGAGTGTGTTCAAACCGCAATTTGATTTTTTCGACCTGAAGCAACCGCTTTACGCCACGTCGAAAATCACCCCGTCGCAACTGGACAAAACCCCGGCCAACCCAGATTTGAGCGGGTTAATTTTCCCCACCATGACGGCGGCGATTTACCCGAGTCCACTCAATACGCCGTTTGAAGCCTTTGGTTGGGACAGCCTTACCTTAGTGATGAACCAAAACAAACTCGCGCCCGGGCTGTGTTTGAACAACGGTATGACCGGTCGCCTCACGCAGAACGGCCCTGCGGCGGATCATCTGTATCGCTGGGCCGAATACGATTCGACAGGCCTGGCGAAACCGCTGATACCGCCCACCTCGCGCCCGCCACCGCAATAAGCTGCTCAAGCGAACACGACACGATACTATGGGATGGTTCAGTCGAAATCAAGGGCAACAAGCGGAACAGGAGGCCAAACACTGGCTGATTCGCCATCAACACCGCATTCTGTTTGAGAACTTTCACTGCAAAGGCGGCGAGATTGATTTGATTGCGCTGGACGCCGATGACACCTTGGTGTTCATTGAAGTCAAAGCCCGCAAAAACCGTGATTTCGGCCATGCCGCCGAGTTTGTCGATGCCCGCAAACAAGCCCGCCTGACACGTTGCGCTCAGGTGTTTCTGCTGAAACACCCCAGCTACCAACACCACGCCATGCGCTTCGATGTCCTCGCCTATCACGACGCAACATCCGAGCCGGAATGGATTCAGAATGCGTTTTAGCTTGGCCGAATTCACCTTACCCGACTGAACTAGCCCGAACGACCTGCACCCAACTCCAATAGAGTCCGATATTCAGCGGCATCAGCCAGATGGCGGGCCAGCGCCATTTAAACAGCAGAAGCAGGTTCAGCGCCAAGAGGATACCACTGCCCCAATCGACAAGGGCGTGCGGCAGAATCGGCACGGCCAAGGCAAACAGCAGAAAACCGACCACGCCCGCTTGCACCGCCACCAGACCCGCCTGCACCCGTTTGGAAGACGTGAAGGCTTGATAAAACGGCAGAATGCCGATAATCAACAGTAGCCCAGGCAGGAAAATCGCCAGCGTCGCCACCAACGCCCCCGCCCAGCCGCCCATCACCCCGCCGAGATAAGCGGCAAAGGTGAACAATGGCCCCGGCAAGGCTTGCGCCAGACTGTACCCAGCAAGAAACTGCGATTCGGTGACGGCACCGCTTTGCACCCATTCCAGTTCCAGCATCGGCAGCACCACATGGCCGCCGCCGAATACCAGCGCTCCGGCACGATAAAAGCCATCGGCAATGGCTCCGAGGCCACCAAGGCTAAACGCCCATAAGGGCAATAAGCCCAGCAATGCTACCGCCACAGCCATCAACCCCCAGCCCATTCGGATGGAAGGGGTGCGAAACGCCGTTACACCGACCGCGTCATAATCCTGGGTTGGCGGCACAACGGCTTGGTCTAGCCGCCGTTTAAACACCACACCGATCCCTCCCAGCAACGTCAACAGCACCACCGGTGCCCACACGGATGGCCACAATGCCAGCCCGATGGCGGTGAACAGTGCCAACAAACGAAGTGACCAGGCCTGGCAAAATTGCCAACTCATCTGCCAAGTCACCTGGATGACAATGGCCGCAGCCACCAGCACCAACGCATGCCAAACCGGTTGCCAGGCCGCATCCAACCAGAACCAGCCGTAAGCCAGCCCCAGCATGATCAATGCAGACGGCAGAGTAAAACCGACAAACGCCGCTAGGGCACCCGCCCAGCCGCCACGCTGATAGCCGATTAAAAATCCCAGCTGCGAACTGGACGGCCCGGGCAGAAGATGGCACAAGGCAATCCAGCGTGCAAAAGTGGCTTCATCAAACCAGCGCCGTTGCACCACAAACGCCTGATGAAAAAAACCAATGTGCGCCGCCGGCCCACCGAAGCTGGTGAGCCCCAGTTTGAGAAACCGCGTAAAAATCGCTAGGGTAAGTGCCCAACGGGGCGAAATGGAAGTGAGTGGCATGCGGTTGTTGCGCAATAAGTGCGTCCTGTTAATTTGAAAATGCCTTTACTGTATCAGACATACAAGACGCTTATTTTGACAGATTTGTATTGAATCGTTAAGAAACCGTTTGAATATCGGTATCCAATGCCAGGTATTGTTCACCTTCTTCCTGTAAAAATGCCAAAAACTCTTCTGCTAAAAGTGACAGCGACTTGGATTTGGGATACACAATATTCCATTGCCGATGAATCGGAAAGCCTTCCACATCCAGCTTAATCAGGTGCGTATTGGGTGAGTGCAACTCCAGCGCGTGTTCGGAAACGCAGGCCACACCCAGCTCGCCCATCACACAATGCTTAATGGCTTCGTTGGTTTCCAGCATCATGCGTTCATTCACCGTCAGGCCTTTTTGGCAAAGGTTTCTTCCACTGCGGTGCGAATGCCGGAACCTTTTTCACGCATAATAAACGGCTCTTTCGCCAAACGTTTCAGGGTCACTTTTTTACCCGCCAGCTCATGGTTGGCATGCGCAATAATCACCAAAGGATTGGGGGCAAACGGAATGGCTTCCAGATCCATATCCAAATCCGGCACCTGACCTAAAATATAAAGGTCATCCAAATTACGCTCGATGCGTTTTAAAATGGTGTTACGGTTACCGACTTTTAAACTCAGCTCAATGTCGGGATAACGCTTACAGAATTTTCCCAGCGCCAAAGGGGCAAAATATTTCGCCGTGGTAATCACGGCCACGCGCAGACGTCCGCGCTTTAAACCGCGAAAATCATCCAGCAGAATTTCGAGATTGGACAGCTGATCAATAATCGCTCGGCAGCTGCAGGCCACCTGTTCGCCAATTTCCGTCAGTTAAATTTTGCGCCCCACCTGTTCATAAAGCGGCATATCAATCGCTTCAGCCAGGCTTTTGACCTGCGACGACACGGTCGGCTGCGTCAGATACAACTGCTCGGCCGCACGAGTAAAGCTGAGGTTACGCGCCACACATTCAAACACTTGAATCTGGCGCAAGGAAGCGTGACGAATCAGAAAATTCGATGTCACCGGGTTTGCGCCTCCTTTTCCATCCTGATTGTCACTCATTCCAGCTCTCCCAAAAGTTTCGTGTGATGGGGTACTTCGTTTAACCATCATTTTAACGATGTTTCCCCATCTCTTGCCATCGATTATGCCACCGAGCAGGACAGCCCTACCAACGCACGTTTGGCGGCCTGAGCCGCTTCTTGCACATCCGCTTCTTTACCACTCATAATCAAACGCCCGTAAGCCCCCACCGCACGCGCTTCCACCAAGGTCACATTGGCGGCTTTTTCCGCTTCGTTGGCGGCATAGACAATGTAACCCGCCGGTTCGGTTTCCATAATAAACAGGCTTTGTCCGGCCAGCACCATTGAGCCGCGACGGTTATCACGGTTAATCAAAGTGGCGTGATCCGGTGTCACACATCGAATGATTTCACTCCACATCACCACACACGGCTGGCGGTCGAATTCCCGCGTCTGCAAATGCTGTAAAATGCGTTCGCCGGATTCCAGCACATCGCTCTGGGTGCGGTGGTGAATCACCATGGAACCGTAAGCACGCTCCACCACCTGTTGCGCCAAACGCACATTGGAGGCTTTCAAAGCAATGTCGGATAAGCGATGCACCGCCATGCCCGGTGCCACTTCCGCCCAGAGGCAGGCATCCCCTTCCACCGGCAAAAAGCCCATGGAAGCGGTCGCCATATAGGAAGCCAACTGCGGCTGCAGTGCATCCAAAAATACATAGGTTCTCAGCTTAATCATAAAACGCATTGGCCTTTAATTGTGCCATCACGGAATGGATGGCGTGGGTTCGATGACTGAGACGAATTTTATCCGCCAAAGACAATTCCGAAACGGTTCGAACCAACTTCGGAATCCACATAATATCGTCGTATCCTATACCGCACCCGCTTCTGGGTGCCATTAACACCTCACCATACCAGTGTCCTACGCCAATCAAAGGCCTGGCATCCTTTGCGTGCTGGACATACACCACGGCCGACACATAACGCGCCTGACGCTGGCTGTATGGCAGGTGTCGCATGTCGTGCAGTAATTGCTGCACATTTTCAACGTCCGACGGTTTGTGCCGCCCTTGGGAGGCATAGCGTGCCGAAATCAAGCCAGGCTTTCCCTGCAGCGCCGCGACTTCCAAACCCGAGTCATCCGCCAGAGCCGGCAAACCCGTTTGCGCACTGGCAAACCGTGCTTTTTTCAGGGCATTTTCGATAAAGCTCAGACCATCCTCTTCCACCTCACCGTGAAACAGTTCCGATTGCGGCACAGCGGCCAGCCCGTAAGGCGCAATCACCGGGATCATTTCAGCCACTTTGTTCGGGTTGCCTGTCGCCAATACCACCGTATTCATTCCGCCGTCACCTTTATTATGTTTTATTGCGCCAGATAACTCGGTGTCAACACATCCACATTGGCGGTAAACACAGTAATGGCATCGCCATTGTCTAAATACACGTTCAATTCATTATGAAGCCGCTGCACACCGTCGGCTGAAATCACCACCAACAACAGTGACTGGTTGCTCTCTGACGCCAGCTTGAGGCGGTTGACCGAACGAACCGGCATGGAACGCACCAGCGACTCGATCTGGTCGAGCAACGCATCATCCGATACGACATGCACCAGCTTTTCGGCCTCGGTTTCCACCATGGTCAGTACCTCATTTATCACAGAACCGGGTTGCCTCATGGCCGCTATTGGCACGGTGCCTTCGCTGATACTCCGCTCTTTCCGAGGATCACGACAGCGCCAGGACTCCGAATTCGACTCCTCCCACTTCATCATGGACACCCCTTTGGCTATTGACCGGTAGATTACACTCACACGATTAGGTTAAAACAGAGTCCAGCCGATTAAAAATTGAATCTTCAATCCTCAACCATAGACCTCAATCAATGGGTGAGTGACCAGATGAAAACCAGATACAAACCAGATAAAAAAATGGGCCGAATACCGACCCAAAGACTCTTTCACTCAACGAAAAATACGAACGGCTTCAACCCTTAATCCGGCCACACGCGACGACTTGGGAAACGCTTCACCGTCTCGGCGATGTGCTCCTGTCCGGCACTGCGAGGATCCGTTTTAGCGGCCGCCGTGGTTTTGTTCGCCGTGGACGAGGCCGGTTTTTTGGCGGCGCTCGCCGGTTTGGTTGGCACTGATTTGGCAGACGTATTCGTCGTCGCCGGTTTTGTGTTTTCGGTTGCCATAGGACTCTCCTTATTTCATTACACCGTTAAAAGCCGCATCAATGCTGTCGGCTAAAGCATAATCCACATCTTGCAGGCTCTCGGCCTGAGAATAGATAATCACCGAAACATGATTACGCCCAAAACTGATATTGGGATGATGCTCCAATCGCTCGGCCTGATCGGCCAGATCATCCAAAAAACGGCGCAATATTGAGAAGTCTTCAAACTCAAAACGCGCTTCCAAGCTGGCCGGTTTGGCCTTCGACTTCCAACGTGGATTCATACAAAACTCCTGTGCATCGACGGCCCTTGTTGCAAGGACTGAATGTAGTCATTCAACCAGGCCTGGACACGATTGAGTTGGGTAACTTCTTCTTCCAGCAGACGGTTGAACAACGCCTGATCGTCTGTGGCCTGCACATTGGCACAGAAATTTGACGCCTCCGTATAAAGCTGAATTAAGTCCCATTCACGCGCTTCACAGGTTTGAAGTGCTTCAACAATGTTATTCGCCATATCCGCCGGCTTGAGAATGCTGCCCGCTGGCAAGGCACCCTGCGCCACCATACGATCGGTGATGCGATTCGCATGTTGAAACTCTTCATTGGCCAAAGTGACAAAGCCTTCCGCAAAGGTCATCTCTTGTCGGAACTTGGCCAAAGAAGCCTGTGCGAGATAATGCTGACCCGCCGAGAATTCCAGACTGAGTGCCCGGCCGAGATAACCGAGGATCTGACTGTTCGGTGTCATGGCTTCGGATTGCGGGCCATTGGGAAAGGCTCCGCGCCCTGGCATGACACTGCCAGGCATTCTGGTTCCGTAACGCATATCACACTCCTAAAGTACACTCATCAAGGTAAGCATGACTCACCTCTCAAAATTACGGTAATCGGCGGTATCGAGATTCGAACCCGCCGCATTGCCCCGACTGTTTGATCGAAACAAACGGGTTGCCGGTTAAATTAGCTGCGTCCGGCCGTGTTGGAACCGAGGGTCAAAACCGGCTCGACTTCTTTGTGCGGACGGGCAATGATGTGCGCTGCGACCAAACCGTCACCCACACGTTCGCAAGCATCGGCACCGGCACGCACCGCCGCGTTGACCGCACCGGTTTCACCGCGCACCATGACGGTGACATAACCGCCGCCAACAAACTCACGACTGACCAAGCGCACTTCCGCCGCCTTCGTCATGGCATCGGCGGCTTCAATCGCTGGAACCAAGCCGCGTGTTTCAATCATTCCTAATGCAATACCGTATTCTGTACTCATGGTTTTTCTCCTTTAAAGAAACGTAATTATTGTTGTTCCGTTGTTAAAACTGGTTCCACTTCTTTGTGTGGGCGAGCGATGATGTGCGCGGCCACCAAGCCGTCGCCAACACGTTCACAGGCGTCGGCACCGGCACGAACCGCCGCGTTCACGGCACCCGTTTCACCCCGAACCAACACAGTGACATAGCCACCACCTACAAATTCACGGCTGACTAAGCGAACTTCTGCTGCTTTCGTCATGGCATCCGCGGCTTCAATGGCGGGCACCAATCCACGGGTTTCAATCATGCCTAGGGCAATACCGTAATCACTCATAACTTTCTCCTTCGAGTTGCTCACTTTAAAAATGAAAATATAAAAAATTTAGTGTTCTTCAGGTGGCCATTGATCAATAATGCCGCCCACCGTTAAATCCGTTAATAATCGTTTGTCACCGGCGGCGTCTCGGGCGGCGGAGTTGGCGATGGTAAACACCCAATCGCCTTCCTTAGTGCCCACCGGGTCCATCGCCACCAGGGTTTCACCGCTTTCTGAACTCAGTGTCTTGAGGGGCAGATGCCCTAAGTCATCGAGACGACTGGTCAGCACCAATTGTTTTTTAACCTGTAGTATCTGCATCGTCCGGAACATCCCATTTATCGATTATGCCCACGATGGTGAGATCGCTTGGGTAGCCTTTGACACCAGTGGCGTCGCGTGCCGCCGAACTGCCGCAACATAACACCCAGTCGCCGGGCTTGCACCCGACCGGATCCACCGCAACCTGAGGCGTGCCCCCGTCCCGCTCACGAACGACCAGCAAAGGTTTATGCTCCATCATCGCAATGCGGTTGGTTGAAACGAGGGTCTTATCGACTTTATAGATTTTCAAGTGTCACCTCCTTTCTATGCGGTCTTGGGCTGAACGGACATTTCCGCCAGGCCTGGTAATAATTCGGCCGCTTGATGGCCGGTAAAATCTCTCAAGGTCGGTAAGGTTTGTAACAAACCCGAAGCCGACAGTTCCTGATAACGATTGTGCAATGCCTTCTCGATGCGCACGGCTTTGGCTTCAGCTCGGTCTTTAGAACCCGGTACGCGCCCGTCGTAATCGCAGCGGATGATGATGGGGATGGGCCACCCTTTTTTGACATTCAAGCCTTTGAAAATCTTGATGCCGACATCCACATCGTTCACCCCTTCCTCAACCGTATCGAGAAAGCTGTAATAACTCAGGTTACGCAACTGCACCTCTTCAAAGCCATTACCGATGCCGATAAAGCGTTCGGCATGACCCAAGTCGCTGTAACACCCATTTTCAAACTGATTCACATAGGCGATCTGTGAAAAATTTTGTGCCATCAACCAAGCCAGCAGTTTCACCAGGCCAGGCTCAGGCGCGGTGACGTTGGCCGCTTGATTGCACGCCACCAACGCCTGTTCCAATTTTGACCAGGCCTGGCTTTCGACCATTCCCTGCGTCTCCCGATACAGCGTTTCGGTTTCCACATAACGCGCCAAGGAAACCGCACCCTGCGCATCCGGTACGTGTACCTTGAGGCTGTCATCGTCGGTATTCAGTCCCAGCAACAGTGTCTGCACGGTGGAACCGCAACCAAACCGATTTTCAATCGCCTGTTTAAAATCGTTTAATCTCTGTAACGCCGCTTGCGCCGCTTTTTGGTCATCACTCCCGTGCGCCGCACATCCCTGGTGGGTTGGGTCGGCTTTGGAAAAGTGATACACCGCAATTTTTAAGTATCGTGTGGGGTCATCGGCCGAATTCGGCAGCCCCTCACGAAACCGTTTATGTTCAATAAATACCCAGTTTCGAACGCTTTCACTGACATCAAATAAGGCACCGGCATGGGCCTTGCGTCGAACCAAGCTGTAAGGCAAGCGTAGGACGTAACTTAAAATGTGCGCCAAGCGTCCATCGGCACAGGGAGCAATCCCCACGGCGTGGAATCCGGCCTCATTAAAAATACGCTCTGCCTGTTGTTTGTTACGACCCGCTAACGGATCCTGTTCAAAGAAGTCCTGCGACATCTTCATAAATTGGGCAAAGAGGGTTTTACCGTACAAAACCTGAAAGCCTGTTTGAGAATGCAGCTGCAATCCCTTTTGCCAGTCCGGCTCCGTTAAAGTAACCCCCAGCTTTGCGAAAAGCTGTTGATTGGCCCAGCGGATAAAATCCGCCTGGCCTGACTGTGCCAAAATGCTTTTCAAAACCGTTTGAATCGAATCAAATCCGGTTTTAATCTCCATTTCATAATCGCGCAGCCACTGATTCTGTCGATCATCAACCAACGCATGGGAGCCCGAATCACTCAAGCTGGTCACGGGGTTGTCCACCACCTCCGGGGATGACGACGCTGGCGTCACCCACTGAGGATTCGGGGCAATCCGCTTCCAGAACAATGATTTCTGACGATGAGACTTTTGCTTACGATTCATCACAGCACCCACTCTTCAGCTCTAAAATTACGCTCTCGCGCCACCGGACAGCGTCACTTTCGCGCCGGTATCCGTATTGCCCGAAGACCCCGTAATCGGACTCATCGGTATCTCGTTGTTGGCACGTCGGTATTGACTGGCGCCCATCGGAGACTGTCCCGCAACGCCTCGAATCGACGCATTACGTTGAGCTGCCCAAGGCCCGTCAGTTCCGGTGACCTTGGAACCTCTGTCCCAACCGTCTCTGGTTATGCGCGAGGCTTCTTCCAGCACTGGAGGCGTTTGCGCCATTGGCGTGGCGGCTTGGGCTTGCCCCATCATGACCGGAAAGTCCGACTCGCCCAGGGTTGCGATGGTGCGGGTATCGCACATCATGGCCGTTTGATCTTGACCTTGATAATGCGTTCCCGTCACCAGTTCACACGCGCCCTTTTGCGCACCGGTTAAGCCAATCGGTCCTGGCTGAACCCCTGAAATCGCAGGGTTCGCTCCCTGACGCTGGCGCACTTTCATCTCATTCTGTTCGTCAATCGAGCAGAATTGCGATTGCTCTGCGCCGGTGTAAGGCGTGCCCGTCACCGCTTTGCAGTCACCGGCTTCGGCACCGGTCAAACCATAGTAGGCACCGCTGCGATCACCGGTGACTTTCTGACCACCCGTCGTGCCAGAAGCCGTGACTTTGGCGGGCGACTCCGGCAAAGGTGTATTGCACGCCTTAGCTTCTTCCGCCCCTTGGTAACCAGTACCCGTCACCGATAAACACGCGCCTTTTTCAGCACCCGTGACCGACTCCATGCGCCCGACCTGGCTGCCCGTGGTGGTGTTGCCTTTGGCCGTTTGCGAAGGCATCACTTTTTGCGGTGCCTTGGCGGGCGTTTTGGGTGCGATCGTCGTCGATTGCGACTTTCGACTGTCGCCACCGGTGACTTTCTGCCCGTCACTTTTCGGTGCGGCTTGTGACATCACCGAAAAACCAGCCGCCTTAGGCTTGGCAGGCGTAGCGCCACAAAACATTTGACTTTGATCCGCGGGCAAGTATTCCGTGCCGGTAATGGCCGAACAGGTGCCCGTCTCATTCCCCGTCATCTTCTCACCTCGTCCCACGTTGGTGGAACCACTCACCACTTGACCACGTGTGGTCTGGGTTTGCGTCACCTTCGCCGGTTGCGGACTGGGTTGGGTATCACAGTTCCGACTGAACTCTTCCGCCCCCAGATACTCGGTACCGCTGACCAACTGACAGGCACCGTATTCCGCCCCCGTCAGCTTCTTTTCGCCTTGACCCACTTGCGTGCCGGAAACACTCTGCCCATGCAGGGTTTTGGACTCACCGACTTTTGGCGGCGCTTCCTGAGCGTGTCGTGGCTGACGCATCGGTCGCGTACTGCCGGTGGAGCAGGTTTT
This sequence comes from Hydrogenovibrio sp., assembly GCF_049975065.1. GTDB lineage: Bacteria > Pseudomonadota > Gammaproteobacteria > Thiomicrospirales > Thiomicrospiraceae > Hydrogenovibrio. The sequence goes on from NZ_JBNGDN010000057.1 coordinate 12,445, forward strand.
ACCCTGCGCACACCGTTCCGCTCGCACCTGCTGGGCAATTTCACGCGTCGAAGCATCGGGATTGGCCAGCTTGGCTTTCGCACCGGACTGACTGCCGCCTTTTGACTTAAACGCATCCTGCCCCACCTTACCCTTCGCCTGAGCCTGACGGTACGCCTTAGATTGAAGACGCCCGCTGGGCTGGGAAACATTGCCCTGCGCTTTCACGCCGGTGCGACGTTCTGGGCGTTTGGCGGGTTTCTCCGCTTTGGCCTGACGCGGTTCGACAATCGGCTCTTCCGGCTTTTGCTTGGCTTTGGCCTTAGGGTGCGGCATCTTGCTGGTGGCACCGGACGATTGTTTGCC
>NZ_JBNGDN010000058.1:0-12755 GCF_049975065.1 Hydrogenovibrio sp.
GGGCAACCCCTTGGTCAACCTTGAAAGTTAAACCCGAGAGTTAAACCCGCTAAGCTCGCTTAGCGGGTTTTTTTATGTCGGTCAGTCCAGCTTCTTGTTGCCTCGACGTTAATCGTCTTCCAGACCGTCGAGTTTTTTGACTTTCTTAAAGGCCTTTTTCACCGCAGTTTCAATCCGTTGCTGAATCTCCATATGCTCCTGACTGGACATGTAAAACGACATGTCAATGTCGTGACGGATATAGCGCGGGGCGATGCGGTTGAGGGCAATGCACGCCATATCCGCCAGCTGATTCTCGGTGAGGCCGGAATCGAAATAGTTTTCGTGAATGTAATTAAACACCGGTCTTTCGTAATAATTGTGAACCGATTCCAGTACGGACATGAAGCCTCCTTTTCAGAGTTAGGGGTTGTAAGCCGTTTCACTATACCCAAAATCGCACCATAAAAAAAGCACTCCGGCAAACAGGTTGCGGGAGTGATGTGGCATTGGCTGTAATCGTTGCGACCCAGAGCCGAAACGGAAGCGTTATTTGAGGGCTTCTCGCTTGACGGCACGGTGACCGATGTCGTTGCGGTAGTACATTTCCGGCCATTGTATTTTCGCGGCGGCATCATAGGCTTTGTTCTGGGCATTGGTGACGTTTTCCCCCAGTGCGCAGACACAGAGCACCCGTCCGCCAGCGGTGACCAGCTCGCCATTGTCGTTAAACGCGGTGCCGGCATGAAATACTTTGGTGTCCACCCCGTTGGCTTCGTCAATGCCGGTGATGACATCGCCTTTGGGGTAGCTGTCGGGATAACCGCCCGCCGCCAACACCACGCCCAAGGCCGCACGCGAATCCCAGTCAGCGGTGACGCTGTCCAGTTTTTTATCCAGCGCGGCCAGACACAGTTCCGCCAGGTCTGACTTGAGGCGCATCATAATCGGTTGGGTTTCCGGGTCGCCGAAACGGCAGTTGAACTCCAGCACTTTGGGGGTGCCATCCAGAGTAATCATCACGCCCGCGTAAAGAAAGCCGGTGTAGGGCAAGCCGTCTTTTGCCATGCCGTCAATGGTGGGGCGGATGACCTCTTTCATAATGCGGTTGTGGAGGCTGCGTGTCACCACTGGCGCGGGGGTGTAAGCGCCCATGCCGCCCGTATTCGGGCCGGTGTCGCCGTCATCGCGTGCTTTGTGGTCTTGAGAGGTGGCCATCGGCAGAATGTGTTCGCCATCGGCCACCACGATGAAGCTGGCTTCTTCACCCACTAGAAATTCTTCGATGACCACGCGGGCACCGGCATCGCCAAATTTATTGTCGGCCAGCATATCATGGACGGCGGCTTTGGCTTCTTGAATGGAATGCGCCAGAATAACCCCTTTTCCGGCGGCCAGTCCATCGGCTTTGACCACAAGCGGCGATCCCATTTTTTCGATGTATTCAATGGCCGGATCGATCTCGGTAAACACCTGATACTCGGCGGTGGGAATTTGGTGTCGCGCGAGAAAATCTTTACTGAAGGCTTTGGAGCCTTCCAGTTGAGCGGCGGCTTTGCTGGGGCCAAAGCACTTTAATCCCGCCGCTTCAAAGGCATCCACGACACCCAACACCAGCGGCACTTCCGGGCCGACAATGGTGAGATCGATTTGGTTGTTTTGAGCGAAATCCACCAGGCCTGGTAAATCGTCCACAGCGATATTGACGTTTTCCAGTTTCGGTTCCAGCGCGGTGCCGGCATTGCCCGGTGCGACATAGACGGTTTGAATGTTGTCCGACTGCGCCGTTTTCCATGCCAAAGCATGTTCACGACCGCCGCTACCAATAACTAATACGTTCATGTGTTGTCCTTTTAACCGTTATTAACCACAGAGGCACAGAGGCACAGAGGGTTAGAGCACAAATCGATAAATGCCATTTTTGAGTATGGCACTGTTAAAATTAATAAGTAGGCCTTTTGAAACGCCGGTGAGTTTCATATAAGTCAGTAATTGAGCCTTATGAATAGGGTTAATGCTATCAACGGCTTTTAATTCAATAATTACCTGCTGTTCAACGATAAAATCAATCCGGTAGTTTGTATTTAAAGCATGGCCTTTGTAAACCACAGGGAGTGGATGCTCTGATTGAAAGCGAAGTTGTTGTGATTGTAACTCGTAAGCCAGGCATTGTTGATAAATCGATTCCAATAGCCCCGGCCCGAGTTCTTTGTGAACTTCTATTGCGCATCCAATGATTTTATGGGTCAGCGGATCTTGGCTCATAAAATTTTAACGCGAAAAGGCACAAAAAACTCTGTGCCTCTGTGTCTCTGTGGTGTCACTAAAAATATCAGTGTTTGAAGTGGCGCATGCCGGTGAACACCATCGCAATGCCGTGTTCGTTGGCGGCGTCGATGACTTCCTGGTCGCGCATGGAACCGCCCGGATGAATCACCGCCGTGATGCCCGCTTCGGCGGCGGCGTCGATGCCGTCTCGAAACGGGAAGAAGGCATCGGACGCCATGACGGAGCCAGGGACTTCTAGCCCTTCGTCGGCGGCTTTAATACCGGCGATTTTAGCGGAGTAAACCCGACTCATTTGACCGGCGCCCACCCCAATGGTCATGCCATCTTTCACATAGACGATGGCATTGGATTTGACGTATTTCGCCACTTTCCAGGCAAACTGCAAATCGGCCATTTCTTTTTCAGTCGGCGCGCGTTGGGTGACGACTTTCAAATCGCTTTCGGCGACCGTGCCCAAATCGCGGTCTTGTACCAGCAAGCCGCCGGTGACGCGTTTGTAGTCGTAGGCCGGTTGTTGTTCGCCCAATTCGCCACACACCAACAGGCGTACGTTTTGTTTGCTGGAAACCGCTTGTTTGGCGTCGTCGGACACGCTGGGCGCGATAATGACTTCCACGAATTGACGGTCGATAATGGCCTGAGCCGTCTCGGCGTCTAACGCGCGGTTAAAAGCGATGATGCCGCCGAAAGCCGATGTCGGGTCGGTTTTGTAAGCGCGGTCATAGGCTTCGAATACACTGTTACCGATGGCCACACCGCATGGATTGGCGTGTTTCACGATGACGCAAGCGGTGTCGTCGAAGGTTTTGACCAGTTCCAGTGCCGCGTCGGTATCGGCGATGTTGTTGAACGATAACGCCTTACCTTGCAACTGCTCGGCGGTGGAAACTGACGCTTCGGTTGCATTGCGTTCCGTATAGAAAGCGGCCGATTGATGCGGGTTTTCGCCGTAGCGCATGGATTGTTTTTTCACATACTGGGTGGTGTAAGTGCGCGGGAAGGTATCGGCTTCGTCTTCACTGAACAGCTTGCCGAAGTAGTTTGCAATGGCGCCGTCGTAGCGCGCGGTTTGTTCGAAGGTTTTGATGGCCAGATCGAAACGGGTGGCGTGCGCCAGCTGAGCATTGTTGGCCTGCATTTCGGACAAGATACGGTCGTAGTCGGCCGGGTCGGTGACGACCGCGACGTCTTTATGGTTTTTCGCGGCGGAACGCAACATGGTCGGGCCGCCGATGTCGATGTTTTCAATCGCGTCTTCCAGGCGGCAATCCGGCTTGGCCACGGTGGCTTCAAACGGATAGAGATTCACCACTACCATATCAATCGGGTCGATACCGTGTTCGGCCATGACCGCATCGTCGGTGCCGCGACGCCCCAGCAGGCCGCCGTGAATTGTCGGGTGCAGGGTTTTGACGCGGCCGTCCATCATCTCCGGGAAACCGGTGTATTCGGAGACTTCGGTGACCGGTAAACCGGCTTCGGACAGGACTTTGTAGGTGCCACCGGTGGACAGAATGGCGACGTTCATGTCGCTGAGGGCTTTGGCAAACTCAAGAATGCCGGTTTTGTCTGAAACGCTAATGAGGGCGCGACGAACAGGTTTCATAAAGGGTATTCTCCAAAAAGTGAATGAATGGGGGATTTGAGGTGCACAATTGTGTATTCGGCCAGGCCTGGTGATTTCGGCGATTCTGGGATTTTTTGTGTTCCGGTGCGGCGATCAGACTGAGCGAGTTGGCTTGCATTTACGATTGAGTAATGTTGTATTGTTGAATTTTTTTGCGCAGCGTATTGCGGTTGATGCCCAAAATTTCAGCGGCACGCGTTTGATTGAATTCGGTTTTTTGCAGCACAAATTCCACCATCGGGCGCTCCACTTGGCTGATGACCATGTGATAGACGTCACTGGGCACTTCATTTTCCAGTGCGCTGAAATAATGCGTCAGAGTCTCGGTGACGTGGGTACAAAGGGCGGAAGCTTCAGGCGTTTTGATCGGTTTGTTCAGTGTCATAGCTCTTACTGTCTAAGGCGCTCAAGGCGTTTAAGGCGCGTTACTGGATCGGCAAGGCGTCAAAGTAACGGTTGACTAAATCGAGTTGCGCCTGAGTTGTGTTCAAAGCATTAAAGGCTTGCCGCAGAGTGGCACCTTCTGGTAAGTGTTGGCTGTACCAGCCTAGGTGTTTGCGCGCCAGTTTAAAGCCATGCTCCGCTCCATAAAGTGACGCCAGCCCGACAAAATGCCGTATCATGACGTCCCGAAACTCATCCCGTGTCGGCGACGGCATTTGGGTCTTGTGCGTTAAATAATGACGAATTTCTCTGAATATCCAAGGATACCCCTGCGCCGCTCGGCCAATCATTAAGCCATTCGCGCCTGTGTATTCTAATACAAAATCGGCGTCGTTTGGATGACAAATGTCGCCGTTGGCGATGATGGGAAGCGTGACCGTTTGCGTGACCGTTTGGATGGTATCGTATTCGGCCTGGCCTTGAAATTTATCGGCTCGGGTGCGTCCATGAAGGGTGACGGCTTTTAATCCTTGCTGTTGTGCCAGTTGTGCGATTTCCAAAGCGTTGATGTGATCTTTATCTACCCCTGTGCGGATTTTAACCGTAACGGGAATGTCCAGCGCGGTGACCAAGGCATTAAAAATCGCAGAGACGCGCTCTGGGTCGGCCATTAAAGCGGAACCGGCCGCCACGTCGCAGACCTTTTTAGCGGGGCAGCCCATGTTCAAATCAATGACGTCGGCGCCTTGAGATTGTTGCCATAAAGCGGCTTCCACCAGTTCACTGGGTTCTGTGCCGAGCAGTTGCACCATGCGCGGTGACGCTTCGGTTTGGTCGGCATGACGTGTTGCGGATTTGGACGATTGCCAGAGGTGCTTTTTGGAGGCGACCATTTCCGATACCGCGTAGTCGGCACCGTTTTCGCGGCAAAGATCGCGAAACACCCGGTCGGTAATGCCGGCCATAGGCGCCAGAGCCAGACTGGGTCTGTCAGGATGTTCAAAAGGCAGTATCAACGTCCGTGCCATGAGCCGACTAGGCCAATTTCTGAAAACTGAGACGTGACCAGTCGTCCAGATCCTGTTGGTGTAAAAACTCGTAGCCTTGCTGACGGTAAAAGGCAATGAGTTCCTCCGCTTGGGTGGTCAGTAAGCCGGAAAGCACCAGGGTGCCATGCGGTTTCAGCAGGCGCGTGAATTCCGGTGCCAGTGTCTGCAGTGGACCGGCGAGGATATTGGCGATCAGCAGATCCACCGGCTCGGAAATAAACTCGGCCACCAGCGCGAAATCGATCACGGCTGAATTGCGCTCGGCATTTTGTTGGCTGGCCTGAATGGCTTGCGGGTCAATATCGGTGCCTTTGACACTGGCTGCGCCCAGTTTTTGTGCCGCCAAGGCCAGAATACCGGAACCACAGCCGTAGTCAATGACCTTTAAACCGGTGGGTGGGTGTTGATCCAGCCACGCCAGGCACAGTGAGGTGGTGGGATGGGTGCCGGTGCCGAACGCCATGCCCGGATCCAGCTTTAAATTGACGGCGTCCGGTTCCGGCGGCGTGTGCCAGCTGGGCACAATCCATAAACGCTCGCCAAAGCGCATGGGTTTGAATTGATCCATCCAGGCACGCACCCAGTCTTTGTCTTCAAGCGCTTCGATTTTGTATTGATCCGCAGCGATGTCGGTAATCAAATCGCCCAGGCCTGTTAAAACCGCTTGCGTATCGGTTTCGGCATCGAATAACCCGACCACGCGCGTGAGTGACCAAATGGGGGTGGTGCCCAGTTCCGGTTCGAAAATGGGCTGATCTTTGGCATCTTCAAAGGTCACGGAACAGGCGCCGACGGCCATAAACGCATCGGAAAGCGGTTCCGCAAGGGCTTCTTCGACGGTGGCATTGATTTGAATCCAGGCCATATTGGGATTCCTTTTGAGTTGTATTGGGCAAGCGGGGCGCTGAAACAAAAAACCACGAAAGCGTTGCTTTCGTGGTCCGGTCATGGGCGCGTGAAAAACCGAATTAAACCAGGTGTTCCAGACGGTGCTCCAGATAGTGAATGTTTTGTTCGCCCTCGCAGAAGCCCAGATCGTTCATAATCTCGCTTTGCATGCGAATATTGGTTTCGATGCCTTGAATAATCAATTCATCGAGTGCCACATTCATGCGGGCAATCGCCGATTGACGATTGGCACCGTAGCAGATGAGCTTGCCGATCATAGAGTCGTAAGTTGGCGGCACTGTGTAGCCAGTGTAGATGTGTGAATCCCAACGCACGCCTATGCCGCCTGCCAGATGCAATCGTTCGATTTTGCCGGGGGAGGGAATAAAGTTTCTCGAAGGGTTTTCAGCATTAATACGGCATTCAATGGCATGTCCGGTTAGCACCACATCGCTTTGTTGAATGGCCAGGGGCTTGCCCATAGCGATTTCGATTTGGGCTTTCACCAGATCAATACCGGTGACCTGCTCGGTCACGGGGTGTTCCACTTGCAGACGGGTGTTCATTTCGATGAAATAAAATTCGCCTTTTTCATATAGGAATTCAAAGGTGCCTGCGCCGCGATAGCCGATTTCGATACAGGCGTTGACGCAGGCCTGGCCGATTCGATTACGCTGCTCTTCAGTGATGCCGGGTGCCGGGGCTTCTTCGATCACTTTCTGGTGACGGCGTTGCATGGAGCAGTCGCGTTCGCCCAGGTGAATGGCGTGGCCCTGACCGTCCGCCAGCACCTGAATTTCGATGTGGCGAGGCGTTTCCAAGAATTTTTCCATATACACTTCGGGGTTGCCGAAAAAATTTCCGGCTTCGGATTTGGTCAGTTGAATGGATTTCACCAGATTGGACTCGGTGTGTACCACGCGCATACCGCGTCCGCCGCCGCCGCCGGAGGCTTTGATGATAATCGGGTAGCCGATTTCGCGGGCGAGCCGTTTGTTTTCATCGTCATTGTCGCCCAGTGGACCGCCGGAGCCGGGAACCGTCGGCACGCCTGCGGCTTTCATGGCGCGGATGGCGGAAACCTTATCGCCCATAATGCGGATGGTTTCCGCTTTGGGGCCGATAAAGGCAAAACCGCTTTCTTCGACGCGTTCGGCAAAATCGGCGTTTTCGGACAGGAAGCCGTAACCCGGGTGAATGGCTTCGGCATCGGTGATTTCCGCAGCGGCGATAATGGCGGGAATGTTCAGGTAACTTTCCGATGACGGGGCGGGGCCGATGCACACCGATTCGTCGGCCAGCAGGACGTGCTTGAGATTGGCGTCGGTGGTGGAGTGGACGGCGACGGTTTTGATGCCCATTTCTTTACAGGCTCGCAAAACGCGTAACGCGATTTCCCCACGGTTGGCGATGAGAATTTTTTCAATCATGCAGTTTCCCTAATTATTCAATGATGAACAAGGCTTGACCGAATTCAACCGGCTCGGCATTCTGAACCAAAATTTTCTTGACGGTTCCGGCCACATCCGATTCGATCGGGTTCATGATTTTCATGGCTTCGATAATGCAGAGGGTGTCGCCCACGGCAACTTTATCGCCGACATTGACAAAGTTTCCGGCATCCGGCGATGGTGCGGCGTAATAGGTGCCGACCATGGGCGAGTTGACTGTATGACCGCTGATTTCGGCAGCGGGCGCTGGGGTGTCAGCAGGCGTGGTTGTCGCCGAATCCGTGGCGGGCATTGGAGCGGGTGCGGGTGCCGGTGCCGTGTGATAATGAGCGGGGGCGGATAGCATGACCGGCTCTTTGCTGCGGGTAATGCGAATGTTGTGCTCGCCTTCTTTGATTTCGATTTCAGCGATGTCGGATTGTTCTACAATTTCAATCAATTTGCGAATTGAGCGAATGTCCATGTGTGATTCCTTATTGGTGATTCTCTAATGGGTGTCAGGGTTCAGTTCAGCGCGATGCATTATTTCAACTTTTCCACGGCCGCGGCCAACGCGAGTTGGTAACCAATCGGTCCGAGGCCGGCAATGATGCCTTCCGCCAGATCCGAAAAATACGAGTGCGCCCGAAACGGTTCGCGTTTGTGAATATTGGACAGGTGCACTTCGATAAACGGGATTTTGACCGTTGCCAAAGCATCGCGTATCGCCACGCTGGTGTGGGTGAAGGCGGCGGGATTGATGATAATGAAATCCATGTCGTTTAATGCCGCCTGAATGCGTTCAACGATTTCATGCTCGGCATTGCTTTGAAAGTTGTGCAGTCGGACTTCGTAATCGTCGGCGAGATTTTCCAGTTCTTCAATGATGTCGCCAAGTGTCTGGCGTCCATAGTGCTCTGGTTCGCGTTGTCCCAGCATATTGAGGTTGGGGCCGTTGATGACGAGTATGTTTGCCATAATGATTCCTCAAGATAGTGTCATGGGTTGGCTTTAAGTCCCGCAGAATCTCACCGGGGGTTAATTGAGGCGCCAAGTTGTAACGACTGGGTGTTTAATGGTGTGGGATTATAACCGAAAGTTGCTGTTTACGATATACAAGTGCCGAAAAAATGCTTAAAAATCGCTTTAAAAAGGGGGTAAATGCTGTGAACGGTTGGTTTCGTGTGAATTTGCACGAACGGATGGGCAAAGGAGGCTTCCCAGTAAATGGGCGTGTGCCCCAGCTCTGACCGACGGACTGTCGTTCAGAGCGAGGGGCAGGCGGCTGGTCTCGATGTTTTTAAGCCGACCCATTTGAGAGATTACGGCAAGGCTTTCTGAATGTTCTGCATAAAGTCCTCGGGCTTTTTGAAGCCCACCACCCGCTGGGCTTTGGCCTCTTGGCCGTCGTTAAAGAACAGGATCGCTGGAGGACCAATAATGCCGAAGGCTTTCATCAGTTCTTTGTCATTGGCATTGTTGGCGGTGACGTCGGCTTTGAGCAAGGTCACGTTTGACAGTGCCTGCTGAACGGTGGGGTCGGAAAAGGTAAAAGCTTCCATTTCCTTACAGCTGACACACCAATCGGCATAAAAGTCGAGCATAACAGGTTTCCCCTTCGCCACTTCGGCTTCCAATTCCGCCAGGGTGCTGATTTTTTGGAATTTTAACCCCGTCTGGGCGTTGGCGGCCGTGGCGGATGAACTGCCCGCCATGCCTTTAAGCGGCTGCAAGGTGTTTTGGCTGCCGCCTGCCAGTCCGACCAGCATGATCACCCCGTAAACGAGGAAGATCACCCCAAACGTTTTCGCCAGTTTGTGCCAGCCGGATTTGTCGCCAATGGCTTCCAGCGCACCGAGGTAAATGCCGGAGCCGATCAACAGCGCGGCCCAGGCGAATAGAATCATCCAGCCCGGTAAGATGCGTTCGGCCATCCAGATGGCGACCCCCAGCATCAATACGCCGAAAATGGCTTTGACATGGTCCATCCAAGCACCGGCGCGCGGCAACAGTTTCCCGGCTGAGGTTCCGAGCAGAAGCAGCGGCACCCCCATGCCGATGCTCATGGCAAACAGGGCGGTGCCGCCCAGCAGGGCGTCGCCGGTTTGGCCGATGTAAATTAAGGCACCGGCCAGCGGCGGTGCCACGCAGGGGCCGACAATCAAGGCGGACAGGAAGCCCATAATGGCCACACCGGTGAGGGTGCCGCCTTGTTGTTTGTTGGAGAGGTTGGTGATTTTGGATTGTACGCTGCTCGGCAACTGCAGTTCATAAAAGCCGAACATGGAGAAGGCCAGTGCCACGAAAATAAGGGCGAAGGTGCCGATGATCCAGGGGTTCTGGAACATGGCTTGCAGGTTTTCGCCGAACAAACCGGCCAAGACTCCGGCCAAGGTGTAAGTAATGGACATGGCCAGCACATACACCAGCGACATGATAAAAGCACGGCGGGTGGTGAGTTGGTCGCCCTGACCAATAATAATACTGGACAGAATCGGTATCATCGGAAAGACGCAGGGCGTGAGCGACAGCAATAAGCCGAACAAAAAGAAGGTGCCGATGACAATCCAGACGGAACTGTTTTGCAGGGTGCTGGTGATTTGATCGGTTTCAGACAGTTCGGACGCGGTTGTGGTGTTGGTGGGTGTTTTTAACGTGTCCGTGTTTGCCGAGGTGGCAAAATCGCTTGGGCTGAGGGTGACGGTTTGTCGTGTCGGAGGGTAGCAGACGCCCGATTCCGCCGAACACCCTTGGTATGTAATTTCAATTTGGGCACCCTTGTTTAAGTTGGCGATGGGCAGTGTGGCCTGAAAGTCACCATGATAAACGTCAACATCGCCGAAGACGGGGTCGTTGGCTGGAGTGGCCTTGGGTAATTGTAAGGTGCCCAAATCGGCTTGCCCACTTTTTAACTGTGCTTGGATTTTATCTTTATAGAGATGATAGCCGTCTGCGACTTTAAAGTTGAAAAGCAATTGGCCTTTGCCATCCGGTTGTGCTTGGAACTGAAAGGCTTCATCCGCGGGTAATAACGTCACTTCCGCACTGTCGGTAATCAGCTCGTTCAGGGCGGTCAAGGCGCTGTTTTGAGTGTTGCTTTTGGCCTGGTTGTTTTCAGGTAAGTCGATTTGAAGTGTTTTGGTTTGCGGCGGGTAGCAAACACCGAGCTCTTCGGCGCAGCCTTGGTATTTTACCGTCAGTGTCACGGCTTGTGCCGTGCCGCTATAGGGCTGGGAAACGGTCAAATCGTGTTTATAAACTTGGGTTTTCCCGAATAATGGATCGTCCTTGGTGATGGCGGGCGGGAAGATGGGGGCTTCCAGTTGAATCTCGGGGGATTGCGTTTCAATGGCGATGCGTTTTTGATAAAGATAGTAACCATCGGCGATTTTCCATTGGATGCGCAAATCGCCCGGTTCGATCTTGGCCGGTTGCAGGGCAAAGGCTTGATCAACGTCGAGTAATTCATCGGAAGCGACTGACTGACCGAAGCTGAATACCAGCCAGAAAGCCAGAAAATACGTAAACCACTGCGTTTTTTTCATCTGTACCACCTTGAATTGTACGGTTGGAGACGTTATGTCCTTTATGCCGCTAGATTTTAACGTAGAATCTGCATGGTATGTTGTGCAAACTTTATGTAATAAGGTTTGCACGTTGCTTAATTCGCTTTTTTTGTTAAAAACCAAGAGATTCGTATGTTTAAAATTGTGTTTGTGTTGTTGGTATTGGTGCCTTTGATCGAATTGTATGTGTTGATCGAGGTGGGCAGTGTGATCGGTGCTTTGCCGACGATTTTGTTGACGGTGTTGACGGCGGTGGTGGGTGCGATGTTGATGCGTCACCAAGGGGTGATGACCTTGCAAAAAGCTCAGGCGAGTATGGCACAGGGGCAGGTGCCCGCCATTGAGATGATGGAAGGGATGCTGATTTTTATGGGCGGTGTGTTATTGCTGATTCCGGGGTTGATTACCGACGCTTTGGGGTTTTTGCTGTTGATTCCGCCGGTTCGTCACGCCTTAGCGAATAAAATTATTCAACAGCGCCAAGCCGATTACGCTCGTTATCAAGGGCAGGTTTATGAAACGGAGTGGACGGAGTCTTCCGAAGACGGTATTCGACATGTGCGGGTGATTCAATCCGCGCCGACGAAACCGGAATCGGATGTGATTGAAGGCGATGTGTTGGATGACGATTCCCGCTCGGATAAAAAGCCGGAGCCAAAGAGATAACGCAGTGTTTGGTTGGCTGTTGTTTCGATAACAAAAAACGCCCAGGCCTGGGCGTTTTTTACATTAACACTTTTCCTGAAAGTGCGTCTCTTAAAGCGATTCCAGTAATTCGGAGTAGCCTTCTCGGTAGCTTGGGTATTTGAATTGATAGCCAGTGGCTTTGACTTTGGCATTGGACAGTCGTTTGTTGCTGCGTTGCGCTCGACTGTTTTCCGTCGGTTCCAGGTGTTCGATATTTGAAACCGACAATTGCTCTGCCAGCCACTCATAGACTTCGCAGGTTAAGGTCGGCTCGTCATCTACTCCGATGTATAACGCATCTAAATTCGGTTGTTCCATTAGGTGAGCTAGCAGTCCAACACAGTCTTCCGAATGAATTCGATTGCTGTAAACGTCTTCCATGCAATGGGCTTTGCCTTCCAGAACCATGTCGATCAAATGGGTGCGTCCCGGGCCGTAGATGCCGCCAAAGCGGATGACCGTGCCGGGAATGGCGCTGTTGAGCGCCAGTTCTTCACCTTCCAGCAGGCGGCGGCTGGAAAAGTTTTTGCCTTCCGTCGGACTGTCTTCGGTGACTTTTTCCCCTTCTGACTGTGCGAAGACGGAGGAGCTGGAGATGAAAAACAGGCGTTTGGGCGTGGTTTGCGCCTTTAGAGCTTCCAGCAGGTGTTTCAGTCCCATAACGTAAGCTTTGTAGTAGGCCATGTCGTTAAAGCTAGGGGCGGATACGATGTAAAAAATGTAGTCCAGCTTGTCTGGCAATTCCGGCAACTGGCTGAACAGATCGGCTTCAATCGGATGGATCGGTGGTGTAATTTGTGAGGCATCGCGCCGGATGCCAAATACGTCGTGGCCTTTTTCGGATAAGTTCAGTCCA
>NZ_JBNGDN010000059.1:0-12609 GCF_049975065.1 Hydrogenovibrio sp.
CTGTAATCGTAACTAGCTTCGGCATTCCAGTCGGAATTAAAGGTCCATAAAAAGTCGATATTGCCGTATTGCACTTCCTGATTCGGTTCCAGCCCATAGGTTAAACCGCTGCGCAAATACAGCCGTCCTAACCCCGCATTCACGGTGAGCTGGCCCTGCAGATTATCGGTGCTGGTGTCGTCCTCCGGGCCGGGAGAATGAAGCACATAGCTTAAATTATGCGCCAGCTGCCAGCGACCGATATTGGCACCGAGATTGACTTGGTAGTTTTGCGAGTCACCGCGGGTGTAATACTCATTCAGTCCGGCGCTTAACTGGTAATACATTCGACGGCTGAGACCACTGAGAAACGGCCCTTGCAGCGTCAAGCTTTGACGGTTTCGTAGTAAAGCCTCATCCGTGGCATCCAGCTTGAAATCGGCGGTTTGGTTTTCGAGGTTATAACTGAGCGTGTGTGCACGACGTTCACCAAAACCACGGGAGACAGAGAAGTTGGTCTGGCTGCCGCCTTCGATGTCTTTGAGCCAGTTTAGGTTAATCAAACTGTCCAGCAAAAATAGGCGCATCCCCGGCTGCAGAAATAGATGATATTCGCCATCCGTAAATTGATAATGACTCAGGTCGCCGGTCAGTGACAGCTTCTGTGTCAGCCCGGTTTCAAGATGGACATTGGTGCGGTATTTTTCATCCTGCGTTGCATACTGATTGTCGATATAATCGGATAATCGCCAGTCCTGGCGACTAAAGGAAGCATCGTAAATAAAGCCGCTGCCGGTTAAGGAGGTCGCATCCACATTAATGATTTCGGTTTTTTCTTCGCGTTGGCCTTGCGGCCCGTAGAATTTTAACAGTAGCCGGTTTTCCCCCACGTTTAAGGGGGCATTTAAAAACTGGTAACGCCCATCTTGTCCAACCCGTTCGCTGCGGATAAAAATATCGTTGATATACAGTTCCACGTCCCAGCCGGGTTGTAGTAGGCCGGAGATATTGGTCTGGCTGGCGTTGGTCAGGCGACCATAAGGGCGGTTGCTGATTCGCATGCCGGTGTTGTATAAACCGGTTGGCAGATTGTTTAGGGTCGTTGGGTTAATGTCACCTAATGAAACGTGCGATGCTTTTAAAGGCCCTAGAAGATCGGATTCAATGTCATTACGTTCTAATGTAACCGTTAAGTCGGTCTGATTACGATCATTGAATTCATTGTAATTATGGCTGAGATAATAACGCCCAGTCATATAAAGTAAATCACCCGCACCAAGAATGGAACCGTTGAAACGGTTATTATCGGAATAGTCATTGATCAGGGTGAATTGTAGATCGGCATTAATGGGTGAAATCAGCTGATAAGGCGTATCACGCCGCGGATATTGCAGCTCAAAATCACTGGTTAGGCCGCCTTGAAAGCGGTTTTCGCGACGAATGCGCTCTTCAATGGGTAACGGTTGTTTCGCGTCTAACGTGAGGGTGAGGTTGTTTAAACTGGGTTTGGCGCTGATTTGAAACCAGTTTAACGCATCTTGCAGTGGCCAAAGCCAGTCACCGTGCCAGTTTAGCAGTTGTTCTGCGGGTATTTCTTGCGTCGCAAAAGGGGTTTCAATGCGGTAGCGGGTGTTTGCACCGCTGTTCGTGCCGCTGTTCAATGTTTCAAGGGTAAAGGCATTCTCGGTGCGAATAAACCAGCCATGGGCGTCAATAATCGGCGGGGTTGTATTATCGGAGCTTCCGCTGGCCTGGTAGTGAATCGGAAAATCCAGCAACTCGGTCAGGTCGTCAAAATGGACCCAATAGTCGCCATTACGTTCCACCACATTCAGGTCGCCTAACACCAGGTTTTTCGATTTGACCGCCAGTATCAGGTCTTGTGCCGAAGCGGTTTTGGACAGTTGTGCTTCCGGCACCATCTGACCGCTCACTGGATCGTAATGGAGCGTTTGCGGCCAACTGGGGGGCGTTACCAGCAATAGCCCCGCCTGTAAACCGAGCAATGAGGCTTGGCGCAGGTTTAACGATTGGGGGCGGTTAGCACATAACATCATTGAGCGGATAAACCGTTACAGGGTCATGGCAAGGTCAGCGTGGCTTCGGTAGCCAAGCTTTGTGGATAGGCTTTGTCTGGCGTAAAGGTCACTTTGTATTGACCACTTGTCGGGGTGTCTTTGGGTAAATTCAGGCTGACCGAGACCTGTTTGTTTTCACGATAAACCGCGACATTATTTAAAAAAGTGACCTCTTGATACGGTTGGCGGCTGTTGGCACGCCAATAGGCCGTCAGTTTGCCGACGGCACTGAAATCACCTGAGCGGTTTAGTTTCATTGTAAGCTGCGATAAATCGTCAGCATTTGGCTGCATGGCTAAATCTGAAATGCTCAAACGGGTGTTTAGGTCACCCTGCCAAACTTGCACGGGAATACTGAAACCGGTCAGCATAAATATTCTCATGCCCGCACCTTTGTCTTTATTTTGTTCCAGTGTGGTCGGGTTGGGCAATTGATAAAATGTCAGGTGGGAACGATATTCACCGCGGGGTAGGTTCGGTGGTTTGCGCAATCGCAAGCGAATGGTTTGACGTTCGCCCGGCGCGAGAGTCACTTGACGCGGGCTGTAGCGAATTATGTCCGCCGCTGGAAATAAGCCGCTCATATCGTCTTTCTCGGTATTCAAAAGCTGATAACTACGATCTGACTTCTGTCGGTTTTCAATAAATTGAATGCGATAGGATGTGGTTTCGTTTGAAGTGTTGACCAGTGCCACACTCGCGCTGCGCTCGCGCTCTTCAAAAATCACCCGGGTGGGGCTGATGAGTAAACCGGCCTCAGAAAAGTTTGGCATGGTCGTTACCAACCAAGTCAAAACAACCATACCCAATAATGATAAACCACCAGGCCTGGTGGGTTTGAATGCCAGCTTGGATGGAGGGGTGTGTTCAGTAATTAATAAGCAGGTTGTAGGTGTCACTGTAATTTCCTTCAGAATAGGGTTGTCCGTCACCGCTGGTGGTGAGTTCGCCGCCCAGCGGCAGAGTCACTTCGCCAAGCAAATTGGTCGTGTATTGGCTCAACTCCAGTTGAGGTAAAAGAATGAACGTTGCCTGTAGGGGGGAAGAACCGCTAAACCCAGTTGAAACGGCTGGTTGTAGCACCTGAATGTCCAGCGTAGTGTTGGCAGGAAAATTATATAAAAAATAACGTCCGGGTTGCCCCGGTTCTAACACAATGATGCCGTCTGTTTTGTTGATATGACCGTTGGTTCGGATGCGTAATGTTTGGAGGCTGTTATTGTCTTTAATGGCAATACGTCCGAAGTTCAGTGGCTCTTCAATGGTGATGTCGCCGGCCATAATAGGGTGGCATGGAATACACAGCCATAAGAAAATGATTAACCACGTCACCACCACGTCATGGGGATGTTTTTGGGGCAGATGATTCGATTTTAAGGTGTGTAACGAGTGCATAAGGTTGGTTGGCGCGGCGAAACCGCCACGCTCAGTTCACTTTGGCTACTGACTTGACTCAGTATTGTACAACGACATTGAAGGTTGCAGAGTAGGTATCATCGACATAAGGCTCGTTTACGGAACCGGCTGTATCCGTATTGGCCGTCGTTGCAATGGTACCGCCAATGTTAAACGTCATATCACCGCTACCGTCTGTTTGAATAGGCCGGGTATTCGGTGTGGTGCCACCATAGGTTGTTGCGTAAGTGGTCAGTGCTGTTATGGAAAAATTCATGGCTGTTCCACCAGCGGTTAACGCTATTGGCGTGGTAGGCAGGGTAACCTGAAGATCTGTGTTCGGTGCAGCACCCGTTACTGAGAGTGTGGCCGGTGATCCATTTGTCAGGATTTGAATGGCAGAATCTCCTGATCCGGTTGTCGTACTGGGCGTTACTGCTGGATCGGATGGCATTATGAGAGTGCTGGTGTCACCACCACCGGAACTGTCGGCAAAGGCGGCAATGGTGCCGAAATCTAAGTCGGCACTTTTGGATAAAGTAAACGTATTTTGGACGGTGACCGAAGCGGTGACGCTTTGTGTTTCTGCGGCAACGAGACTGGAAGCAAAGACCAAAGTACAGACACTCATTAACTGAATGGCTTTATTTGAAAGCTGCATGGGGTTGGATTTTTTTGGGGTTTGGGATAACAGCATAATTGCCTCCTTAAAAAGCTTGGATGCACTTCACTCAAAATCGCCAGGCCTAGTGAAAAGTCCGATTGAGCGTTTTGTGTAATTTCAGGCATCCACTAAGTTTGAATGTGAAGGCATTTGCAGTGCTGCGCATGTCTTCAGGGTGTATTCCAAAAACTGTATCGGTAAACTTTACATTAACTTGAGCCAAAAAGGTTAAAAAAAACAAAAAAATTACTGTTATTTGCGAATTTTTAAAGCCATAAAAATGACTTGTGCCATTAGCCTTCTGTTAGCCACCCGTTTGTGTTTTGGCGTCACTGGGGGATTGGGGCGGTTTGTTAGATTGCGTTTCCAGTTCAATGGCTGTTTCTGCGCTCACAGGGCAAGGCGGGAATTGATAATGCCCTGGAAAACACCGTCGCGTTACCGTTTGCGTTTGGCTTAATGACGGCGGCGGTGTCTGTGCTGGGTTTTGCCGAATGCGCTTTAGGCTATTGAAATAGTGCAGCAGTTCGTCCAGCTGACGTTCTTTTTGAATGACTTGATTCAGTTGCGCCTGCATCGCTTGCCACTGTTGCTGTGGGCTTGGAGCCTCATCAGCAGATGTGTCCGTTTCGGGCGGCAAATTTTGCAGCAGTGCCTCAGCGTCTTGCTTGAGTTGTTCGGATTCGGTCGGTTCGGGGGTGTAATCGGTGCCGTCGTCTTGCGGATAGATTTCCGGTGCCTTGTCGGCATGAAAGGCGGAAACCGCGTTCATGGCATCCAGCGGCATGATGTCATAGGCTTTGGGAATGCGCTCGGTTTGCAGTGCCTGCAGCGGAACAAACGGATCGGAATCCGCCAGGCCTGGCGAAACCCACCCTAGTAAGCCTGTGACACTGAAGACTAAATAAAACGCTCGTCGCATCCTGTACCTGTTTGTTTATTATTTTTTTAGAGTGAGAATATAAAGCAAATGATGCGCCAATTTACGATTTTTAAGAGTGGTTTTATGAATGGTGGTTTTATCAAACCTTGATTTCAAACCCTGTTAGCAAGCACTTCGTTAACCTGATTGTCGCCCTTATCCGAGTTTCAGAGTCCGTTTTGGGGAGGCTAAAACCCAGTCTTGACATATGACAAGCTTTGCCATATTGTTGAGTCGTATCGTACGTTTAAGGAAACGATTATGGCTACTATGAATATTTCATTGCCCGATCAAATGAAACGTTGGGTCGAGCAGTCGGTTCAATCTGGGCTTTATGCCAATGCATCTGATTATATTCGCGATCTGATCCGCCAAGATCATCAAAAGATGGTGGCGTTACGCCAAGCGTTAATGGAGGGAGAAAACTCGGGCAACCCGACTGAGTTGGATTTGGAAGCGTTTATCAGCCACAAAAAACAAACGGCGTGATGACGATTGAGTTTTCACCCAAAGCGAAAGAAGATTTAAGTCATATTTGGGACTATACCGCCAAGCAATGGGGGATAGAGCAAGCTGAAACCTACATTCGAAACATTTGGCAATCTATTGAAAGTCTAGAGTCCAATTGCAACCACTCACAAAATATCGATTTTGTTCGATCGGGTTATCGAAAAATTCAGTCTGGATCCCACGTCATCTTTTTTAAACACTTACCTGAAACGATTACCGTGATTCGCATTCTTCATCAAAAAATGGATGTTGCTAGGCATCTGCCTTCTCCCTCATAAATGCTCATAAAAGGGCAAAGTTAAATGACAATTGTCTCGTTCCGATGCTGTGCGTCGGAACGATTGGGAAGGTGTGTATTCAATTTCTGCCAGGCCTGGTGAACCCTCTCCAGTAAGCTTGTTACGCCTCATTGTGGTTTAAACAGATAGCATAATTCATCCGTTGATTTGGCAAGCTTTACATCCGCTGTGACTAATACGCTGTCAACCGATTGAGCCGACGCCATGATAATGGCATCAGGCAATTTCAACGAACTTTTGACTCTAATCTCTGAAATTGCATCCAATAGGCGACGATCAGCCATCGCTAAATCGATCACTTCAACACGGGAGACAAACTCGTCAAACATCTGCTGGTCATGTTGTGTTAAACCGGAAAACGCAAAAAATTCTAGCCGGCTGATCACCGATATACCAATAAATTCAGCTTGGTGAGCTAACTCAACCACGCCTCGCTGACCTTTGAGCAGGGCAACGATGGCATTGGTGTCGAAAAAATAACGTTTACCACTCATTGCGTAAAGTAGTCTGTTGCGCTAATGCATCTCCTTGCCATTCAAGCTTACCTGCAAGGTCTGAAAAATCATAAACGGGTGTGAGATCGGCGGCGTTCTCAGTCTTTAATTCAAGCGTAGTCGATGGTTTAACATCGTCTGCCAACACGATCACCTTTATGTGCTGGTTTTTGAGTTTTTCAAACTCGGGAATGCGTAGATACTCGCTGTTCAAATCCGCTTCAAATTCAATCGCATACATGAGCGACCCTCCTGATAATGAGTATATTCGATTATACGCCAATCAAGCTTTGGTTAGGAGTTGTTTTGCTAAACGCCTTTCTCAATCGTTCCGATGCTGTGCGTCGGAACGATTGGGAAGGGGATTGTTCAATTTCTGCCAGGCCTGGCGAAAAGGCTGGGCGCCAATAGGGAGGGTTATTTTTTGCGCGCGAGATTGGCCAGTTCGATTTCTTTGTTTTGAATGAAATACACCAGTTTGCGACGGTCGTCTTCGCTCATGTTTTGGTATTCCAATGCAAGGGTGTAATGAATACCGTCGGACTCGGGAATGATTTTAACAATGTTGCAGCGCACCAGAATCGGCGGTTCTTCTTCCAGCGGTTGAATGAGTAAATCCACCTTGTCTTGGGCGGTGACGTTTTCCGTGACTTTTATGGCGACACCGCCCGCGCTGATATTGACCATGCGGCGCGGTATAGCGTGAATGACTTGTTTTTTGTCCACCATTTGCAGCAGGAAATTGATTTTGCTGTTCATGGCGGTAAGGGCGGTGGCGAGTAGCGCACTTTTTTCACTGATTTGAGTGATCACGGTTTCGATTTGTTCATCGAGTTGGGTAAGGTTTTCGAGAAAATATTTTTCAATGTAGCTGGCGTCCGCCGAGCTTGGAAGCGGATGCGCCTCCGCTTCTTCGCCCGAGACAATCCGGTAGCTGCAGGGCAGCATGACATCAATTCGGAAAAAGGAACGGCTGTTTTTGGAGGTCATAATATAGTCTCTTATAAAAATAGATTTTATGGCTTGTGAAGGCGGTAGTTTATCAAAAATCATAAGGCACTGACAAAGCCGTATGTGTGCGGCAACTTGATTAAAAGCAGGTTTTGCGCCAAATGCGCGATGGGTTCGGCGGGATTAAGCTTTGCCGATGGGGTTGGATTGATTCTGGCTGGCGATGGCTTTACCGGCGGCGCTGTAGGTTTTGGCGTTTTCATTGCGTCCGGTGAGCAGGTTGAGGGTGGTTTGATTGAGCTGGCTGAGAGCTTGCATGGTCATGCCATTAATGATGTTACGTTTCTGGCAGCCTTGAGCCTTGTCGGCAATTTCGAGCAGGGATTTCTTGACGGAAGCGGGCAGGTGTGGGGAGGCCTGCAGTTTTTCTTTGTTTAAAGTCATGGGGCTTTCGGTGCCGGTCAGCTCGGTGAGGCGAGCGGCAATGGTTTCAAACTGGGCGGAAACGCTTTCAGAAAGCTGTTCTTTTTGTTCAAGGACGGTGACAAGGTCGTGGGTGTCAGAGGATTTCAGCGCGGCGGCTTCGTCCTCCAGAACGGTGTGAAATTGCGTCAAGGCGTCAAGCAACTCCGACAGGGCGGGGGATAAATCTCGGATGTCGCTCGCTTGACGCATAGTGATTATTGACCTGCCATTAACACTTCGGTTTCAATCAGTTTGCTGGCCACTTTTTCAGCATTGACTTGATAAGAGCCGTCTTTGATGGCTTCTTTCAAGGCTTCGATTTTGGCTGAATTGTCCACTTCGCTGGCAGCCGCTTTTTTCTCAAGATTCATCACTTGAGTGGATGTCTGCGTCAAAGTGACTTTGTCGGCACTGACATTGGAGGAAGGCGCGTTTTGTGCACCGGCACTTTTGTTGGGCGAGCTGGTATTCGATTCGTTTAATCGACTGCTCACCAAACTTTGATTAATGTTTTTAATATCCATGACGGCATCCCCAGACCTTAATTAACGAGTATTTTAGCAACTTATCTTGCTTCTTCTAATCTTTTTAACGGCCGTGTGTTGTGAAACTTGAATCTTTTTTTAATCTTTTTTGTGTGTTTTGAAAAAATTATTTTGTGACCTGTGACGGCATGGTCACTCAAGTGTTATGGCACCTCAACGGTGTTAGGAGCAACAACTATGCCTTTAACGATTTTATCGGAAGACAGGTTGCGTACCGGCACCTGCTCATGTAGCACGGCATCTTCCAGTGCCACACCGACGGATTCCACCTGAATGTTACCAATATAGGTGATAATGGTGACATTGTTTTTTTCAAACACCATATAAGGCGGCTGCAGGTGGCGAACCGTTAACATCGTGTTCGGGGCAATCGCGCGTTTGGCGCGCATGCCGATGGCGCGTCCCGGATCAATCAAAGCCCCACGGCGCACTTGCTGGTAAGGTTGCAGAATTTGCTTTACGTCCCCAGGTTGTATAACGGCTTCTTTGAGAATGCCTTTAGTGGCAATCACCACCGGCAGCTCGCCATCCACTGTGGCGGTGACAAAAATTTTCCAGGACGGTTGCGGGCATTCCACTTTAAACGTCATGCGTCCGGCGGCTTTTTCCGGTGATTTGTCCTCCAGCTCCAGCGGCGCTTCACAGCGTTGTAGCTTGAGGCGATCACTGAATTCCCGAATGTCAAATGTCGGGTTGTGCAATTTTTGGTCGGTTTTTTGCTTGAGGTGTTCCAGCACCATGTCATACAGCACTTGCATGGGCTGAATGTCATGCTCTGAATCGGGTGCCGCTTTCAGCAGCGGGGAGAAAAACAGTGCAAGGCAAAGAGTGCCTATGAGGCTTCTGAGGCGCATTGCGTTTTGAGCGTGTTTGAATTGTCGCATCCGTAACCTTGTCAATTGTTTGGCAGTTTGCCACTCATTTCGGGA
The DNA here is from genome assembly GCF_049975065.1 of Hydrogenovibrio sp. Classification (GTDB taxonomy): domain Bacteria; phylum Pseudomonadota; class Gammaproteobacteria; order Thiomicrospirales; family Thiomicrospiraceae; genus Hydrogenovibrio. The sequence goes on from NZ_JBNGDN010000059.1 coordinate 9,232, forward strand.
GCTTATTTCAGGAGCGTACTTCAGGAGTGTACATTGGGTGCCCATTTACTTGCGTGATGAATTTCAGTTATATTAACGGATATAAACCCCCTTTGCACGTTACTCGAGCAAAGCCGCCATTATTATGGATGATAACGGACTAAAATTAAGAAGGTGACCAACCATGTCGAGTTTTCTAAAAGGCGTAGATCAGCGAACGTCGCTTGCGGGCATGAACCGCATGGAGTTGTTGCTGTTTAAAATCCACGGTAATCAATTGTTTGGCATTAACGTTTTTAAGGTGCGAGAAGTGATTCGCACGCCCTACATTTCGCCAGTGCCGAAATCGGATTCTCGCGTGGTCGGTGTCGCCGACATTCGCGGCCAAACCATGCCGATGATTGATCTGGCCAAGTCGCTGGATTTACCCGCGGTGCCGCCGGATAAATACAGCGATTCGCTCACCATTGTGACCGAATTCAACAGTTCGGTGCAGGGGTTTTTGGTTGAAGATGTGGATCGCATTGTGCACTTGCGGTGGGAAGATATTCTGCCGCCGCCGGACTCGTTGCAAAATGTCAATTACCTGACAGGCATTACCCGCGCCCGTGATCAGATTGTGGAAATTGTGGACGTGGAAAAAGTGCTGGCGGAAGTGTCCGGTATGCAAGAGCAAATGTCGGATGAATTCTTGCATCAAAACCAAGCGAAAACCGAAGGGCACGACTTCTTTGTGCTGGCCGCAGACGACTCCACCGTGGCGCGAAACCAGCTGAAAACCACTTTGGACAAATTAGGCATTACCAACAAAATTGTCACCAATGGTCGTCTGGCGTTAGAGTTTTTGAAGAAATGGGCGGACGACGCCGACAAAGACATCAGCCCGCCGGTTAAGGATCGGGTGTTGATGGTGATTTCCGATATTGAAATGCCGGAAATGGACGGCTACACCCTGACCACCAATATTCGCAAAGACCCGCGATTGAGTGAGTTGTATGTGGTGTTGAGTTCGTCCTTGAGCGGCGGGTTTAACGCCAGTTTGACCGAAAAAGTCGGAGCGAATAAATTTATGTCGAAATGGCACCCAGAAGAATTGGCGCAGGCCATTATTGACCGAATCGAACACGTAAAAACGCAAAAGCAACATGCGCACGCTTCGTAATCGGTCGTTCCGAGCTTGGCGGGAGAGCAGGCGCCAAACAAGCTTGAAGGCGTTAACGCAATGGGCGGTTTTTGGGGCAGCGGCTTTTGCCATTTCGGCCATCTCTTTCGAGTCCGTTTTTGCGGCACAACAAGGTGTGCAACGGACATCCGCCGCACCGACTTACCCAACGCGCTGCGTGGTGGCGACTGGCTCGGCGTCCATGCAGGGGGTGTCGAAAGAATTTGCGCGGCAAATGGCGATTCGCGATGCGCTCAAGCAGGCCAGTATGCAAACCAATCTGAAAGTGTCGTCCAATCAGGAAGTGAACAACTACACGCTCACAAAGGATGCCACTCGCTTTACCTCCAACAGCAAAGTGTCGCAATACCTTATTGTCTCCGAAGGCTTACAGGAAGTCGATTTCAACAAACGTTTCGACGACAGCGGCATTGAAATTCTCGACCAGAAAAAACTCGACGAAATGCAAACCTATGAAGTGAAAATGGAAGTGTGTCTCACCGAAGACCCCCAGGCCTGTGATAATGTGCCGGGCAATCATCTGGAGCCAAAACTCGCCATTGCCAAACCCATTACCACCGATTCGCAAGGGGCGAAAGACATTTCCAACCTGTTGCCCGGCTATCAGACCGAGTTGCAGCGCCGCTTATACGCTCAAGGCTACCGCAATATGGTGATGATCGATAATGTGAACTTGCTGGACAGCACTCAAGCGATTAGCCCCAATCTCTCGCCCGACGTGCTGGACCCGATTCGTGAGGGCACTGGGGCGCAATATTTATTGTTAACCGTGATTCGTTCATTGTCACTGCACAGTGATGCGCCGGAAATGTGGAATGATGTCAAACGCTTTTACAACCTGGACGTCACCCCCGACACCCGTTTTATCGAAACCGACAGTTACATCGTGGATCTTTACAACTACGATACCGTGATGGAAAAACGGCTCGGCTTTGATGTCAAAGGCAATGTGGTCGTCGGGCGGCAACGCCCGTTTGGCACCAACGCATTTTTTGCCACCGACACCGGCATGGTGTTTAACACGCTGTTGGATCAAGCTACCACGCAAGCCTACGATTTTATGAAATGCAAACCGGTGGAATCGCGCATTATCGACATTCGCGGCGGCGATTATGTGATTTTCCTTTCCAATGAATCCGGTGCCAAAGTGGGGGATGAACTGGCGGTGTATCACACCTTTGATCGTCCGGTGCGTTATCAAGGCAACGACTTGGGGTTGGATTCCGAACCCAGCGGCTTTTTGAAAATAAAGCGCATTCAATCCCGCTTTGCCGTGGCGGAAGTGCTCGCCAAGGACGGCTTAATTCAAATCGGCGACAAAGTGCGTTCGTGGTAAAAACCCACTTTTTCACCAGGCCTGGTAAAAAGATTGGAACCACAAAAAGATTAGAACCACAGAGTCACAGAGGCACAGAGTTATTTGGAACCATGGACTGTCATCCACAGCGAAGCCGAAGGGTTGACTCTTCAGGTCTCATGCCGTTTGGCACGGCTTCAAACCCCAGCCAAAATTCATTTAACGTATAATCCAACAGATAGCTTAAATCAGGAGCCTTACACAAGTGAAAACTCTTACTTTGCAAATTGACGATCAAGTGAGTGAAAAGTTCATGTGGTTGCTTCAGCATTTTGCGGCAAATGAAGTCAAAATTGTTGAGCTGGATGAAAGCCTCTCGGACGATGCCTATTTGCGCAGTATTGATGGCATGGTTGAAAGCTTGCAACAAGCGCGACAAGAACCCCAGCAGCAAGGTGTTTCAATCAATCAACTGGATTGGTAATGTATCAACTGGTTTTTATGACTCAAGCCCAAAAGGATGCCAAAAAGCTCGCGGCATCAGGGCTAAAGCCTAAGGTGCTGAGTTTATTTGAGCGTATTCAAAAAGACCCACTGGTTTATCCACCTGCGTTTGAATACCTGCAAGGGGAACTTAAAGGCATGATCAGCCGCCGGATTAATAAACAGCACCGACTCGTGTACGAAGTTGTTGAAGAGGCAAAATTGATTAAGGTCTATCGCATGTGGACACACTATGAATAAAAAGAGACCCTCGTTCCCACTGTTCCAGTGGGAACGCCTACTGCGACATCCCAGAAGGCATAAATGTCTTCGTGGTTCAAAAAGCCGTTTTCCCCAAGCCTGTTCAAAAAACCTCTGTGACTCTGTGACTCTGTGACTCTGTGGTTAAACGCTTTTTCCCCAGGCCTGGTGGTTA
>NZ_JBNGDN010000060.1:0-12602 GCF_049975065.1 Hydrogenovibrio sp.
CCTGTCAAAATAACAGGTTTGACTCAATATAAGAGCCTAAATACCTGAAAGGCACATCAATATAAAATTACAAGGCAAAAGTGCCTTATACTAAATGTTAAGCTAAATAAAGGTGTCAGAGTAAATTTAATTTTTCTCGTTGCCGCTGTCTCCAATGGGGTCGCCTGCCAGCCTGTCTTGTCTGATCAGATGACGCATGGTTTTGATTATTTCACCAGGCCTGGCCGTTCTTGTTGTGAGTGCGCTACCGCTTGATTTAATAGATGAATCCAAGCAATCACATGGTATTTCGTTTGGCTCGCCTGTTTCAATGCCGTCTTTAACCACGAAGGCATTATCCCACCCTTTTATTTGTGCGTTTGTTTTTCCGGTTAAGCAAGCTAAAGAGAAAAGTCTAGTATTGACACTCCCTTTTGTGTGCGATTTTATTTATCAATGAGTTCCCAACTGTTTGTTAGAAAATAACTGGTGTTACGTCCTTTGTTTTCGGGGTTCTTTATTAAAATCCCTCGTTTTTTAAGCTGATTGATATCCCTGAGCGCCGTGTCGGGTGAGCATTTACAGAGCTTGGCATATTTGGATGTGTTGATATTGCCTTTAAAATCCGCAGACAACATCAGATTAATGATGATTTTTTGTCGTTCATTGACGCTTTGCTGGTTGTTAATTTTTTGCCAAAGCTGGCTTTTGAACAAGATTTGATTCAGGTTGTGATTTGCGGATTTAAGCGCTAATTCAACCGCGTTTAAATACCAAGTTAGCCAAGGGGTGATGTCTAAATCGCCACGCTGCTGCATTTGCAGCCTTTTGTAATAATTCTTTTTGTCCTTTTGAATTTGCGACGAGAGGTTGTAAAAACGCTGTTTAACCCCGTCGGATTGACTTAAGAAGGCATCAGAAATCGCACGCGCAATTCTGCCATTGCCATCTTCAAACGGATGAATCGTTAAAAACCAAAGATGCGCTATACCGGATTTAATGATCGGGTCTAATGCTTCTAATGCTTCATTTTCTGCCCAGTCAAAAAATTGCTGCATCATGCTCTCTACTCGGCTGGCAGGTGGGGCTTCAAAATGCACTCGCAAGCGATCACCCATTCCACTGACGACCTGCATGGGATCAGCATATTCTTCTCGCCATTGAGCAACTGTGATGGCATGTATGCCACTAAATCCATCTGGAAATAAGGCGTTATGCCACCCAAACAAACGTTGTTTGGTCAGAGGCTTATCGGACTGATCGGTGGCATCCAATAGCATTTCAACCATGCCTTCTGTTTTTCTGTCGGCTTTTTGATAATCTTTTTGGAATCCAAGATGTCTGGCGATTGAGGATCTGACATCCGATAACGAGAGGTGCTCGTTTTCGATTAAGGCTGAATTAATAACGTTTTGGGTTTGAGCTTCAATGATGGCAGATCCTTTTTCTTCAAATCCAACATCTTGAATTCGTCCGAGCAATAATCCTTGCTGATAGCGAATTTCAGCAATAATTTTGAGAATATCCGCTTCATTCCAGGTAAAGTTTGGAAAATCGGGTTCTTGCCATAACCACATAGGCTGGACCTTTTGAGTAGTTTTCAATTATTATGCGCTGATTATACCGTTATTCCATGCAAAATTTGCGGTGAATAGATCATTAAACACCGCAAGCGACTTTGACCCCTAAAATTTCTGGTTATTAAAATCAATGCAATGGGTCAGACTCGATTGATTTTAATTAAAGGGTAGCACCCCTTTTTTCTCTCTAGCCATAAGTCACTGAAACATTGATTGCTTTTGTGCTAATGCGTATAATCATGCGCATCCACCTATTTAACAGGAGTTGAATATGGCTCATCTTTATGACATCAACGCTTCTAAAAAAGCGGCGAACCTCAGTATCAACAGCGACTTATTGCAAAAAGCAAAAGCGCAAGGCATCAACTTATCCTCAACGCTGGAAGAAGCTTTAAAAGAACTTCTTGTCAAACAAACGCAAGAAGACTGGAAAAGAGAAAATGCCGACGCCATTAAAGCGAATTGCGATTTTATCGGCCAAAACGGCTGCTTTGGCAGAAAGCACAGAGTATTTTAATGTCGCAATTTACCGTTTATCAAAACACGTCTGGCGACAATGAAGCTTATCCTTACCTGATTGATATTCAACATCCCATTTTGGAAGACTTACCCAGTCGAGTTGTTATCCCGTTAGCACGTTCTACGAACTATTCCACAATGCAAATCAAAGGACTGTCACCCGTCATTGAATTTGCGGGCGAAAAGCTAATTTTAATGACGCATCAACTGGGCTCAATCCCAATAAAAGAACTCGGAGACCCGATTGGCTCCCTATCCCATTTACATACCGATATAGTTTCTGCACTGGATTTTTTAATTAGTGGGTTTTAATCATTAAAAACCACCAGGCCTGGCGGTTTTTACGATGACTTGAATGAAGGTTTATAAGTCAGATTTAATTTTACTCCGCCCCCAATTATTCCGGTGACATCGAGTATTTTGAAGACGAGCAAGCCGCGCTGACGTGGTTGCAAACGCCATAATCGCTAAACGTCTCTTTTTATTTATTGTTTAAGTGGAAAATTGGTACGACCGAGTGGATTCGAACCACCGACCCCCACCATGTCAAGGTGGTGCTCTAACCAACTGAGCTACGGTCGTATATAGATATACGAGAAAGATGGTACCAGTGGGCGGACTCGAACCGCCACGCTATCACTAGCAACGGATTTTGAATCCGTCATGTCTACCAATTTCATCACACTGGCGTTGTGAAAAAAGATGCGCGAATTATAGTGAGTATTCGGCAACAAGTCAAACGTTTTTCGGTGAATTTTTAGCCGAGTGCGGCTTTGTTGATTCTGCCCAGGCCTGGTGGATAAGCGGCCTTGGCGGTCTTATTGTACTTTGCTGCTTAAGTCTTTGATTTTGCGAACCCAGGGGGCGATACCGAAATCTTTTTTGTAGCGTTTGGCGGCGCTGTCGGCTTCGGAACGTGAGGCGTAGCTGCCGGTTAACAGCACGAAATAGGGTTCGCCTTTGCGCTCCATCGGGATAATGCGTGCGCCTTCCAGCCCTTTTTGACGAATCATTTTTTCCACGGAGCTGCGTTCTTGCATGCTGGCCAGTTGCAAGGTGTAATTGAGCGCGGGTTCTTCAACCAACCACTTGACGTCGCCGGTGAAGTTTTGAGCCGGTGGCGCCGCTTCCGGTTCAGCGGGGGCTTGCACGGTTTCCACCAAACGCACCACCGGTTGCTTGAGCGGTTTCACGCTGGGTTCGACCGGTTGCGGCACTTCCAGCGCCTGCTGTACTTCTTCGCGTATCGCCACTTCAGCGGTCTCAGGTTGACTGGCTGGGGCTTGCGCCAGACGTTTAAGAATGACTTCCAGTTTTTTATCCAAACCCAAAGTGTATTCCTGAAGTTTCTGTTCCAGTATTTCGGTGGTCACCACATTGGGGGGGAGCTGAGTGGGGGCCGCGGAAAGGGGTTCAGTTTGCAGGGTTTCTTGTGTTTCGGTGACGACGACCGGTTGATTTTTCAAACGTTGCACTTCAGCCTCCAACAGTTTAACCCGCTGCTGCAGCTGTTCGAACAGTTCGCCTTGGCCGCCGGAGGCCATGTTTTTTTGCAGCTCGCTCATGCCTTCTTTGAGCAAGCTCACTTCACTCATGGCCTGTTCATTAACGGCGAGCACTTTTTTCAGCTCGTTATTGATGCTGGTGTAAGCAATGTACAGCACCCCTAAAATGGTCAATAACAGCGACAGCATAATGATGACACCGAAAAAGGACGCTTTGCTCGCTTTCGACTTGGCGGGCTTGTCGTTTTGAGGGGCGTTGGGTCTTTTGGGAGTACTGGGCATAACTTCCTCTGCGGCTGAAAGCCAATCTGTAAGTGAATGTTCTGTGGCCTGCGAATCGCCTTGACGGCTTGAAGACCTTTGCTGAGCCTGACTTTGAATGACTTTGAGTAATTCGGCTCTTTCTTTTTCCAGTTCTGAGATGGTTTGCGCCATTCGACAATTTCTTTGTGTTGGGTTTCGTTTCTGGGCGCGATTAGTTGAATCTCAATCGCTCTCGTATTGTAGAATGTTACACGGCCTTTGCAAAGGGATATTTACGGATTCGGTATCGAAGCGCCGACCGGATTAAGGATAAAAAAACTATGTACAGTATTGGGTTAGAAGATGTCGGTTCCGCTTTATTGATTACCATCGGCATGGTGTTGGTCAGTGTCACCATTGTGGGCTTGGCTATGTGGTGGTTGCATGGTGTTTTTAAAAACCCGGAAGCCTCCCAACCGGATAAACACTCAGAAACATCGTCCAACGAAAACGGCACGGCTCAAAGCGTTTCTCAAGATAATTCGCCATCCAAATAAACCCAGGGCGCACCGGACTGGCGATGGTCGCGTACAAAGCGACTCTTTTCGGTCATTACGCCCTTTTCGATAACCGAACCAGAAGAATCAACCCTGTCCGGCTGACCATTCAAGCCACCGTCCTTTAAACAATATTCAGCACGAAACACCACCGACCCTGTGTTATCTTGTGCTCGGCCACGTTTGGTTTTGAGTATGCGCAGCTTCTGCCAGTGTAAATTTTCATCAAAGGTGAAATCGCTGGGGCGCGTGCTTGGATCCCATGTTTGCAACAGGTAGTCTTTAAGGTGCAGGGCATAAGCCACATAACGCGACCGCATCAATTGTTCGGCGGTTTCCGGCCAAGCTCGACCCAGATGAAAGGGTTCACAGCAGTCACGATAAGGCACTTTGCGACCGCAAAGGCAAAATGATTGTTCGGCGGCCGTTGACGTTGATGGCATTGATTTCATTGCAGCTCCCCTTTTTCAACCAATCGAACAACGCGGTAATAGAGTTTTATCGACAACAGAAACGCCGCCAATGTCAGACCAATGACAATACCATACCAGAAACCGACCACGCCAAGGGGCGACCCGTTGATGCCATTAAACGCCAGATAATACCCCAGCCCAAGACCGATCAGCCAATAACTGATAAAGGTCACCACCATAATCACCTGGGTGCTGTGCAAGCCCCGCAAAGCCCCTGCACACGCCACTTGCACGGCATCGAAAAACTGATACAGCGCCGCCAGCGCCAGCAAGGTGGCGGCCAGCGCAATCACCTCAATATCCGGCGTGTAAAAAGAAGCAATGAGGTGCATCCCCAGATAAGTGGCCAGTGCGGTCATCAAACTGACCAGGGCTGAAAAACCAATGCCGGTGAACAGGCTCCGTTTCAAATCGGGCAGACTCGCTTTTCCATACGCCAGCCCGGTTCGAACGGTAATCGCCATTGCGATGCTCAACGGAATCATAAACACGATGGAAGTGTAACTGATCGCCACCTGATGCGCGGCAATCACCACCGCACCCAGCTTGGCAATGAATAATGCAATAAAGCTGAACATACTGATTTCAAACAGCAACGCCAAGGTATTGGGCACGCCCAGCGCCAGCAGGTCGCGCACGCCCAAAGACCAGCTTGGGCGCTGGAATTCGCGGCGGCGCAATTGAACCAGATGTGCGGTGTGACGAGACGCCACCACATAACCGATTGCGCCCAGCAGCATAGACCACATCACGATGGCCGAAGCAATCCCACACCCGGCGGCGCCGTAGGCGTCTATGGATCCGAAACCATAAATGAACATTGCATTCAGCGGTATATTGAGAAGCAACGCCAGCACGCTGATGACCATGGTCGGCAACGTCAGCCCCAGACCTTCCCAGAAAAATCGAAATGCCTGATACAGCGCGATGCCGGGCAGGCCGAAAGCAATGTAATACAGATAGTCAGCCGTGAGCTGATAGACGTTTGGCGATAAAGTCAGCCAGTCCAGTACCCATTGCAGATTCATTAAAATCGCCATGGACGCCAGTCCCAGCGGTACGGATACCCAGATGGCCTGATGCAAATATTGCGTCACATTTCCCCAGGCCTGCCGCCCCTTCTGCCGCGCCACCAACGGGGTTAAAGCCAGCAGCACCCCGGTCGAGATCATAAACACTGGCAACAGCAGGCTGGTGCCCAAGCCGATGGCCGCCAAATCATCGGTGCCAACCCGCCCTGACATAATGGTGTCCACCACGCCCAAACCGGTTAACGCCAGCTGCGCCAACAGAATCGGCCAAGCCAGGCGAATCAGCTGTTTAAGCTCCTGCCGGTAGAGCGCCAGTGGCTCAGACACCGCCATCATTCAACTCAGTGAGACGCATCACGTTTTGAGCTCGACTCTTGGTGTGACGGCTGATTAAGCTGATTTGGCCGATTCGGCGATTCGGCGTCTGGACGATCTGCTTCATCCCGCTGCCAATAGTCTTCTTCAAGGCTGGGATCCAATTCGTCACTCAATTCATGCGTTGGATTGGGTAACTGAATAATCTGACTCGGCCAGAGAAAGATAATCACCACTTTCAGGCTCCAGAAAATCATCGCGTAAATGACCAACGCAAACACCAGCACCACCGGCAACCCCAGCAGTAAATCAACAAACAGCGCTTCACCGGCCAGCATTTTCGCTAAAAACGCCTTTTCAATAAAGGCAAAGTGCAGCCAATAAAACGTGCCTGCCAGACTCAATGCCAGCACCAGCCAACTTAACGGAAACGCAATTCGGGAATTTCGAAATAAACACAACATAGTTAACCAAGTTTCTGATAAAACAGCCATTGTAAGGCAATAATGGTACTGGCGACATTGAATTTGGCCTGTTGCAAAGATGCCAGCGCCGTTTCAAAGTCCAGTTTCACCAAACGAATATCCTCCACTTCATCGGCTTGACCGCCAAACTCGGGCAAGGCGGTTGAATCCACCGCCGCCGCGTACAGATGCAGAATTTCGCTGCTGCCGCCCGGACTGGGGTAAAACTCGCAAATGAATTCAAACGTCGCCTCGGAGACACCGGCTTCCTCATAAGCCTCGCGCGCGCAGGCCGCTAGGCGAGTTTCGCCTTCGTCAATCATCCCTGCAACTGGCTCAATCAACCAGGCCTGGTCATTTTGCTCCAGTGCTTGCGGCAAGGCACCGGCGCGACACTGTTCCACCAACACCACCTGTTCTGCGGCCAAATCGTACAGCAATACCACCACGGCCTGACCGCGCCCAAACAATTCACGATCAATCCAAGGCGACCAACCGCCCTGATATAAGGTGTGGCGAAAATGCACACGGTCGATTTTAAAAAAACCGTCGTAGCCTCGCTCGGTGGCGGCGATTTCAATGCGCTTTTCAGCTTCGTGAGTTTGTTTGTCCTTGGACACCAATTTTTCCTTACTTGAATTCAACAGGATTCAACATGATTCAACATCATTCAATACAACTCATGCCGATTTAACCCACCTGCTCACAGTCCAGCCGCGGCACTCGCTGGGTGACATTGCACAAGAGTTCATAGCCGATGGTGCCGCAGGCCTGGGCGATTTCGTCCACCGGCAACCCCTGCCCCCATAAAATGGCACTGTCTCCGATGGCCACCCGCTCCGCGAGTTCGGTGACATCCACGGAAAGCATGTCCATCGACACCCGCCCGGCCATCGGCATTCGTTGCCCATGGATCAGCACCGGTGTACCGGCGGGCGCACAACGCGGATACCCATCCCCATAGCCCGCCGCCACCGCCGCAATCAAACTGCGGCGCGGCGCAACCCAGGCCTGGCCATAGCCGACCGACTCCCCGGCAGGCACCCATTTTAGGCTGATGATTTTTGAAATGAGGCTCATAGTGGGCTGCAATCCCAATCGTGCTTCCGCACCCGCCCCATACAACATAATGCCGGGGCGCACCCAATCGTAATGCATTTGCGGATAACGCTGGATCGCGGCGGAATTGGCCAGGCTTTTCATATCAGAACGAGCGGCCGTCATTTTTTCAAAAACCGAAAATTGCTGCATCGAAAAGGCTTCCGATTCCTCCGCCGATGCCAGATGCGACATCCAGCAGACCTGAACCGGCATCGGCAGCGCCTCCACAGCGGCCAGCACCTTATCCAATTCCGACACCTCAAATCCCAAGCGATGCATGCCGGTGTCCACTTTCAGCCACAGAGTCAGCGGCGTTCGGATGCGACTGCGCTGCAACCATTCAAGCTGTTGCCAGTTATGCAGCGAGGCTTCCAACCGGTGTTGCGCGACCAGCGGCCATTCCGCTTCGGAAAACACCCCTTCCAACAACACTATTGGGTGTAAAAACCCTCTTTGCCGCAAAGCCATCCCTTCATCAATGGAGGCCACCCCAAACCCATCGGCTTGCGCCAATTCACGCGCCACAGTTTCAATACCGTGACCGTAGCCGTTGGATTTTACAATTGCCAACACTTTGGATTGCGGTGCCAAGGTGCGTGCTACATTTAAGTTATGCTGAAAGGCCGACAGGTGAATACAGGCCTGGATTGGGCGATAAAGCGGCATAATGAGTCACTCTTTACGGGACGTAATCAAATCAGTGAAACGGTTTTCACGGTGAAATTCAACCACAGTTCGGGCACACGTCGTCTTTCACGGTCGGGTTCGATTCATAAGAATCATTCACGAATCTAGGGGCTATTCAGGCTAATAATACTGTTCAGTTGCCTCAAGACGTATGTGATTTTCAAATTTGGTGTACTCACCCAAAAAGGTCAAATACACCGTATCCAGCGAGCCATTTCGGTGTTTACCGACAATAATCTCCGCCTCACCTTTACGCTCATTATCGACATCGGGATTGTACACTTCATCCCGATAGATAAATAAAATCAAATCCGCATCCTGCTCAATGGCGCCCGATTCACGCAAATCCGACATTTTCGGGCGCTTATCAGGGCGTTGCTCCAGATTACGACTGAGCTGTGACAGCGCGATAACCGGAAGCTCCAACTCTTTGGCAATGGCTTTCAAGCCACGGGATATTTCAGAAATTTCATTAACACGGTTGTCGGTGTTGGTAGAACCTCGCATCAGTTGCAGATAGTCAATCACAATCAAGCGCAAGCCGGTCACCGCGTCCTCCGGCACCAGGCGTTCACTTTCCTGAAGGCTTCTACCCGCTTCTTTTGCCGCCGCCTCACGCGCTTCCAGTTCCGCTTTAGCGGCTTTTAACTGGGCATCGCGAATGTCTTTGTCGATGCGTCTGGCACGCGCACGCAAATCGGTGATGCGTAATGCAGGGGTGTCGTCGATGTAAATCTGGGTTTTTGCCAACTGACCCGCGGCTCGGGTCAAATTGGTAAAATCTTCCCCCTCCATTCGCCCGGTACGGATGCGGTCGGCTTTGATTCGCCCTACCGAGCTGAGCATTCTCAGCACCAGCTGCTCACTGGGCATTTCCATACTGAAAACCGCAACAGGATGATTTTGCAAAGCGATATTCTCGGCCAGGTTCATCGAAAACGTGGTTTTCCCCATTGATGGACGCCCAGCGACAATAATCAAATCGCCGTTCTGTAAACCGGATGTCAACTCATCAAATTTCGTGTATTTTGTCGCCAGCCCAGTGAGACCACCATCATTATTAAAACGCTCGTCAATCGTCATCACCGCTTTTTGAAGCAGCGGCTGTATCGTCTGGTATTCTCGTTGTTTATTGGCACCCTGCTCGGCGATGCTCATCACTTTGGACTCGGCAAAGTCCAACACATCGCGTATGTCTTTACCTTGGGGAAAATAACTGGCTTCAGCAATCTCATTCGACGCGGCGATCAAGGAACGGAGGATCGACTTGTCACGAATCGTTTGAGCGTAAAAATGGATATTGACGGAACCGGGGGTATTGGTCACCAAATCAATCAAATAAGTCTTATCGCCTACCTCTTGCAATTGTCCTCTGGACGCCAGCATTTCAATGACCGTCACCACATCAAACGGCGTGTTACGGTTACTGAGTTCGAGAATCGCATCATAAATCAGGCGGTGCGGAAGCGTGTAAAAATCATCCACCATCAGCAGAGCCGAAATATCGGCCAGCTTTTCATTGTCCAATAACAAGCCGCCGATCACCGCCTGTTCAGACTCAATCGAATGGGGCGGCGTTTTAAAAAAATCGTCTTCAGTCATTTGGTACAAACCCACTGGGGATTAACAAGAATTCAGAGAACCCTATGCGGTCATAAGCGATCATAAGCGATAAAACATCATGAATACCGCAAAATCCGCGGCGCAACAACACACGCCTCACGATTCTGGAAACCCCATATTATACGGCAAAGACAGGTTTTAAAGCGTTTTTCCGAGTGGCTAAATTGCGTTGAAACCCGTTTCAGGGAGAGGCTGAATCATCCACCTCAAAAGCATCGGCATCGAATCGCCGACATAAAAAAAGCGAGGCCACGCCTCGCTTTTAAAGCTTGAAACACCTTTTCACAGGGATGTGAAGGTGTCCGCAACAAAGCCGGTCGAATCAGTGCTCGGCGGCTTTTACATCTACCGTGATAGAAGCGACCACATCAGAGTGCAGCTCCACGTCAAACTCAGACGTGCCGACGAAACGAATCGCGCCCTCTGGCATGCGCACATTCTTACGCTCAACCTCAAAACCAAGACTGGAAAGCGCATCGGCGATGTCTGCGGTGCCAACGGAACCAAACAACTTACCTTCGTCACCCGCAACGGATTCAATGGTCACCACCACACCGTTCATTTTTTCATAAACCGCTTGGGCGTCAGCCAAAGCTTGCGCGGCCAATTTTTCAAGCTCAGCGCGACGCGCTTCAAACTCAGCGATATTTTCTTTGGTGGCTGGCTTGGCTTTACCCTGCGGAATCAGAAAATTGCGCGCAAAGCCGGACTTAACAGTCACCTGATCGCCCAAAGAACCCAGGTTCTGAACCTTTTCAAGTAAAATAACATTCATGATTAACCCTCTAAAGTTAAATGCGTTTAGGCCCTACTCGGCCTCTGTCCACCGGTTTCGAATATCCACCCAAATGTCAATCAAACCGATGGTTGCTAAAATTAAAATGGCCTGTGGAAATAAAAACAGAAGCACATACAAACCGCCCAGCCAAAAAGTGCTCATCTGGCGCTTATTGACCGTGTGGTGCGCCACCGCCAAGCCCTGAAACAGCAGCCCGGCCATTAACACACCGGACAAGTCCTGAATCAGATCGCTTTGGGTAAACAGCCCGACCAAGGCCACCAGAACCGCCAAGCCTGCCAATCCTTTCGGCAACCGAATTTCATAGAAATCGGCACGAAACTGCCCCGGCACATACAAGGCACTCTGCCACCAACGTCCCAACAGCACGATGGCAAACCACAGCAGCACCACAAACATCGCCAGCAGCATGGTCGCCACCTGAACCAACTCAGCCAACATGGCTTCCGGGTAAGGGGTACCGGCCTGGTCAAACACCGGTTTGACAAACTCAGTCATCACCGACTGCCACCAAACCGTGGTATCGCCAACGGCTAAATGAAAGGCAATGACACCGCCCCCCACCAGCAGCATATCCAGCGTCAGGCTCAAGGCCATGGAACCGGTGTTTCGCAACACCCAGCTTAACAGCCAGATCGGCAGCATATATTCCATGACACTGACCAGGCCAGGCCAAATGGAACCGGACATGGCAAAGCTGAGTCCCAGATTGACGACCATGGCCGCCGCCAGAACCTTTAACCCTTCCTGCTCACCGACGCGAAGTGTGACCAGCGCGATGATCGCCCCGACCAAGACGCCGAACGGTGCGATCCAGACCGTCAGTGCCGACAGGAGCAGAATCGCAATATACGCTTGCATCGGCCCTTTCATGACATAATTGGCGACACTCAGCATGATCTGTCCTTCGCTTTATTTCCAACTAAAAGATCCGATTACTTATGCTGATCCGTGTAAGGCAACAACGCTAGGTAACGTGCGCGTTTGATGGCCGTAGCCAACTGACGCTGGTATTTCGCACTGGTTCCCGTAATGCGGCTCGGTACAATTTTACCGGTTTCCGTAATATAGCTTCTCAGGGTGTCCAGGTCTTTATAGTCAATCTCTTTGACACCATCCACGGTAAAACGACAGAATTTTTTTCTTCCAAAACCTCTAGCCATGATTACTCTCCTCTACGCTTATCGTCTTTCTGAGCGGCCATCGCCGATGGCTCTGTCACCGCTTCTTTACGCTTGATGAACATATTGCGCAATACCGCATCGTTGTAATAGAACAGATTATCAAGCTCGTCCAGCGTGGCTTGATCGCATTCGATGTTCATCAGAATGTAATGGGCTTTGTGGACTTTATTGATGAGGTAGGCGAGCTGGCGACGCCCCCAGTCTTCCAGACGATGCACGGCACCGCCGTTTTCTTCGATCAGACCGCGGTAACGCTCAATCATGGCAGGCACCTGTTCACTTTGATCAGGGTGCACTAGAAATACGACTTCATAATGACGCATTTATGGATCTCCTTATGGATTAAAAGTCAGCTTCCCGGCGCGATTCCGGCCGATGAAGCAAGGAAATTCAGATTGTTAATAATTTTTAATAAACTGAAAGTGCGGCATTATAAACGTTTTCAAGGTTTTTTCAAACTAAAATCATTCACTTATTTAAGCCCGAATAGCCAGAATAGCTAAATTAAAAGCACACGCGTCAAAACGTCGAAATAAAAAAAT
>NZ_JBNGDN010000061.1:0-12162 GCF_049975065.1 Hydrogenovibrio sp.
GGCTACCACACTATGAGCGAAACCGCCTCCATCGAAGCCTGCCAAGCCTTCTTGGCGGTGTTGAAAAAAATGGCGGAACTGGACTGATTTAACCAGCGGCCTGAAACGAAAAAACGCCCAGGCCTGGCAAACGTTAACTTACCAGGCCTGGGCGTTTTAATGAACTGCGTTGATTTACATTAACGCTCGCTCAGCGGATCAAACCTCAATGATTTCGAAGTCGTGACGCATCTCAACGGAATGCTCAAGCATTTTCGACACAGAGCAGTATTTTTCCGCCGATAAGTTCACCGCCCGTTCAACCTTTTTAGGGTTTAAATCCCGACCGCTCACTTTGAAGTGGACATGAATCTTGGTGAACACTTTGGGAATGGTGTCGGAACGTTCGGAAGCGATCTCCACCTGGCAATCGGTGACCTCCTGCTGGCTTTTCTGCAACATCATCATCACATCGATGCTGGTGCAACCGCCCAACCCCAGCAGCACCATCTCCATCGGACGGGCACCTTTGTTTTCGCCCCCCACCTCCGGCGCGGCATCCATCAAAACGCTGTGGCCGCTTTGGGTTGTGCCTTCAAACGCCATGCCGCCTTGCCAGGTCACCTTAGCTGTCATATCACCTTCCTTCGGTTCGCTTTTCGTAAGATTTTACCTTAAAACGCTTCGGTCTCTGGGTCAAAAATATCTTCCACCACCACCACTTTCGGTTTGGGATAAAAGTTAAACTCCGTCGCTGACGCCAACGTATAAGCCCCCATCCGCTTGCCGACCAAAATATCCCCCACTTCCAGCTCCGGCAACTCGATGTCTTCGGCCACCACATCAATGGAATCGCAAGTGGGGCCTGCGAGCACGCTTGGAAAAAACTCTCCCAGAGGATCAAACGGCTTTAAAGGGGCAATCGGGTAAGACGCATGATCGAATATTTGACCGCTAAAACCGCCGTAAACTCCATCATCCAGATAATACCAAGTACGGGCACCGCGTTTGGCCTTACCGACCACCGACACCACTTCAATCATCGTTGGCGCAGAAATAAAACGACCCGGCTCGGCAAAGACTTCGATGTGCTCCGGCAGTTCGGACAGCGCCTCCATCACCGGGGCACAAAAATCGGCAATCGGCATGACCTCTTCCTGATAGGACACCGGGAAACTGCCGCCAATGTCGAGAAACTTCCAATTCACACTGTTCATGACTTTCATGGCCGCAATGCTGGAACGAATGGCATTCACTTGCGTCACCGGTGAAAGTGATTGCGAACCGACATGAAACGACAGCCCCACCACCTCCAGACCATTTCCATTGGCCATGTCCACCAACAAAGGCAATTCTTCCAGCGAGCAGCCGAACTTGCGTGACAAGTCCACCACCGCTTGCTTACTGCGAAAGCTCACGCGAATAATCAACTCCACCTGACCGGCATAGGGGTAAAACTTTTTAATTTCTTCAAAGTTATCCACCACAAAGCGAGTACAACCGAACGCCAAAGCGCGTTGAATCTCTTTATCCTTTTTAATCGGATGCGTGTGAATGCACTGTTCGCCTTTCACTCCGAGCGACTCCACCAGCGCCACCTCACCACTGGTGGCAAGATCAAACTGACAGCCCAATGTTTTCAGGCGTTTAATTAACTCAGGGTGCGACAGTGATTTTAAGGCATAAAACAATTTCACTCCCGGCAAGGCGGCTTGAAGAGATTTGTATTGATAATCCACCTCTTCCAGATCCAGCACCATAAACGGGGTTTCGTGCTTTGCAACCAGCTCTTCCAAGCTGGCGCGATCGAACTCCTGCAAGAAATCCGGGTGGGATTCTTCGGCAAACTGCTCGACAATTGACTGCTTATCCATTTTTCAAAACATCCAATATGTATTGCGGTAGGGCAAAACTGCCTTGATGCAATGACGGTGTATAAAACCGCGTTTTCAGCTTCTGTTGTCTGAAACGCGCCTCCAAAACAGCCACATCCACTTCTTTTAACGCCAGATTGTCAGTCGCCCAGGCAAATGTCATGATGCCACCCACATAAGTGGGAACAGCCGCCGCATAAAACGTGGTTTCCCTAAATAAAGGCGATAAACGGTTAAACGTGGTTTTAACCTCATCAGTTTGTAAAAAACTGACACCATTTTGTGCGACAAAGACTCCGCCGACATTCAGGCAACGTTGAATCCCCTGATAAAAGCGGGACGTAAACAGCACCTCGCCCGGCCCGATCGGGTCGGTGGAATCCGAAATAATCACATCAAACGTTTCCGTACAGGCATTCACAAAATCCACACCGTCGGCAATCACGATAGTCGCTTTCGGGTTGGAAAAAGCCCCAGCGGAATGATTCGGTAAATACTGCACACACATATCAATGACCTGCTGGTCGATTTCCACTTGGGTGACGGATTCCACCGTTTCGTGCTTCAGCACCTCCCGCAGAATACCGCCGTCACCGCCACCGATAATCAGCACTTTTTTGGCGTCCCCATGGGCCAACATCGGCACGTGCGTCATCATTTCATGGTAAATAAACTCATCCTTCTCGGTGGTCTGAATGACGCCATCCAGCGCCATCACCCTTCCCCACTGTTCATTTTTGAAAATGACCAAATGCTGATGACCGGTATTGACTTCAAACAACACCTCATCCATCACAAACTGCTGCCCCCAAGCGGGATAGAGGGTTTCCAGGTAAGTGGGGGGCGTTTCAGTCATCAATCACTTCTCCCCGCAGAATATTTTCCACACCGACTCGTTCGGGCGTAAAGGCTTCTTTTAACACTTCAATGGCTTTTTCCGGCTCGGAGTCACCACACATAAAAACGTCAAACGCCGCATAATTCCGTTCCGGCCAACTGTGGACACTGATGTGCGACTCGGCCAATACGGCCACACCGGAAATGCCGCCGTTGGGCGTAAAATGGTGCAAATGAATATGCAGCAGCGTTGCTTTTGCTTTTTCAACTCCTTCGCGCAACGCTTTTTCCATTAACTCCAGATTATCCAGGCCGGATGCGCCCCAAAAATCAGCAATCAAATGGGTGCCGGCAAAGGTTTTTCCATCACGACAAATAAAATGATCCAATGTTTGGTCTTCAATCGCTTGATCGTGTGTCGGCCAGTTGTCATTAATCACCGCTGTTTTTTCGATGACTTCAAAGTAATCGTTACTCGTGACCAGTACGTTTTCTGAATGTGGCATAAGAGGCACCTTATTGAAACACCCGTACAGAATATTAGAAGTGATACGGATGAATGATTAAATATAATTTACTGAACAAAGGCTGATTCCAGTAAATCCCAGCCACGTGCAACACGCACGTGAGGCAATAACCATTTTTCTGTCTGTTGCCTAAAAATCCGTCAAGACGAACCGAAGGTTTCTGTGTGAAAAAGGAAGAAGGTATTATTCCGGTTTTGCACCAAGTTGCAAGTGTTTTTAACAGAATTTTCATTCATATTTCATGCGATTAGCGCCCGCCGCCGGAAGCAGGTATCCGCACCGACTCAACTGAAAAGTGTTGACAGCTTTTCCCCGGGGTTTTCAGCACGCATAAAGGCTTCACCGACCAAAAAACTGTTGACCTGATGGGCACGCATGGCTTGCACATCCTTAGGTTCCAAAATACCGCTTTCGGTTATGACAATTCGGTCATCCGGGATCATTTCCAACATACGGAAGGTGGTGTCAAGTGACACATCAAAAGTGTGCAAATCGCGGTTATTGATGCCGATCATCGGCAGCGGCAGGCGCAAGGCGCGCTCCAGTTCTTCTTCGTTGTGAACCTCAATCAGCACGTCCAGACCCAGTTGCATCGCGGTTTCGGTCAACTCATACAGTTGCGCATCGCCGATGGCGGCGGCTATCAGCAAAATGCAGTCGGCACCCATGACACGCGCTTCATACACCTGATAGTCGTCCACAATAAAGTCTTTACGAATAATCGGCAAATCCACCGCCTCGTGCACTTGTTGCAAATACGCATTCGAGCCTTGGAAAAAATCCCGGTCGGTCAACACCGACAAACAGGCCGCGCCGTGCTCGGCATAACTTTGGGCAATCGCCACCGGGTTGAAGGGATCGCGCAACACGCCTTTGCTCGGCGAGGCTTTTTTGATTTCGGCAATCACCGCCGACTGACCGGCGTCCAACTTGGCTTGCATCGCATCGGCAAAGCCTCGTGTTGGCGAAGTGGTCATCATCAAGGCTTTTTGTTTCATTTCGCGCAATGGAATCCGCTCGCAACCGGCCTGGATTTCTTCAAGCTTACGTAAAATGATTTTTTTCAGGATATCCGGTGTCTGGCTCATAGGTTCTATTCTTACTGTATTCTTTTTATCGGTTTCTCTGGCGGCTTCAATGCGATCCGAACCGCACGTTGACCCACAAACGGTCATATCAAAACCGGCCAGGCCTGGGCGTTTTCGTTTAAAGGCGCTTATAAGAAGCTTTGGGTTTTTTGAATGAATTCGTTCAGTTTCTGACGGGCCTTGCCTTCGGCAATCACCATTTTCGCACGCTCAACGCCTTCCTGATAGGAGGGCGCCAATCCGGCCACGTAAATGGCCGCGCCAGCATTCAGGCACACGATGTCTTCCGCCGCACTGTGATCGTTGGCAAACACCGCATGAATGATGTTCAAACTGTCTTGCGCGGAATCCACCGCCAAGTCAGCCAAATCCGGATGATCCATGTCATAGTCATAAGGGTCAATGGTCCATTCGGTGATTTCACCGTTTTTCAATTCGACCACCTGGGTCAGGCTGGCGATGCTGACTTCATCCAAACCGTCATCGGCATGCACCACCATCACGTGCTGTGCGCCCAGCTTGTGCAACACTTCGGCAAAAGGCCGCAATAAGGCTTTGTCATAAACACCCAGTACCTGCGCGGGCGCTTCAGCAGGATTGGTCAAAGGCCCCAATAGGTTGAAGACCGTTCGCACCCCGATTTCCTTGCGGACATTGACCATGTGCTTCATGGCACTGTGGTGCAAGGGTGCGAACATAAAGCCGACGCCGACAGACTCGACACATTCGGCCACTTGGTCTGCATTCAGGTTCAGATTGGCTTCGGCGGCTTCCAACACGTCGGCACTGCCCGATTTACTGGAGATGGAACGGTTACCGTGTTTGGCGACTTTACCGCCGGCCGCGGCCACCACAAAGGCGGAAGCGGTGGAAATATTGAAGGTATTGGCACCGTCACCGCCGGTGCCGCAGGTATCTACAAGATGGGTTTTATCGGAGATATGTACCGGCGTCGCCAGTTCTCGCATCACTTGTGCGGCGGCGGCAATTTCATCAATGGCCTCACCTTTCATTCTCAACGCCATTAAAAAAGCACCGATTTGCGCGGGAGTCGCTTCACCGGACATAATATGCCGCATAACGGAAATCATTTGCTCGGAGCTTAGATCTCGATGTTTCAATAGATGTTCTAACGATTCTTTTAACTGCATAGTCTCCCCTCTTAATCGCCCCGACTTTCAAGCCGATTTCTGATCCTTTTGTTCGAGAAAATTCTTCAGCATGGCATGCCCCTGATCCGTCAAAATCGATTCCGGATGGAACTGCACCCCTTCAATCGGCAGGGTCTTGTGACGCACGCCCATGATTTCATCCATCTGACCCGCTTCATTCTGTGTCCAAGCGGTAATTTCCAGACAGTCCGGCAAGGTGGCTTGCTCAATCACTAGAGAATGATAACGCGTGGTCTCCACCGGATTTGGCAGTCCATTGAACACCCCGACATTGTGATGATACACCGGCGAGGTCTTGCCGTGCATTACTTCCTTGGCGCGAACGATGTTACCGCCAAAGGCCTGACCGATACTCTGGTGACCGAGGCAAACCCCTAAAACCGGTACTTTACCGGCGAAGTGTTTAATGGCTTCCACCGAAACACCGGCTTCGTTCGGCGTACAAGGACCGGGGGAAATTACCAGATAATCCGGCTTCAAGGTCTCAATCGTTTCCAGGTCAATCTGATCGTTGCGGTGCACATCGACATGCTGGCCGAGTTCACCGAAGTATTGCACCAGGTTATAGGTAAACGAATCGTAATTATCAATCATCAACAACATATTTATTCCGCCTTCGACACTATCGATGCCCGACATCAGGGTTATCCGCCTTCAGCCCTTTGGAAACGAATTCCACCGCCTTGAAGATGGCGCGGCCTTTGTTCATGGTTTCGTCCCATTCGGATTGCGGCACCGAATCGGCCACGATACCCGCACCGGCCTGCACGAACAGACGTCCGTCTTTAATCACCGCAGTGCGAATCGCAATGGCGGTATCCATATTGCCGTGCCAGCCGAGATAACCGACCGCTCCGGCATAAACGCCGCGTTTGACCGGCTCCAACTCATCAATGATTTCCATGGCGCGGATTTTTGGCGCGCCGGACACGGTGCCCGCCGGGAAGGTCGCCCGCAACACGTCGATCGGTGTCATGCCTTTCTTGGCACGACCATTGACATTGGAAACAATGTGCATCACGTGTGAATAGCGCTCAACGACCATCTTTTGTGTCAATGTCACCGAGCCAATATCGGAAATTCGACCAACGTCATTACGCCCTAAGTCAATCAACATCAAATGCTCGGCCACCTCTTTCGGGTCAGACAGCAAATCGATTTCCAATGCCTTGTCTTTTTCCAGTGTCACACCACGGCGGCGCGTACCAGCGATCGGCCGCACCGTGACGGTGTGATCTTCCAAACGCACCAGGATTTCCGGTGACGAACCGACGACTTGAAGGTCTCCAAAATCCAAGAAGAACATATAGGGCGACGGATTCAGATAACGCAAGGCACGATACAAATCCATCGGAGAGGCCTTAAAGTCAATCGACATCTGTTGCGAAATGACGACCTGCATCGCATCCCCGGACAAAATGTATTCTTTTATTTTTGCTACAGCGTCTTTAAACGGCGCTTCACCAAAACTGGATTGAAAATCGCTTTCCTGTGGAATAAAGTCGCACGGCACATCATTCGGCACAGGGATCGGCTGATTAATCATTGTAACGATTTCTTCGATGCGGGCTTGCGCTTGCGAATAGGCATTGTGCTGCGACAAATCGGCATGTACGATGACATGCACCTGACCGCTGAGATTATCGAACACCACAATCTCTTCCGAGACCAGCAACTGAATATCCGGTACTTGAATATCGTCCCGTGTCGGCTCAGTGTCTCGCAGACGCTCTTCGACATACCGCACGGTATCGTAACCGAAGTAACCGACCAGCCCACCCGTAAACGTAGGCAGGCCTGGTGGATTAAACACTTTAAACCGAGACTGAAAAGCTTCCACCCAAGCCAGCGGATCATCGGACACCTGCTGTTCTACCGCAGCGCCCTCATCGAACAAGGTGATTTGGTGACCACTGATTTCTAATCGCTTACGGCACGGCAAACCAATAATCGAGTAGCGTCCCCATTTGTCTCCGCCCTGAACCGATTCCAGAAGGTAGGTTTGAGGCTGGGCGGCCACCTTATGATAGACACTCAAGGGCGTGTCGTAATCGGATAAGATGGTTCGCATCACCGGGGCGGTTTTATAACCCTGCCGAGACAGGTTACGGAAGTGGGTATCACTCATGGAGTACTGACTCTTTTTCTTTCAAACGTTCGGCTCTTTCGAGCCTTTTCAATAAATAGGTTCGATACAGTCCAGAAAACGAGCACCAAAAGGGCTTGGTCAAAATTAGGAAAAAAGCTTTCAGGTAATCCAACAATCGGGGCATCTTCTTTTAAAACTCGTGTTAGCGCGGATTATTCTGCCGCTAAATAATTCGACAATTCCATAAAGGAATCCATCACCGCATCCGGCTCGTAATTTCGAATATCTTCGCCGTGATTATAACCGTAAGTCATACAAAAAATGTGAAAACCAGCCGCTCGTGCGGCTTTCACATCGGACTTAGAGTCCCCGATCATCAAGGCATTTTCCGGTGTCACTTGCAACAGCTCTGCCGCATGCAGCAGCGGCATCGGATGCGGCTTTTTCTCTTCACAAGTATCGCCTGACACCACGACCTCAAAATAGTCGTAAAGCCCTTTGTCTTTTAATAAAGGAAGCGTAAAAGCTTCCGCTTTGTTGGTCACACAGGCCAGACGATAACCATGCGCTTTCATCCAATCCAGCCCCTCTATGACCCCATCGTACACACAACTGCGCTTGGAGGTATTTTCCTGATAGAGCGACAGATACAGCGGATAGGCTTTGGCCATCAAATCGGGATCCGGCATGCCATCCAAATCATTAATCAAAGCACGTTCCACTAAACGTTGAACGCCGTTTCCAACCCAGTTACGCACCGCGTCTTCTCCGCGTAACGGCATGTCCAACTGCTTCATCATTTCATCGACGCAATAAGCGAGATCCGGCACACTGTCAATCAAAGTACCGTCTAAATCGATCAGGACAAAACCCGGTTTTATTTTTTGTTGACTCATCTAATTAGGCTT
The DNA here is from genome assembly GCF_049975065.1 of Hydrogenovibrio sp. Lineage (GTDB taxonomy): Bacteria > Pseudomonadota > Gammaproteobacteria > Thiomicrospirales > Thiomicrospiraceae > Hydrogenovibrio. The sequence continues at coordinate 8,475 of NZ_JBNGDN010000061.1, forward strand.
CCAATCATTCAAATATTTATTCTTTCAAAACTCGTAACCGATGGATCTGAGTTTTCCATTGTTCAAAACGGCAAAACGCCAGACAGAGCTGGCGTTTGCAACTGCACTATCCGCTTTAACTGAAAACGTTAGACCTTCGCCAGCTCATCACGCATCTGCTGAATCACGGTATTGTAACGATTAGCATCCGCCGCATTGGCTTTGCCGAAAATGCCGGAACCGGAAACAAAGGTATCACACCCAGCGGCCGCGACTTCGGCAATGTTCTCCACTTTCACGCCACCGTCGATTTCCAAACGAACATCACGACCGGATTCGTCGATCAGTTTGCGTGCCGCTTTCAATTTTTCCAAGGCTTCCGGAATAAACGCCTGCCCGCCGAAGCCAGGGTTAACGGACATGATCAAAATCATATCGATCTTATCCATAACGTGTTCCAAGTAGCTCAAAGACGTGGCTGGGTTAAAGACCAAACCGGCTTTACAGCCTTCGCCTTTGATCAACTGCAAGGAACGGTCGATGTGCTCGGACGCTTCCGGATGAAACGTGATGTAATCCGCACCGGCGCTGGCGAAATCCGGAATAATGCGATCGACCGGCTTGACCATCAAGTGCACGTCGATTGGCGCTTTCACCCCTTCTTTATCCATAAATTTCTTTAAGGATTCGCAGACCAATGGCCCGATGGTCAGATTGGGAACGTAATGGTTATCCATTACATCAAAGTGAACCACATCCGCCCCAGCGGCGATCACGTCTTTAACATCGTTACCCAACTGCGCGAAATCGGCGGACAGGATGGAAGGTGCAATCCAGTTTTCATGCTTTGCCATGATATAAACCCTTTATTTCCATTAAAATTGAATATCAGCATTTTACCAGACAAAACCACTGCACAAAAGAAAACATTCTGCCGTGCGCTCACCGCCCCTATTCAAACATTTCACCCTTGGGCGACGTGAAATAGACGAGATAAATCTTTTTAAACTTACCCTGCTATTTCGTTTAAAATCAGTTTCATTCGATCGCCACCTTTCTCACCGCACCGTCGGTGAATAGCGCGACCCTCTCTCGACTAAGGAATGACTATGGAACATTATCCACAACTCAGATATTTAAAGCGCGGCATCCGCTTGACAGAAGTCATTGGGCTGGTCGTCATCGCCATCGCCACCATCATAGCCGGAATCCAAGAAGTCTTGTTTATGGTTCAAAACATGAAGGTTACGCTGGGCGACCTGTTGTTGTTATTTCTCTATTTGGAAGTGCTTGCGATGGTCGCCATCTATCTCGACTCCGGAAAACTGCCCATCCGTTTTCCAATGTACATTGCCATTATCGCCCTAGCGCGTTATCTGATACTGGACATGAAAAACCTCACCGAATGGGAAATGATTGCCGTAGCAGGCACCATGCTAATGATCGCAGTGGCCGTTCTGATATTACGTTACGGTCATATCAACCTACCTTACAATGACCGAAAGCCAGTACAGGAACAGACTGATCCTTCCAAAAAATGAACAGGAGCCTTTCATGCAACCACTATATGAGTCCGACCTGACGAGCTTGCCTTTGATTAATCGTGGCAAGGTGCGCGATCTTTACGATATTGACGAAAAGCACCTGTTAATTGTCACCACAGATCGCATTTCAGCATTTGATGTTGTCCTCCCCACTCCCATTCCAGGAAAAGGGCGTATTCTGACTGACACAGCGCTGTTTTGGATGAACAAGGCGGAGTCCATTCTTCCGAACCAACTCGCCAGCGACCTGCTACTGGCCGATCTTTTGACACCTGAAGAACTGCAAGCGCTGGAAGGGCGCGGCATGATTGTGCGCAAACTGAAACCGCTGCCGGTGGAGGCCATTGTACGCGGTTATCTGGTCGGTTCCGGTTGGAAAGAATACAAGAAAACCCAAACCGTCTGCGGCATCGAATTACCGGCCGGTTTAAAAAAAGCTGAGCAACTCCCCGAACCCCTGTTCACACCATCCACCAAAGCGGAAATCGGCGATCACGATGAAAATATCGCTTACGATGACGTGGTGAAGCTGATCGGGGAAGACAAGGCGCGTCAGGTGAAAGACTACAGTTTGGCACTCTATAAAATGGCCGCGGAATTCGCACTGGAGCGCGGCATCATCATTGCCGACACCAAGTTCGAATTCGGAGAAGACGAAAACGGTGTCATCCATTTGATCGACGAAGCCCTGACCCCAGACAGCTCACGCTTCTGGCCAGCCAAAACCTATCAGGTCGGTAAAAACCCAGACAGTTTCGACAAGCAATACATCCGCGACTACTTGGAATCACTGGGCTGGAACAAAACCGCACCCGGACCAGAACTGCCCCAAGAGGTCGTGGATATGACGCTGCAGAAGTACCAAGAAGCCCAAGCTCGATTAATGGAAAATGCATAAGGCTCACCTTGCACCCTATGTTCGACTCACTGCTTCCTTATGCGGACGTCTTTATCGCGGCGTCTTTAAGCAATTTACCTGCTTTATCGAACCGAAACGCTGGTATCGCGGACGGCTTCTTCATCACAGGCACCGACACGGAAATCGGCAAATCTTACATCACCTGCCGCATCGCGGAATATCTCTTGCAAAAACGACCAGGCCTGGCCATTTCGCCCAGAAAGCCCATTGCCTCGGGTTGTCTTCCGCAACCGGACGGTCACCTACTATCGGAAGATGCCGACTTGGTACACCGCGCCAGCCAGACCCCGGACGACTTGGAAACGGTCTGCCCTTATCGCTTTGAACCCCCGATCTCACCGGCGCGTGCCATTTCGCAAGCCGGAGCACCAATTGGACTGAACGAATTGGAAATGGCTTGCCAAGCGCCGAAAGGCCGCTTTCGGTTGGTGGAAGGCGCGGGCGGACTTTATTCACCGCTTACGCCCGATGGACATAACCTGGACTTAATTCAACGTTTAGGCCTGCCAGTTGTTCTCGTCGTCGGCAATAAGCTGGGCTGCCTGAATCATGCCTTACTGACGATCCGGGCCTTGGAAGCGGCGAATCAAACGATTGCCTTAATCGTGCTCAACGACCTGTCCGACAACGCCGATCCGGAAAACTTCACCGATCTGCAGTCGCTGGTCGCTTATCCCAGCGTCCACACGCCTTATCATGTTTACCCAGGCCAGCTTTAACGTTTTGCTGACAGCCTTCCGCGAACCTTCAAAAACAGCAGCACCAAGACCCCACCCAGCACCATAAACAACAACGCCAGCGGCCAGAGCGTCCAAACGATTTCCCAACCATTGGCGACCACAATACTGGTTGTCCCTATCTGCTCGGTTAACCCGTATTCCGATAACATCGCATCACTGTAAAACCACAGCAAAAACGCCAAGGCGAGCCCAATTCCAATACACATTGCATTTCTCCCTTCACTTTTGGGCAGACATAAAAAAAGCCCGACCAAAGTCGGGCTTTTCGAGTTTGAATCTTTGCGTTTAACTTACTTAACGCGCTGATCCAAAGAACCGTTTGCATAGCGAGCTTGCATTTCTTCCAGACCAAGAGACTTGATCTTATCGGCGTGACCGGCACAACCGAACGCTTCGAAACGCGCTTCACAGATACCCATCATGGCATCTTCTGCGGCTTTCAAGAACTTACGTGGGTCAAAGTTAGACTTGTTTTCTTCCAAGTGCTGACGAACCGCACCGGTAGA
>NZ_JBNGDN010000062.1:0-4941 GCF_049975065.1 Hydrogenovibrio sp.
GGTTGGCATTCGCCGTACGTGGGAAGGCTTGACCCACAACCGCAATGCGCTCGCCATTAATCACTTTCACGCTGTAGGGCTTAAACGGACGGGCTTCGTCTTCATTGTACATACCGATGTTGTTGTGTTTCTCGGTCATTTCACGGTAAGCGTCACCGAACAAAGAGTCTTCTTTGATGCGGATGTTTTGCGCCAAAAACTCACCGTTAAACTTGCCAACGTTCGTCAAGACTTCATCTTCATGGTAAGTGAATTCCCAGTGACCGGTCATAATATCCACACCCAGCAGGTTAGAGGCTTCCACCATATCCTGACCACGTGTCCACAGAGCCGTTCCAGAACCGTGCCACAAATCGCCGCCGTCCATCGTCAGGGTGTTTTCACGCCCACCGGCCGATTCACGCAATTTGTCCAGCAAAGTCTTAACGTGGGCAAAACCGCCCACTTTACCATACTGCTCAGAAGCGTCTTGGAAATTCAAATAGGTAAAGGCATTCGCCAAAGGCGTGTTTTCAGGAATATTCAATTCTTTCAGCAGATGCGTGCCGACAACGTGTGGCAATTTGCCGTAAGCCGGCCCAACACCCAGATTCACATTCGGTTCGCGGAAGTAGATGGGCTTTAACTGAGCGTGGGTGTCGGTAATGTGCAGCAGACGCACCTTGCCTTTCATTGGCACATTGTACATATCGGAAGAAATGGCTGACCCTTTGCTTGGACTCGAAGACATGGCCTTGGCCGTGCCGGGAAGCATTCCGGCCGCAGCCGCCATTGACATTACATGAAGAAATTCACGACGATTTAAAGACATATTGCCCTACTCCGTTTGAAATTAAAAAAACCGCTTTGAGCTTCGCCCAAAGCTTGATAAGAAGTCAAAAATAAATTTGTGTAACCTTACTGGAAAGCCGCGTTCAAAGTCAAATAAACTAAAATAATGATTGATAAAGTTTTATTTATCGACAATAGGTTTAATTTATATAAGCACTTTCTAATTTACTTATATCATAAGCATTTCAACTTGGCTTTGTCTCCTATTCTCAACCGACCCATTTGCGCGCATTTCGGAACAGACGCATCCAAGGCGCGTCCTCCTGCCAATCATCTGGATGCCAAGAATTTTGTACCGTACGGAACACACGTTCCGGATGCGGCATCATAATGGTGACCCGCCCATCCGGCGTGGTCAAACCGGTCATCCCGCCCTCGGAACCGTTCGGATTGAAGGGATAGGTTTCCGTCGGCTGTCCGGCCGCATCCACATAACGCAATCCCACCAGGCCTGACACGTCCGCCGCGGAACCGTCGCCAAAGTCCATACGGCCTTCACCGTGCGCCACCGCCACCGGAATGCGCGTTCCCGCCATGCCTTGCAACAGAATCGACGGCGATTCTTGAATTTCCACCAGCGAGAAACGCGCCTCGAACTGCTCGGAACGGTTACGAACAAACGCCGGCCAGTGCTCCGCGCCCGGAATGATTTCTTTCAAGTTCGACAACATCTGACAACCGTTACAGACCCCCAAAGTAAAAGTGTCTTCGCGCTGGAAGAACTGCTCAAAGGTCTGACGCGCCGTGTCATTGAACAGGATGGAATTCGCCCAACCCCGACCGGCGCCCAAAACGTCCCCATAAGAGAAGCCGCCACAGGCGACCAAACCGCGGAAATCATCAAACGCCACGTCACCGGACAAGACATCCGACATGTGCACATCAATCGCATCAAACCCGGCACGATCAAACGCGGCGGCCATTTCCTGCTGACCGTTCACACCCTGTTCACGCAAAATCGCCACTTTTGGGCGCGGCTGACATTTGAAATCCATCGTAATATCATCGTTCGGGTCAAAGGTCACCAATGGGCGTATCTCAGTATTGGCGTCCTGCTGAATGGCATCGAATTCCTGCTGGGCGCAGGTTTCGTTATCGCGCAAGGCTTGCAGGCGATAGCTGGTTTCCGACCACCAGGCCTGGTAAATTTTGCGGTTTCCGCTCAGCAAAGTCTGACCGTGCGCGGAAATCTGAATGACATCGTCCTTATTGGTAGTACCAATCCAATGCGCCATATCGGCCAAGCCATGGGCTTCCAACAAACCGGCAATCACCGCTTCGTCATCCGCCAAAACTTGAATCACCGCCCCCACTTCCTCGGCACACAAGGCCGACACCGGCTCATCGCCCAAAGCCGAGGTATCCAACGTCAAACCACAATGTCCGGCAAAGGCCATTTCCAATAAGGTAATCAAGAAACCGCCGTCGGAACGGTCATGGTACGCCAGCATCAAATCATCAGCCATCAAAGCCTGAACAAAGTCGAACAACTTCAACAGGTCATCGGCAGAATCCAAATCCGCCGCCACATCACCGACTTGGTTATAAACCTGCGCCAAACAACTGCCACCCAAACGGTTCTGGCCACGACTCAAATCAATCGCCAACAACTTGGTGTCACCCAAATCGGTCCGCAATTGCGGCGTGACCGTCTTGCGGACATCCTGCACCGGTGCAAAGGTGGTGATGTTCAAGGACACCGGCGAGGTCACGGACTTGGATTCGTCGCCGTCCTGCCAGACGGTTTTCATCGACATGGAATCTTTCCCGACCGGCACGGCGATGCCCAAGGCCGGACACAATTCCAGCCCGACCGTTTCCACGGCATCATACAAGGCGGCGTCTTCGCCCGGATGACCGGCGGCGGCCATCCAGTTAGCGGAAATTTTAATGTCGCTCATCTTGTCGATTTTGGCACAGGCGATATTGGTAATCGCTTCGGCAATCGACAAACGCGCCGAGGCTTTCGGGTTAATTAACGCCACCGGCGGACGCTCACCGGACGCCATGGCTTCACCGGTATAGCCTTGATAATCGGAGCAAGTAATGCCCGCATCCGCCACCGGCACCTGCCAAGGCCCGACCATTTGGTCGCGTGTCACCATGCCGGTAATGGTGCGGTCACCAATCGTAATCAAAAAGCTTTTGCTGGCAATGGTCGGCAGTTTCAACAAACGTTCGGTGACATCGTTGAAATCCAGTACCGCCGGTTCAAACCCCGGTTGCGGCAATCGACGGGAGGTCACCTGACGGTGCATTTTCGGCGGCTTGCCCAGCAATACATTCAATGGCATATCGACCGGATTGTTGTCGAATTCCGTATCATTGACCACCAGTTTCTGCTCGGCCGTGGCCTCACCGACAATCGCATACAGACAGCGTTCACGGCGGCAAATCGCTTCAAACTGCTCGATTTGATCTGGGTAAATGGCGATGACATAACGTTCCTGCGACTCATTACACCAAATTTCCATCGGCGACATGCCCGGTTCGTCATTCGGCACATCACGCAACTGGAAGCGCCCGCCTTTACCGGCATCGTTCACCAATTCTGGGAAGGCGTTTGACAATCCGCCTGCGCCGACATCGTGAATGGAGGCAATCGGCGAGTTTTCGCCCAAATAGGTACAACGGTCGATGACTTCCTGGGCGCGTCTTTCCATTTCCGGGTTTTCACGCTGAACGGAAGCAAAATCCAGATTCTCCGCACCGGCCCCACTGTCCACCGAAGACGCCGCGCCGCCGCCCAAACCAATTAACATGGCCGGTCCACCCAGCACCACCAGTTTCGCACCGGCTGGAATATCGTTTTTCTCAATGTGCATTTCACGGATATTCCCTAACCCGCCGGCCAGCATAATCGGTTTATGGTACCCTCGAATTTCTTCGCCCTCGTGGGTAATCAACGCATTTTCATAGGTCCGAAAATAGCCATTAATCGCCGGACGCCCGAATTCGTTATTAAAGCCGGCCGCGCCCAAAGGGCCTTCCATCATAATATCGAAGGCTGAAACGATTCGATCTGGCTTGCCGTAAGGTCGTTCCCAAGGCTGTTCAAACCCCGGAATATTCAAATTGGAGACAGTGAAACCGGTCAAACCGGCTTTTGGCTTGGAACCGCGACCGGTCGCACCTTCATCCCGAATCTCGCCACCGGAACCCGTGGCCGCGCCAGGCCAGGGCGAAATGGCCGTCGGGTGATTATGGGTTTCCACTTTGATTTGAAAGTGGACCTTTTCGTCGCTGTGCTGATAACGGCGATTTTCGGCATCCGGGAAGAAACGCGTCGCTTGATAACCTTCAACCACAGCGGCGTTATCACTGTAAGCGGACAAGACCCCTTGTGGATTTTTCTGATAGGTATTACGGATCATCCCGAACAAGGAGTTGGGTTTATCTTCACCGTCAATCGTCCAATCGGCATTGAAGATTTTATGGCGGCAGTGTTCGGAATTCGCTTGCGCAAACATCATCAGTTCGGCATCGGACGGATTGCGTTGTAAGCCATTAAAGGCGTCCACCAGATAATCGATTTCATCTTCCGACAAGGCCAAGCCCATGACACCATTCGCCTCAGCCAAGGCATCACGCCCACCGCCCAACACATCCACCGTGCTCAGCGGCTTCGGCGCTTGGTGCGAAAACAGACCTTCCAGCGTCGTCACATCGTCACTGACCTGTTCCATCATACGGTCATGCAGTTCACTGAGCATCTGCGGTCGTGACGCATCATCAGCGCCATTCAAATAATAGACGATGCCGCGTTCGATTCGGTGAATGGCGTCCAAACCACAGGTATGCGCAATATCGGTTGCTTTCGACGCCCAAGGGGAAATCGTCCCCAAGCGGGGCGTGACAAACCAGCCCGCATGCCCCTGTTCGGTCAGAATCGCGTCAGACCCGTTCAACAGCACACGCAGCTTCGCCCAGTCATCCGCCGATAAATCCGCTGTGCCGTCATTAAGGTCAACGAAATACACAAACTGTGACACCAATCCCTCAAGAGGCCCTATTTGCGACAGCTTTGAAAACAATTGGTTCAAACGATAGTCCGAATGCGCGGGTTTTCCCCAGATAAGGTGCATACTTTTTTCCTATACAAAAAACCCT
>NZ_JBNGDN010000062.1:4951-12109 GCF_049975065.1 Hydrogenovibrio sp.
ACGACTAAAAGCCTCATAAAAAAACCCTCGGAAACACCAAGGGCTATCTTAAAAACAATTTGAATACCAATGAATCCAGCCTATTCAGCCAATAGACCTAATGATTTGAAAATGTACTGCCGCTTTTCCGCATTCAAGGGTTGCGCGCCGTCTGGTGAGGACACCTCCAGCAAACTGCCGGTTTTTGACTCATCCGAATCGTCGGTCAGGGGCGTGACGCTGAATTTAACGGTTTTCGGCAGATACTTCGCCGCCTCTTTGTCATCGCGCCAGAAAGCCAACTTCGAGATCAGTGTGCTGTCCTTACGCGCGGCTTCCGGCACCGTCACCCAGACTTCACGCGTGTCGGCTTTAATGCGGTCATAATGCCAATCGGCTCGATACAACATCGCCTTGAGATAACTCCAGGTTTCCGAGGCATCGGCTCTGACACGCAAACCAGAAAAACGCTCACCGCCTTCGACCGCAATCAAACCTTCAGTGGATTCAATGGCTTGCAGCGATTCCTCCTGAGAGGCACCAAAGAAAATCATCGACTGATAAATGGCTTCGGCTTCAATCAAAGGATTATAGGGGCGAATCCGCCAACCGGAAGACACCACGGCAGCACCGGTGGGATCCTCCGAGGCGCTGGGGTCGGCTACCATATAGTGATGAAACGTTAGCTTAGTGACCTGACGTTCTTTATCGTATTCGACCTGAGCGATCAAACGATCATACAAGCCCTGCGCCACTTCCGGCCGCCAACTGTTTAACAGGCGCGTAATCGGCCCCTGCTCATCCAGTGGCACCAGTTCTTGGCGCGGCACAAACTCGGTACGAATGAAACCGGTGTCTTTTCTTGCCTCTTGAATCGGCATCCCCAAAGACGTTAAAAAAGCTTGCGTGCCTTCCCAGACCTGCTCACTGCTCAAGTCACGAATTTCCAACCAGCGCTCGGACAAATTGGAATGTACGCTGAGATTTTTGGCACGATAGGTCGGTATTTGACGTGATTCGTCGGCATTGGAATCGGCCACTTGACGAAGCGTCACATCGAAACGATCGGCGCGGCGCGTGGGAGCAAACAGATCGGGCGGCACCTCCAACCCTTCCGCAAGCGTTCTTTCGGAATCGCGATAATCGGAACTGGCGTCGTAGTCCAACACCTCTTTTGCGTTTTGGTCGCCGGAAGGCGTTGATGAACATCCGGTCACCAATAACGCCAAGCTGACCGCGACAAAACTCGATTTCACTGGTTTCACAATAGGCTGTGCACCGGTTGGGGATGTCATAGGACTATAAAGCTCCTGCCGTTTGCAATGCGCGACGCACTACAGAATGATATTGTTCGGAAAGCGGCGTCAATGGCAAACGTATGGCACCGCCCATCAACCCCATTTCCATCATGGCCCATTTGACCGGAATGGGGTTGGCCTCCACAAATAAAGCCGAGTGCAATTCCGCCAAGGGTTTATCGAGGCGACGCGCCGTTTCTGCATCGCCTGCGATGGCGGCATCGTAAACCGCCGACAATTGTGCTGGCACCACATTAGCGGTCACAGAAATGCCGCCATGTCCGCCTGCTAACAAGAATTCCACAGCCGTCGCATCATCACCGGTATACAGATCAAAGTCCGCTCCTGCGCAATCCTGAATGTGCGCAACACGGCTAACATCACCGGTGGCTTCTTTAATTCCGATGATATTGCCGATTTTGGCAAGTCGCCCGATGGTTTCGGGCAATAAGTCGCAGGCGGTGCGGCCGGGAACGTTGTATAAAATTTGAGGAATCGCCACCCTTTCGGCGATTTTTTTATAATGTCGGTACAAGCCTTCTTGCGTTGGTTTGTTGTAATAAGGTGTGACCAGAAGACACGCATCTGCCCCCACTTGCTTGGCGTACTCGGTCAGCTCAATGGCCTCGGTGGTGGAGTTGGCGCCGGTTCCGGCAATTACAGGAATGCGCCCCGCCGTCTTGTTGACCACAAACCGCAACACTTGACGATGTTCTTCAAAATTCAGAGTGGCGGATTCGCCAGTGGTTCCCATCGCGACGATGGCACGTGTCTTGGATTTTATGTGAAACTCAATCAGGCGTTCGAACGCCTCAAAATCCACAGACTCGTCCGCCGACATAGGCGTGACCAAGGCAACCATACTCCCTCTAAACACGATGACACTCTCCAAACAAAAGGACCGGACCGCGCTCGGAATCGACTCCAAGATCACGCAACGCCCGCAAATACAAAGCGATAATATTACCCGTTAACCCCCAACTCTTCAAGCGATTATTTTGTCCTGCCTCAGCGTGCAAAACACCCAAGGCTCGCATTCTGTCGCGTTTCATATTTTTTTCATTGAACAATTCTGACAAACCTTGCATACTGACGACAAAAAGGAGCAAAAATGACTGACCCAGTACGCTTGGGCGACCGGATTCCCGCTTTTTCACTGGACGCCACCAACGAGCAAACCCTCACCGAATCCGATCTGCTCGGACATTACACTCTTCTCTATTTCTATCCTAAAGACAATACCCCCGGCTGCACGACCGAAGGCCAGGATTTCAGCGCGGCCTACAGTGAGTTCCAACAACTCAATGTCTCTATTTTCGGCGTTTCAAAAGACAGTTTGCGCAAGCATGAAAACTTCAAAGCCAAATTCGCCTTTCCGTTCGAACTGATTTCCGATCCGGACGAAACCCTATGCCGTCTGTTTGATGTCATCAAGCTGAAGAAGAATTACGGTCGTGAATACCTCGGCATTGAACGCAGCACCTTCTTAATCGACCCCAACGGAAAACTGATTCACGAATGGCGCAAGGTGAAAGTCAAGGATCACGTCCATGACGTTTTAAACACACTGAAAACGCTTTCCGCATCAAAATAGGATTCAACATTAATGACTAACCGTCCCAATCGACTCTTTATTCTCGACACCAATGTGCTGATGCACGACCCAATGGCACTGTTCAACTTTGAAGAACATGACATGTTCATCTCCATGACGGTTCTGGAAGAACTGGACGCTGGCAAAAAAGGCATGTCGGAAGTCTCTCGAAACGTTCGTGAGACCAACCGACTCATCGACCAGATCATTAACAATGCCAGCTTTGAAGACATCAAAGCTGGGCTGGATCTCGAACGCATCCACCCCGGCAAAGAATCGGAGACCCTCCATCTCGGTAAACTGTTTTTTGAAACCGAACCCCTAATAGCCACCTTGCCGGAATCGCTTCCCAGCCACAAAGCCGACAACCACATTCTGCAGACCGGCCTGGCTCTGAAAGAAAAATATCCGGCCCGCAATGTGACACTGGTGACGAAAGACATCAATATGCGCATCAAGTCCTCCGCCGTCGGGCTTCACTCAGAGGATTACTACAATGATCGCGTGCTGGAAGACGCCGACCTGCTGTTCACCGGCTGGGAAATTCTGCCTGAACACTTCTTTGAAGAACATTTCAGCAAAATGAAATCCTGGCAGGATGACAACAAAACCTTTTACGAACTGGAGCGCAATGACGACAATCTGCACTGGTACCCTAACCAGTGTCTGATCAGCGAAAATGAATCCGGGTTCAGTGCCATCGTGCGTAAAATCGACCAGCATTCCATTACATTGGAATACATGCACAATTTCGAACAATCCAAACACAATGTTTGGGGCATCACCGCCCGCAACCAAGAGCAAAACATGGCTCTGAATTTTCTCATGGACCCCGAAATTGATTTTGTTTCCCTGCTCGGAACGGCGGGCACCGGCAAAACCCTGCTGGCTCTTGCATCGGCCATGCAGCAGACATTGGAAGACGGTATTTACAACGAAATCATCATGACCCGCGCCACCATTCCCATCGGCGATGACATCGGCTTTTTGCCCGGTACGGAAGAAGAGAAAATGACGCCTTGGATGGGCGCATTGATGGACAACCTTGAAGTGCTGACACAGTCCGACGGCCACACCACCGACTGGGAAAAAGAGTCCACCCAAGAGTTACTCAACAAGCGCATTAAAATCAAGTCCCTGAACTTTATGCGCGGCCGCACCTTCCAGAACAAGTTCATTATTCTCGACGAAGCGCAGAACCTCACCCCAAAACAAATGAAAACCCTGATCACCCGCGCCGGCGAAGGCACCAAAATTGTTTGTCTGGGGAACATCGGTCAAATCGACTCCCCTTACCTCACCGAAACCACCACCGGACTCACCTACATCGTTGATCGTTTTAAAGCCTGGGAACACAGCGCCCACATTACCCTCAAGCAGGGCGAACGCTCACGCTTGGCCGAGTACGCCTCGGATAACCTGTAAAAGCGGCGAGCAACCCCTCCTAACGCAAAAAAGCCGATTCACCAGGCCTGGTGAAATCGGCTTTTTGCGTGATGACTCGGGTGACAACGACAAACCACCCACATCTAAAAGGGTTAACTGCGGGTGGTGTATTTCACAATATCTTCTTCGCTGGGCAATTGAAACCCTTGCTCAACGGCTTTTTCCTTACAGTAAGTGACCGCAAATTCCAACAGCTCGCCCACGGCACGGTGACGGAACTTGTGTTTCTGACGCACATGCGAGAAAGGTCGCGTCAATGGCGGATCCAGCGGCAAGGCGCGAATCGTGCCCAGTTTCAGCTCTTTTACAATCGTAGTACGGGAAACAATCGCCAGACCCACATCCGCTTCCACCGCCATCTTAACCGCTTCCGGGCTGCCCAGCTCCATCACTACGTTCAGGTCGGAATAACTCAAGCCTTGTTCACGAATATAATTATCAATCACCGAACGTGACCCAGAACCTTCCTCACGGGAAATATAACGATACTTGCGCACATCCTCAATGGAAATCTTATCGCGATTTGACAGCGGGTGCCCTTCCGGCGCAATCAGCACCATTTCATCCAGACGGCACACTTCCACTTCCAGGTTCTTGTTGTAGACAGGCGCTTCCACCACCCCCAAGTCAATCATATTGTTTTCCACCATCGCCACGATCGCGTCGGTGTTGCCAACCTGCAAGCGGATATTGACGTCTTCAAACTGGCGCTTGAAGGCGCCCAGCAGATTCGGCAGCATATACTCGGCAATGGTGGTGCTGGCACCGATCAATAGACTCCCGGTCACTTCACCCGTCAGCTCCCGCACTTCACTGTTCATTTTCTCGTAATGATCGAGAATTTTTTCCGCATAGTCGTAAACGATTTTACCCGCTTCGGTCAGCGTGATTTTATTATGAGTGCGATCAAACAAACGCGTATTGAAAAATTCTTCGAGCTGTTTCACTTGGAAAGTGACCGCAGGTTGGGTCATATGAAGGGTTTCGGCCGCTTTGGTAAAGCTCAACACTTTTGCAACCGTGTAAAATACTTGAAGCCGTCTATCAGCCATTCTTAAAATGCCTTTGTCGTCTATAAATTTTTTTTGTGGATAGACTATAGAGCCATCCCCGAAAAATGTCAAAAATTATTTAATAGCCATACCTTTAGCATGGCTTATATCAGCAATGTCTTAACCTTGGCTTTTAGCCCCTTGAATTCAAGGCCGAATTCGGCTTGACCAGCTGCCGCATCTCTGACAGCATTCGCTCATGTTCCGTCCGCACCTGTCGCATCAGATCGGCGTAATCCTGATCCCGCTTGTGTTCAAATCGCTCAAACCCAGAATGCACGTGTTCGTCGTGGTGCGCTTTTAAACGCTGCTCCACCTCCGCCAGCGTGGTTTCTACCTCCTGCAACACCCGCTCAATATGCGCTTTGTTTTGCCTGCCCTGCTGATCCAAGTGAATTTGCATCTGTTTAACCGTCGCCAGAATGTCTTTTTCGCGCGCTTTCTGTTCCGAGCCGATTAAGTAAGCGGAAATATTCGCCGTCACCAAGGAAAACAGCACCACCCCGAAGACAATAATCACGGTGCCAAACAAGCGCCCGTTTTCAGTCACCGGCACCACATCGCCATAACCAATGGTGGTTACTGTCACCAGTGCATACCAGATACCATCACTGATTGACTTGTCTTCCAGAACGGCAAAAATCACCCCCGAGACCACCACAAAAACGCTGTAAACCAGCAAGACCACACCAAATTTATTGCGCTTGAGCAAGGTCAGCACATCCAGCACCAGCCCCGACATCACCCGCAACAGCAACAGCAATCGCAGTGAACGGATGACCGCCGCCCACCCGGCGGAATAGCCATTCCAAGGAAACACCAACACAATAATCAACAAACTGAGCCAATTGTGCAGCAAGTAACGCTTTCGGTGGCGCACCAGCCAGAGATTCACCAGCAACTCGGTAACAAACAGCCCCCAAATCAGCACCGTCAACGCAAAAGGCAGACGATAGTGCTCGACGTAATTCAGCAGCATTTCAATCAGCACCAACAATAAAGCACCGAACACCAGATAGTTGAGAAAATGCCCGACCCGACGCGCCTTTTCCGACTCCAGCTTACTGACGCCTTCGACGCCCATAATGGCTTTGAGATTCATGTCACCGACCTTGAAAACCCGGTTTTGCCAGGCCTGGCAAAACCTCACGACCGTTTAACGCTTGCTGGATCAACCATTTTTTAATCGGTTTTGCCTGATCTGCCAGCGACAAAAACCCTTGCCGCAATCGGTTTTTGACCGACCCATCCTGCTGAAACAACCAGTCAAACCCTTCCATGGAGCGTTGCACAATCGCATTATCGCCCCGACGCCAGCGTTCGTAACGACGCAAGACGGCATAGCGCTCCCAGTCGTCGGGGGTTTCCTCACGCGCTTGGGTGAGAACATCCACCAAGGACGCCGCATCCAACAGACCCAGATTCACGCCTTGCCCGGCTTGCGGATGAACCGTATGCGCCGCATCACCGACCAGCGCAACATGCGGTTTCACATAGGCCTCAGCATGGCGGCGCACCAACGGAAACGCCGAACGCTCACCGACTTCAACCACCTTGCCCAGTTTATGCCCGGACGCTTCGGTAATCGCTTCCGAAAAGGCGTCGTCCGACAGCGACAACGCCCATGGCATTTGTTCCACCGGCAAATACCAAGCAATCGAACTCATATTATTGTCCATCGCCAGATAGGCGAAAGGACCGTCAGATTGATAACGCTGCCAACAGGTATCCTGATGCGATAACTCGGTTTTCACACAGCCGACCACCGCACATTGCTGATAATCATGCG
>NZ_JBNGDN010000063.1:0-12022 GCF_049975065.1 Hydrogenovibrio sp.
GTCCACCACTATAACGGTCGGTACCATTTGCGCGAGCAGAAGGCTGTCGAGCTGACTCAGCCAGTCGGCGTTTTCTTGCAACATCAACGGTGCGCCGCTATCGGTGTGCGATTGCTTGGTTCTGGCGACGGATACGGCGCTGCTGATGTGATCGATACGGTTGTTGAGACTGGTTTTTTTGCGTTGGAAAATTTGACTGGATTTAATGGTGGGGTCGAACAACTCCGGCATGGCGGAGGAGGCGGATTCGGATTTGCCTAAAAATAAAAAGCCGTCGGGCTTGAGGGCGAAGTGAAAGGTTTGCAGCACCTGTTTTTGCAATGCCAAGGAGAAGTAAATCATCACATTTCGGCAACTGATTAAATCCAGTTTGGAAAACGGTGGATCCATAACTAGGTTTTGGCGGGCAAAGACAACGTGATCGCGAATGCTTTTGTGTACCCAATAACGCTGGTCTTTTTCAAAGAAATATTGGCTGAGGGCGTCTTTGGGGACGTTTTTAATTTGCTGTTGGGAATACTGGCCACGGCGTCCCTGTGTCAACGCGAATTCGTCAATGTCGGAGGCGAAAATCTGAAAGTTGACCTCTTTGTGATGCTTGAGGCGAGCTTGCTGAAATAAAATGGCGATGGAGAAGGCTTCTTCGCCATTGGCGCAGCCGGGCACCCAGACGCGAATTTGTTCGCCGTCCTGATAGTCCATCACCAGCTTGTCAATGACGATTTTTAGGTCTTCGAACGCTTTGGGGTCGCGGAAAAAGTCGGTGACGGAAATTAGCATGTCCTTAAACAGGTTTTCAACTTCCTGACTGGAGGCGTTTAGCAGCGTTAGGTAGTCGTCCAGTGTCACTATTTTGTGAACCGCCATGCGACGGGCAATGCGTCGGTGAACGGTTTTGAGTTTGTAGCCGCTGAAGTCGTAGCCCGTTTGATCCAGCAGGCGTTGAAAGATTTTTTCCAGTGTGGAGGTTTTTTTATTGAGGTTCAGCTGCGTCAGGGTTTTTCCGGCGGAATCAATGTAGCCTTTGATTTCGGCGGCTATTTTGGACGGTGGCAGCGATAGATCCACGCAGCCGGTTTCCATGGCGGCGTTGGGCATGCCGGAATATTTGGCGCTGGCTTCGTCCTGCGCAATGACTAGGCCTGAGGCGGCTTTGATGGCGGTGACGCCCTGAGCGCCGTCCGAGCCGGTGCCGGATAAAATAATGGCGATGGTGTGTTCCGCCGTCTCTTCGGCCAGGCTTTCCAGTAATAGGTTAATCGAAGGTTTCGGGCCGATGACCGCCGCCGGGCTGAGTCGTATCCGCCCTTGCCTGACCACGGCATTGTGCCCGGGGGAAACGATGTAGATGTGCCCGACCTGCGGCGTGGTGTCCTGATCGACCAAATGTATGGGTAAATCGGTAATGCGCGCCAGCAGGTCTTTTAAAATGGTGGGGTGCTTTGGATCTAGGTGCTGTGCAATCAAGTAAATGGCCGATGTGTCGGGCGACAGCCCGCTCAGAAGCTCTTTTAACGCATCCAGCCCACCCGCAGAAGCGCCGATGGTCACCCAAAAAGGCTGGGATTCGGCGTTTGAATGGTCGTCGTTTTTTGAATCGGGTGGGTTCATACAAGAATCCTAAACATTCGAGTGAGCAGATGGTTTCAATCATCATATTATCAAAGCTTTCTGAAATTATCAGCTGCCATTTTAGCGATTTTTTGCATGGGAGGGGGCGGGTCACTGAGTTTCACCAGGCCTGGTGAAACGGCTTGAATTCAAAGTCGATAGAGTTTTTCAGTCGGTAAAGTGATGATTGATGTCGAGAAAGCGTTCAAAGTGATGGATAAATAAGTCGGTGAGTTTGGGGTCGAAGGCTTTGCCAGCTTCCTGCTGAATGTAGTCTTTCACCTCGTGATCGGGCCAGGCACTTTTATAGACTCGGTCGTGGCTGAGGGCATCAAAGACATCGGCAATGGCGCAGATGCGACCAGCGATGTGAATGTCCGTGCCTTTCAGGCCATTGGGATAGCCCTGGCCGTCATAGCGTTCGTGGTGTTGCTGGGCAATAATGGCGGCCATTTCCAGAATGGAGCGTTTGGAGTATTTGAGAATGTCGTAGCCGATCTGGCTGTGTGTTTTGATAATGTCTCTTTCCGCTTCGGTCAGTTTGCCGGGTTTGTTGAGGATGGCGTCGGGAATGGAGACTTTGCCAATATCGTGCAAGGGCGCGGCGCGGTAAATGAGGTCGGTGGTTTTGGCATCGACCCCCCGCAACTGCGCCAGCAGTCGGGCGACTTCGGCCACGCGCACGACGTGCATGCCAGTTTCGTGTGAGCGTTCGTCAATGGCCGCACTCATCATATAGATCACTTCTTTTTGGGTGGCTTCCAGCTCATCATTCAGAATCTGAATTTCCGACACCGCCTGATCCACTTTTTCTTCCAAGTGATTTTTGTAGTCGTTCAGCTCTAGGTGCGTGTGGACGCGCGCCAGCACTTCTTCATTAGCAAAGGGTTTAGTAATGTAGTCCACGCCTCCGGCACGGAAGGCATCGACCTTGCCTTCGGTTTCATTCATGGCGCTAATGAAGATAATCGGAATGCCGGCGGTTTTTGGGTCGGCTTTGAGGCGTTTGCAGACTTCAAACCCGTCCATTTGTGGCATTTTGATGTCCAGCAGAATCAGGTCGGGTTGTTTGGCTTGAATCGAGGCCAGTGCCATTTCGCCATTGATGGCTACGCGCACCGTGTAGTGCTCATCATTGAGGATATTGCTCAATAATTTCAGGTTGGCGGCAATGTCGTCCACCACTAATATTTCGCGCTTTAAAATGGGCACCATAGGGTTCCTTCTGGATCAGGTCGCGAATGCGACCCTTTGGCTATTGTAAGGTGTTATCGAAAAAAAGAAAACGCTATCCGTCTGTCGATTCTTAATTATCGCTTTGTGGTTGAGTGAGTTGGGTTAAAAGGTCAAAGCGGTAAGCGTCCACCAGTTGACGCAAGCCGTTGACCAGTGCCGCCTGCGACACGGGTAGCGTGTAAAGGGTGTCCAGCAAACGCTGTGTGTCACCGATCAGCGCGGCTTCATAAAGTGACTGGCGGGTGGTTTGCGGCAGTTGTGCGATGTCTTCGGTCGAAATTCGTACTTGATCCGAGTCGGCGAAATCGGTGCTGTCCTCGTCGGCATAGCGATAATGCAGCGGCAGGTGGCGCGCCATGCATTCGTAAAGCTCTTCCGGTCGATAGGGTTTGCGCACAAAGTCATCGGAACCCACATCCAGTTCCTCTTGGCGTTGGTCTTTAAACACGGAGGCCGTCAAAGCGACAATTTTCACTTGGTCGCCACCGGGCAGTTGACGAATGCGGCGAGTGGCTTCCAGACCGTCCATCACCGGCATGCGGCGATCCATCCAGATAAAGTGCGGTTGCCAGGTTTGAAACAGTTCAACGCCTTTGGCACCGTTGTCGGCGATTTTGACTTGGAAGCCGACCTGTTTCAGCACCTTCTGGATAAGCAGTTGGTTTTCAAGCTGATCTTCGACCACCAGTATACGCCATTCCGGTTCGCCGTCGGCCAGGCTGATGACGTGGCGTATCGTTTGATCGGTCTCGTTTGTCAGATCCACTTCGGTTTGGACGTGTTTGGCTTGGATGGTGAACGAAAAAACAGTGCCTTCACCGGGTTTGGACTGGACGTGGATGTCGCCGCCCATCATGTTGACAAATTGACGGGTGATGGCCAGTCCCAAGCCGGTGCCTTTTTGTGAGGTGGCGTTGGCGAGTTGTTCAAACGGCAGGAAAATGCGTTCAATGTCCGCCGGTGCAATGCCGGAGCCGCTGTCTTCGACTTCGAATTTGAGCGTGAGGTGGCAATCGGTTTCTTCCAGTGTGTCCAGCCGCAGGGTAATGCCGCCTTGTGCGGTGAATTTAATGGCATTGCTGAGCAGATTGATCAGGACTTGTCTGAGTTTCGGTGCGTCACCGTGAATCAGTCTCGGGAACTTAGAGGTTTGATCCACCAGCAGTTGCAAGCCTTTTTCCGAGGCGCGGATGGCCATCATGTCGGTGGTGTTGCGAATCAGTTCACCGAGGTCGAAATCTTCGTTGTCCAGCTGAATGTGACCGGCTTCGATTTTGGACATGTCCAAGACATCGTTGACCAGTTGCAGCAGATGTTCGCCGGAGTGGTTGATGATTTTCAGGTTGTCTTTTTCGTCTTCGGGAATGTCGGGGTTTTGCGTCATCAGGGTGGAAAACCCGAGAATGGCGTTTAACGGGGTGCGTAGTTCATGACTCATGTTGGCTAAAAAAGCACTTTTAGCCTGATTAGACGCTTCGGCTTTTTCTTTTTCCACCTGCAAGGCTTCGGTGCGTTCTTGGACGATATTTTCCAAGTTGTCATTGAGCGAGCGCATTTCTTTTTCCACTCGGATGCGTTCCTGAATGTCCTGCTTGAGGTCCTGTTGGGTTTGCTCTAATGTGGTTTGGTTTTGGTTGAGGGTGTCGAGCATGCGGTTGAACTCGCGTGAGAGTTGGGCCACTTCGGCCAGTCCGTGTTCATCGGCGCTGACCTGCTGTTCTCCGCTGCGCACACGCTTCATAGTGTTAATTAAGCGATAGAGTTGATTGGTGAGGTTGCGCGCCAGAAGATAGGCAATGAAGACGCTGACCACCAAGGCTAGAATGGCAAACAGCAGGCTGTTCTGTACGGCTTGGTCGATGCTGTTTTGGCGCTGGGTTTGGTCAGTGCGCAGCTCGACCCAACCGACCAGGTGTTGGCCGTTGAGAATGGGGCGCGCCATATCAATATAGCGATCGGTTTGACTGATGACCGTTGCCTTGTCGGATGGATTTTTTTGCGAAGCCAGCAGGCGTTTCAGGTAGTTAAGGCGTGTTGGGTCGGCAATGTATTGGCCGACTCGATTGGCGTCGGTGTGGGCAATGACTTTGCCATCCAGATTGAAAACGGCGGCGTAGATCAAGTCGTTATAGGCTTTGAAATTGGTAATGACCTCTTCCAAGCCAACATAGTCGTTGGCCATCACCCAGACTTTGCTGTTGGCGGCCAGCATTAGGGTGCGATCTCGACTTTCCTTTTGAGCTTCTTTGTGCAAGAACTGACTGTGATTTTGGATAGTGACATAGGCAAAGACACTGATGATGACAGTCAGAACCAGTGCGGTGCCGAACAGCAGTTGGTTGCGAATGCTGTTTTGCCAGGCCTGGTGAGAAGAGTTGCTTGGGTTCATGACGGTTCCTGGGGTTCAGCCTGAGAAGGCATTCGAATGGGGCGCACTTGCGTTTCAAATTCGTGAATGAATTGTTTGACCGGGTGATACGTCTCGTTGGTGGCCGGTTCGTATCGAGTCAGTTCCATAGCGGCCAGAATGGCTTGGCCTTCTTCGCTGTTTTGCAGGTGAAAAATCGCGTGGCTGACCTGTTGCAAAATCATGTCTGGCACGCTGTTTTTCACCACCAGCCCATTGTTCACCAGATGCGGCGTTTGCCATTTGATCATGACCTTTTTGGCCACTTCGGGGCGTTCCTTGATGAACGCCTGCCATGGTGGCGGCCAAGTAGCCGCCGCATCGGATTTGCCGAGATAGACGTTCATCATTGAGGATTCTTGGGAGCCGACGTAGCGATTGGTGATGTCTTGGTTGATGTCGAGACCGTGTTGATACAAATACCATTGCGGCATCATGGTGGCGGCCAGTGCAGTGGGGGCTGGGTAGCTGACCACTTTGCCCTTGAGATCCGGTACGGTGTCAATGTCGCTGTCTTTGCGCACCAGAATAATGCCTCGGAAGTTTTCATCATCGGCCATTTTGCCGAATACTCGGTAGCCGTGCTGTAGGGACACAACGGTTTGGTAAGGGTTGGGCAGGGCAAAGTCGAAATGGCCGTCAAACAGTTTGCGGTCGTAACTCGGGTAGTTGCGCGAGGCTTCGAGCCGTAGTTGTCCGCCTTTGAGACGGGTGTTGATGTAGTCGATCATGGGTTGGTAAACGTCAAACAGTCGCTTGGGATTGTGCAGCGGATGCACGCCGAATAGGTAAACGGTTTCATTGAGTGGCGGTTGGTTGGCGTAGCGCAACTCCGGTGGCGCCGAGGTGTCTTGGCAACCGGTGAGTAATGTGACGGTGCCCACCGCCAACAGTGCTCGTGTGGCGGTGCCGAGCCGACTCAGCGCGTTAGGATATTCAAATAAGATAATATTCTTATTTCCTTGTGGTAGGTAATGTTCTTTGTTGGTGAGACACTATAGCATTGACGCGCCTGCGTCTCAAGCGGTATGAGTGAGTGATGGGCGTAGAGGAATGGGCAAGACTTCAAGCATGGAATGGGGTGCTCGGCCTGTTGCGTTTGCGGTCACCGACGGCGGAGGAAGGTTGCGCCGTCTGCTGGGTTAAAACTGTTTGATGGTGGCGGTGACCACCCCCCAGATGTAAATGTCGGAGGTTTCTTTGATCGGAATGGGCGGGTAGCGGTCGTTTTCCGGCACCAGCCAGGTGCCGGTGGATTTGATGGACAGGCGTTTGACGGTCAGTTCACCGTCCAGCGCGGCGATGACCACTTTGCCGTCTTTTGGCTCCAAGCTGCGATCGACAATGAGAATGTCGCCGTCCTGAATGCCGGCTTTTTTCATGGAGTCGCCCTGAACCGTGAGCAGAAAGGTGCTGTTGCGGTTTTGAATGAGTTTGTCGTTCAGATCCAGCCGCGCTTCGACGTAGTCGTCGGCGGGGCTGGGAAAGCCGGCGACGACCTTGTGGCTGTAAAGCGGCAGGGGAACTTTGCTGCCGGTGTCGGGAAACTGCACCTTCAGTTTGTCGCCTGCGAGGGCTTGCGCCTCTTGCAAGGCTTGCAGGTCGAGTGAATCGGTGTTGTTGTCGTTGGCGTGTTCGTCACGCTCGGCTTGTTCCGACAGCCAGTGTTTGATGACGGCGACCTTGGATTCGGGTACGCGAATGACTTTGGTGGTTTCACCGAATTTACCGGAGCCTTTTTTACGTCCGGCGCCTTTGCGTGCGCCGCCGACTTTTTGGGCGGCCGGTGTTTTGGTGGATTTACGGTTCGATTCATTATTCGATTCACGGCTCATAGCGTCACTCGATTTTTATTTGAAAGTTGTTACAAAAATTATATGATAGAAAAAGGTCGGTTGAAAGCGTTTTTTGCCTTCTTGAATTCAAACTTTGAGCTGCGGTTTGAATGGCGGCGGGCAAGACGGTGGTGTTGAAAGGATGGGTATGGCGGTATTTGCATTGGTGGATGGAAACAGTTTTTACGCTTCTTGTCAGGTGGCGTTTGACCCGTCTTTGCGACAGCGACCGGTGGTGGTGTTGTCGAACAACGACGGCTGCATTGTCGCGGCGAATGATCGTGCCAAGGGGGTGGATGAACAACTGAAACAGGCGCACCAGACCTTTGGTCAGGGCGGTTATCAGGCGGCACGGCCGGAAAGTCTGATGTATCAGCCGTATTTTAAGGTGAAGCCGTTTTTGGATGACATGGGTGCGGCGGTGTTCAGCTCCAATTATGAGTTGTACGCCGATATGTCCAATCGAATGCACGCTATTCTAGGCACCTTTTCCAACCGTCAGGAAATTTATTCGATTGATGAGAGTTTTCTGGAATTGTCGCAGGTGGCGCATCTGGACTTGACCGCTTATGGCCAGGAGATCAAACGCACCGTTCGACAGTGTTTGGGGTTGCCGGTGGCGGTGGGCATTGCGCCTTCCCGCACTTTGGCGAAGCTGGCGAATCACTTGGCGAAAAAGGTGGCGGGCTATGACGGAGTGTTGGATTTAACCGTTCTGGCACCGACCACGCTGGAAGCTTTGCTTGAAACCGTGCCGGTGGATAAGGTCTGGGGCATTGGTCGGCGTTTGTCGCCACAGTTGCGCGAGCTGGGCGTTGAAACCGCCTGTGATTTGAAACGCTGCGATGTGAAATGGGTGCGGTCGCGATTTTCGGTGACGGTGGCGCGGATTGTGCGGGAGCTGAATGGCGAATCCTGCTTGGATGCGGCGGAGATGCCGGATGGTCAGCGGCAGATTATCTCGTCACGTTCGTTTGGTCGGCCGCTGACACAGCTGGCACCCATGCAGGAGGCGGTGTCGTCTTATGCCGCGCGGGCGGCGGAAAAGCTGCGTCAGCAAGGGCGGGTGTGTCAGGCGGTGACGGTGTCGGTGCGTTCCAGTCCGTTTGCATCGAAACACGCTTTTTACCAGGCCTCGCATACGGTGCCGCTGATTTACCCGTCCGATCATACGGTGTTGTTGGTGAAGCAAGCCAAGCGCGCGCTCAAGCGCATCTGGCGCGTCGGCGTGGCGTATCAGAAAGCCACGGTGGTGTTGTCAGGCGTGGCGGCGAAAGGCGCGGTGCAGTTGGACTGTTTTGCGCCGGAGCCGCGTTATTCACCCAATGAACGCGCCGAGCGGTTGATGGCGGTGATGGATCAGCTGAACCAGACCTGGGGGCGTGGTACGGTGCAGCTGGCCTCGGCGGGGATGCAAAATGGCCAGGCCTGGCGAATGCGACGAGAACGGATGTCGCCGCGTTACACCACCCGCTGGGATGAGTTGCCGGTGGTGTCGTGAGCGATTAATAAAAATCATAGTCGTGTCCAAAAAAATTGATGGGGTTTATCGCGTAAAAATTCAAAATATTGAGCAGTTTTCAGTATGATAGAAGGCTGATATAAGCGATTTATGAATCGCTTTGATCCCCGAAGGGAAATTTTCGGGTTATATTTGAACGTTACACGTTTTTATCGTTAAGCACTGGAAAAGTTAATGGAAGAACTTTTTATCGGTCGTCAACCGATTTTGGATCGACACCATCAGGTATATGGTTATGAACTGCTGTTTCGCAACGGTTATCACCCGATGAGGGCGCAGTTTGATTGCGACCAAGACGCCACCGCCACGGTGGTGCATAACGCCATGATGGGCTTTTCGCTGGATGAATTGGTGGGGGACGCCAAGGCGTTTATTAATTTTTCTGAAGCCTTTTTTGATCCCGATATGGAGCCGTGCTTTTCATCGCATCGCGTGGTGTGTGAGGTGTTGGAAACGGTGCCGGTGAATGACACCACTGTGGCCGGGATTCGTAATTTAAAAGAACAGGGGTTTCAGATTGCCTTGGACGATTTTGTGTTCAAGGCCGAATTTATTCCGTTTATTCGGCTGGCCGATATTATCAAGATTGACATTGAGGGCATGAAGCCTGAAAAAATTCCGCTGCTGGTGCAGAAAATTCGCCACATCGCCAAGGTGAAAATTCTGGCGGAACGTGTGGAAACCCGTGCCATTTACGATGTGTGTCGTTTGGCGGGGTGTGATTATTTTCAAGGGCACTATTTTGCCAGGCCTGAGGTGGTGTCCAGTGCCAAACTGTCGGTGTCAAAAGGGCATTTATTGTTGCTGCTGCGGCGCTTGGCACAGGAGAATATCCCCCTAGAGGCTTTGGAAGAGGTGGTGCGTCAGGATGTCGGGTTAATGCATAAGTTGATTAAGCTGGCATCGCAAAATCGCACGGTCGGTATGCCCGAATTTGAAACCCTGCACCAAGTGCTGACGTTTTTCGGCTTGCGCCGCGTGCAATCCTGGGCGAGCATGATTTCCATGAGTTTACTGGACGATGTGGTGCCTGAAGTCTTCAATATCGCCCGTACCCGAGCGATTTTCATGCGCTTGTGTGCCGAGCACGAAAAACTGGAAAATCCGGATTCCTATTACCTGGCCGGGATGTTCTCATTATTGGATGTGATTTTGAAAAAACCGTTGCTGGAATTGTTGGAGGCTTTATCTTTGAACCGGAAAATCGTCAATGGCATTCTCCGGGAGGAGGGTGAGCACGGACGTATGTTGCAGATGGTGAAGTCGTTTGAGCAGTCGCGTTCCGAATCCCTCGATCAAGTGTATCGCCATCTCTATGTTCGCGCCTTAAAAGAAAGCCATAACGCCGAAGCATTGCTATGAAAGCACGATTGAAGCCCTTGTTATAAAAAGCCGATTCTCGGATCACCTTCATTATTCCGACCTATTTCATTCTCGTCGTGGTTTTCGCGGTCGTGGCCGCCACTGCTCAGGAATGGGTTTTGTCTTTGTGGTTGTCGTCTTTTGCCGCCATGATTTTATTGTTCGGATTTCATATCTTCCAAAACGGATTGACCTGGATTGGCAAGGGGATGATGTTGGTCACCAATGCCTTGTTTATCGGGTTTCTTGTGGTGCATGGCGGGCATGGGCATTCGGGGTATTTCTGGGTTTTTCCATTGCTGGTGGCGACCATCCAAGTGATGGGGGCAACACTCGGCGTTTTGTTTGCGGTCTTGCTTCTGGGGATGGTTTGGCAGCTGGATGCGCTCGGCTGGACGGATATCGCTTTGTCGAGCCGTTTCTATTTTGCCGCGCTGGGCTTGGTGTTGATTACCGGAGTGCATGAGTTTACGTTGGAACGCCATCGAAAAGAGTTGTCACGTCAGGTGAAGGATAAACAGCGCGAAAGCTGTCTCGACCCTTTAACCCGGGTGGGTAACCGGCGTTTGATTGATGAAGAATTGGCCACGATTTATACGCGAGAGTCTGCGGGCACATCCATCGGCCTTTTGATGGTAGATTTGGATAATTTCAAACAAATCAACGATGCTTTGGGACATCATGCAGGCGATGAAATGTTGAAGACAATCGCCAGTCATTTATCGGAAAGTGTGCGGCCGTCCGATGCGGTCGCGCGCTGGGGCGGCGACGATTTCGTAGTCCTGTTGCATCCTATTCGTCAAGATGAGCTGGAGGCGGTCGCCAAGCCTATTCAACAATCGATCGTTCAGGATGAACGTTTGACCAGTTTTGATTTGAGCGTCAGCATGGGCGGCGCCTTGACATCGTCGGATTACCGCGCTTTATTGAAAGTGGCCGATGAAAACCTGATTGAAATGAAAAACCACACCAAGAACGATTACAAAATCACGCGCGTCTAAGTATTTCCTTATATCTGTATAATTTATAGGGTTATCTGTCATATTTATTTCATAAAGATGTCATTTTCCAGAAATGACCTAGTCATATTTGCTCTCTAAAATTTGAGTCACCACTTGGTGGTTCAATAAAAAATTATGCTTAGGAGCAATGCAACATGAAATTTAAGACTTTGACTATGGCGATTGCAACGGTAATCGCTTCTTCAGCTGTCCTGACTGGGTGCGGCGGGGATGGTTCGGATGGTTCCGACGGAACCGCCGGTAAGGACGCTAATGCTTCCACCGTAAAGTTTGCTTCCATCGCCCCGGCGGTGACCGAAGCAGAGCAAAACTCAATCCGTGCGACCCGCAGCGTTAAAGTGGCTGGTGAAGATCAAGCCATCAACTACCACACGCTCATCAAAACCGGCGATGTCGACAACGGTGAAACCTATGGGGTGGTGAAAGATTACAAGGATGACGTAATCCTGGATACGGATGGTTCCGCTTACTTATGTAACGGTACGGATACTGGGAAAGGTTCCGGGTTGGATCATTTTTCATTCTTGCAGAAAAACGGTAAGGTTTACATGGTTTCTCAATTTGAGTGCGGGCCGGGAACCATGTACATGAATGAATTAGAGCAATCTGCAGATGGTCAAATGACGGTTAAGCCGAACAGCTTGCAATTTATCAGCCAGAAGGATGAATTTGGTGGTTGGGTGCATTGTGCCGGTATGACCACGCCGTGGAATTCGCACTTGGGCTCGGAAGAGTATCCGGCGGATGCCAATCCTTCCGCCAGTTATCCTTATACTGAGAACGGCTACTATAATGAAGTGACGAACATGTACTGGGGCGGGAAGGCTGCGAAGAATAACCCTTATTATTATGGTTGGACGCCGGAAGTGACTGTCGGTAACGATGGAACGCCGAATTACACCAAACATTACAGCATGGGGCGCTTTGCGCATGAGCTGGCCTACGTGATGCCGGACAAAAAAACCGTTTATTTGTCGGATGACGGCACTAACGTTGGATTGTTCATGTTTGTGGCCGATACGGCGGA
>NZ_JBNGDN010000064.1:0-12003 GCF_049975065.1 Hydrogenovibrio sp.
ATTGACCCGATTTCGGCAAAACCTTACACTTAACTCAAGCTTAATGAAACGGAAGACATTAAGTTGGTTTTACCCTTAAAACCCCAAAATTAATGATTCTAAAAGGTCTCCTCAGCTTGAAGAATCTGCTCCTCAGATGAAAGCGCGATACTGACCCTATCGCGCTTTTTTTTGGTTCTTGAATTCAAGGTTAAATTTCATTTATCCTCTCTGTCAGAACACATGCCCAGGAAACATGCCTATGAACGCCCCAACGAAAACCGTCAACGGAAAACCGTATCGTCACGGCCACGGCAGTGATGAACAGCACCGCAGGGATCAAGCCTTATTTTCGAAATTACTGGAAAACCATCAAGCGCTGAAACGAGAAACACGCACACTGGAAAACGGCATTGTCGCTCGCACCACCAGCGACGACCCCGAACTGGTCACCGTGCTGATCGCCCACGTTGAAGGCATGGAAAAGCGCTTTGGGATGGGACGCGCCATTCGTTCATGGGATCCTCTGTTTGCTGCCTTATTTGAATATAAAGACCACATTAAAATGGTGTACCGCACGTTAGAAAATGGCGTGGAAGCCGAGCTCACGGCTGATGACCCAAAGCTCGTTGAATTGATTCACAGCCATGATCTCACCCTTCACGGCTTTGTCAATGAAGGCTTCGAAGCCGGCAGACGCGAAAGCCCGAAACCGGAATGGTTAAAATAACCTCTTCCATCTTGAATACCGCCCGCCAGGCCTTATTTAGTTAAATATTCGGGTTATAAGGAGCATGAACCATGATTATTATGTGCCCTCATTGCGGCGGTCTCAATCGCATTCCAGATGACAAACTCGGCCAGACACCGACCTGCGGAAAATGCAAATCGCCTTTGTTTACTGGCCAGCCGGTTGAAATGAACGGTCAGCAATTCTTGCGCGCCATACAGAAAACCGACCAACCGCTGATTGTGGATTTCTGGGCGCCCTGGTGCGGCCCGTGTAAAATGTTTGCCCCGATTTTCAGCCAAGCCGCATCACAACTGGAACCAAGCGCACGCCTGGTGAAAATCAATACCGAAATCGAACAACAGGTGGCCGCTCAATTCAACATCCGCTCCATCCCAACTCTCGCCATTTTTAAAGGCGGACAGGAGGTGGCTCGTCAAGCGGGTGCGATGGATTTGCGCAGTTTCCTAAACTGGGCGCAATCCGTATTGTAAACTGTTCAGTGATTGTGCAAACAGCGGCCTTCTAGCCAAGTCAACGCATCATCCCACACTGTTCAACCCGTTTTAACCAGGCCTGGTCGATTTCTACGACCAGCCCGATACTAAAGGACTTTCAATGGAAATCGGCTCACCCGAACACAAGCGCTTGCTGCGCAACGGCATTATTCGCGTCGCCGTCAAAACCATTTTTTTCGGCTGGCTGCTCGGCATCGCGCTGATGCTGCCCAGTTGGGTGCGTGAAAACACCTTTTCCACTGGGCTGGCCTATGCCGGCCTGGTGATTATTTGGGTAACGCTGATTTACGCCCTCCTGATCGCTGTTAAAAAAGCCCGCCACACCTTCACGGCTCTTAAAAACGTTGAAGCGGACGACCCGAACAAACCCGTTTAACCACGTTTTACCACATTTAACCCCGACGATTTAAGCCCAACCGCAACGGCCAGCGCGGCCACCGCATCCATGGCTGCTCTCTCGCCCAACGCTGCGCCGCCTGCCGCACAACGTCAAAATCAGCGGACGGCGGCAGCGCATAAACATGCCGATTCAAACATTTGACCAACTCTTCCAATGACACGCAGGATTCACGCCGACCATACCCCGACGCAACCGCCGCCCGCCATTGTCCGATACTCTGACGTGAAAGACTTGATGGCGACAAAGGTTGTGGCGAAAAAGAATCGGA
Organism: Hydrogenovibrio sp.; assembly: GCF_049975065.1. Classification (GTDB taxonomy): domain Bacteria; phylum Pseudomonadota; class Gammaproteobacteria; order Thiomicrospirales; family Thiomicrospiraceae; genus Hydrogenovibrio. The sequence goes on from NZ_JBNGDN010000064.1 coordinate 1,896, forward strand.
GAAAACCGCACCGGGTTGCGACTTCAACCAGGCCTGAAGCGCGAACCAGACACCTTCCACAGAATCGCACCGTTGTAAACGCCAGCGCAAGTGTCCAAGCGCCCAAATTTGCCGTAAAAAATAGCCACCCAGCCACAACATTAAAATAACCAGGCCTGCCGCCAAGACTTGAATCAGAAAAAACACCGCTCTCGGCACCGAAATAACCGATTGCGACGGCACCTGCACATCCTCTAAGCGTCCGGTTTCGGGGTTAAAATAGGTCACTCGCAAAGGCGGTAAACGCACCCACCCCATTGCCAGAATCCGCAAGGGTTGATCCACACGCACCTCACTGCGCAACCCAGAAAGAGTCATCGTTTCTGCACGCTCGACATTCGGCAACAGCCATTCAACACCTTGCGAATCCGCCAATTGCGCGGTTAAATTCGGCCACTGCGACAGCGGCACCCCCTGCCCCTCCAAAGACCAGTGCCAATGGTAAAGATCCCCCGCCACCACCCAAAAAGGGTTAAACGCCGCCTGCAAACTCACCGCCTCCATCGGCAACACCGCCGGAAGATAAGACGGCAGCGGCTTGACGGCCACCGAAGCCGGTGGTGCAAAAAACAACTCATGGCGATACGCCGACACATCCACCCGAATGGCCGGAGACGGCACCGACTGTTTTCCAGCCGTGTCGAAACGCAACGCATAAGTCAACTCTGTGTCATGACCAAACACAGTGTTGACCGACTCCGCCACTGGCGCATCCAACCATTGATAACGACCATCCAACGGCGCTTCACCCGACAAATAAACCGCCCGCATCGAAGCTTTCTCAGTGGACACCCTAGCTCGCCAATACACCACCTGATGTGGATACACCCCTTCCGGCGGCGGCTGCCATTCAATTTTAACCGCCGGATTTTCCGTGACTTGAATCGTCACAGCCTCAACGTTCACCCCCTTGGATGTCATCGACGGCAGCGAAAATTCACCGACCTGATACGGGTACAATTTCACCCTCATCCGACTGGATCCTGTCTCCACAACTCGAACCGCAAAATGCCGCTCGATCGCGCTTAAATCCAACGCTGCAAATGCCTTGTCCACCTGCTCACCACTGAGCACCCAAGTCACCGGGTTACCCAACACCACCGTTTTCGGATGCATCCGGCTGTCGGAAAAGGCCAGGCCTGGTAACATCCATAGCATCGCCGAAACCCAGCACAGCAAAAGGCTCGCCAAACGTCTGTTGCAACCCATTACCATGGCTTCACTCCCGGCAGCGCGTGCGGTTCGTCCTGAGTGGCCTGAAACCCTTCTTCCCGTTCAAACAAGGTTTGCAACAATCGTGATTGCTGATCGTCCACCGCCTGCATCTCCTGCTCAAAGGCTTCAATACGTCGCACCCGTTGCTGCTGATCTAAAATCGCATTGGCCGTATCGCCAAGACGAATCGGCTGCGCCGGTTGCAATGAAAAATCCACTTCTTCCGGCGACTCCGGCAACACAAATTCTCGGCCGTCTTTTTCGCCTTCCGGCGCATCGCCGGAAGCCCCTTCACCCACCTCATCCTGGTTCGGCTTCTGCCCCCCGTAAAAAGCCCCGTCCGCATCCCGACTGCTCTGGCCTTCCCCCTGACCTTCGCCGTCTTCGTCCTGCTGTTGTTCGCCGCGCGGTGTGGGCTGGGCACGCTTGGCCAGCGCCAGATTATGCTTGGCGTTATCGTAATCCGGTTGATACGCCAGCGCCTGTTCGTAAGACTCTATGGCCAAGGCCAATAGTCCCGCTTGATAAAAACTATTGCCCAGATTAAACAACGCCTGCGCCCGCTGCGTCGGTGTCCAGCCAAGGATCGCCGCCTCACGAAAATACGCCACGGACGACTCATAATCCTCATTGCGATAGGCCGCGGCTCCGGCACCAAACAGCCCATCATAACCGCCCAGTTCAATGTAAAGCTGCTGAGCGCGATCATAAGCCTCAGACACCAAAGCGTCATAAGCCTGCTGCGCCAAACCGACTCGCGTCAAGCCAGCCTCATCGTTTGCCCAGGCCTGGTGACTCGGCCACAGACTCCAACTCATTGCCCCCACCACTAAAATGAATACCATACGAGTCGCATTCGCGCCTGCCGCTTTTCGCTGGTTTCGTGCGGATTTCCGCCGCCAAGACAACGGATAAAAACTCAACAGCAACGCCGCCAAAGCCACCACTATAAACGGCCTAGCATGATCTTGCCATTGCGGTTGGGTACGCATTAAAGAACGCTCTCCCGCCTGCTGCGCAATCTGAGCCAACAAGCCATCCAGAAAATCCGCCGATGCCTCAGCCACCCTAAAATCACCGTTAAATTCCGCCGCCAGACGCTTTAACTCCGCCGTCTGCAACTGTGTGCGCACCTGCTTTCCATGCACATACAGGGTTCCGCTGGGGTGCTCCAGGGTCGGAATCGGTGTCGGCACACTCGACCCCACCCCCACCAACACCACTTGCGTGTTGGTCTGCTTCGCCCAGTCCACCGCTTTTTTCAGTGCCTTTTCCACCGTTTCAGACGGTGCCTGCAAGGTCTCATCCGGTGTCTTTCCATTGGTAAACAGCAACAGAATCCGTGCCGAGCCAGCCGTCTGCTGCAAATGCTTCAAGCCAAATGCCAGCGCGTCCGCCACCTCAGACCCGCGTGTTGGCAGAATCCCAGGGCGCACCAACGCCAGATAATGTTCAAATAAATCGCGATCAAACGACAAAGGCGACACCAGATGCGGCCGACCGGCAAACACCATTAACCCCAAACGATCATCCGGTTCCAGGCGCTTTGCCAAAGACGCCACCAACGCGCGCGCTTGCAAAAAGCGGTTCGGTTTGACATCCTGCGCCAACATGGAACGCGAGGCATCCAGCGCCACCAGCACATCCACCCCAGCGCGGCTGGAAGCCTCGGGGGTAGGCACCAAACTTCTCGGTCCCGCCAAGGCCACCACCAGCGCCATCCAGGCCAAGGTCAAAAGCACCGCTGGGCGGAACAATCGCTGCAGCCCATTCACACCCATTGCAAACAGACGTGTCGCAAAACCACCAGGCCTGGTCAAAGACGACGATTGCGCCACGCTGGCCGCCGACTCGCCCGACGCCTTCACCCATGGCATCAAATGAGGGTCGGCATACGCCGCCTGTTGTTGTCTACGCCGCCAGAAGACCCAAAGTCCCCACACAAAAGGCACCACTAACCACCACAGAACGGCCGCCTCACGCCATTGCCAATCCCAAATCGTCATCCATTCGCCTCCTGCAAACGACGCGCCAGCCACTGCAGCAAAACCAGATACACGCCGAACACACTCAGTGCCAGCCCCAGCAGATACGGATACAGCGCCTTGTCGGCAAATAAGGGGCTCGGCACTTCAACGGCCACGCCTTCGGCTTGATCAATCGCCTGCAACACCTGTTGCAAATCCGCTCCGCTACCGACCTGATGATAACGCCCGCCGGTTTCCGTGGCGATCCGCTTGAGCGACTCGGACTCCAAAGGTTCATACAAAAGACCGCTGAATGCACGCTGATCGGCGTCTTCGGATTGAGACCCAATGCCCACCGTGTAAATCGGCACATTCAATCCTTGGGCATAATGAATCGCCTCGGCAATGGGCAGACGACTGTCACGGGTGGAACCATCCGAAATCAACACCACCACCCGATTTTCAGTGGACTCGGTGCCCTGCGCCACCTGTTGCAAGGCCAAGCCCAAAGCCGCGCCTTCCCCCTCATCGGTGCGCCCGGCCAAATAGGGTTCCAGTCGCTTGAGCATCAATCGCGCCGTGGTGCCATCCGACGTCAAAGGCATCAAGGTATAGGCCTCGTCGGCATACACAATCACCCCAAAACGATTACCCGCCAAACCGGAAATGAATTGATCCAAAACCTGTTTGATGGCGGCAATGCGACTGGTCGGCTCGCCATTCAACTCATAATCCTCCAGCACCATGCTCACCGAAGCCTCCACCACAAACACTATGTCCCGCACGGTTTTTGTTTGCGGCTCCGGCGGCAAAGGAATGCGTTGCACCGGCTGCGCCAAGGCGGTAATCACCGTCGCCAGCAGCAGCCAACGCAATGCACCCATGACAAGGCGAGCGGCCTTAAAAGTCGGCATTTTCGGCGTCGCGCCGCCCAACCGATCAATTAAAGTGTGCCGAAACACCAGCGACTGCGCCGACACCGCCTGCTCCCAATCCGACGGCGCAGGCCGCCAATAATGCCAAGCCCACAACACCGCAACCAGTCCCCACAAAGCAAAGGCTTCCGGCGTTTGAAACACCACTGATGGCCACTGTCGCCACACTTCAATCAGCTCATTCACACCGTTCATCATCAAGACTCTCTCGAAGGCTGTGGCTTATCGGCCGCATTTTTAGAGTTCGGCGCTGAGGGTTTCAAGCGCGCGCGCCAGGCTCGAAGCGATGCTCGAACCGTTTCGAACCCATTACGCCAACCGCAAAGCAAAACCGAGCCAAACGAAGGGGTTGATGCGATTAAATCACGGCGAAACGTCTGCGCCATTTTCAGAAGCGTTTCACGTGAAACACCGTTTTCACTGAAGCAGGCCTGGTCAATTGTCGGTTTCAGCGCTGAGACGGACGGCGGCGGCAACAATCGGTGCCGCACCGCCGTTTGAAAGAGATGACACAGCCGGTTCAACTCAGCTTGACACCGCTTGGCCGGTTCACTCTTGGAAACGGCAGAATCGCCTGAATCACCTGAATCGTCGGCTGTCCGCAAACCACGGACGACCTTATGCAACGCCCAACGCAACCGCCAGCGCCGCCCAAAATGCCACATCAGCCAAACCAACAACAGCCATATCAAAAGGCCGACCAGCCCCCAACCAAACATCATCAAAAGCCCCCACCAGTCCACCCCCGGTTCGGCGGGAACTTCTATGTCGAGCAGCGTATTTTGCGCCGCTTGCAACACATCAGCGTCCATAGCCACCCCTTGTTTCCAACCCTGCAATCAACGACTGCAAGCTCGCTCCGGTGGATAAAGACGTCGCCCAGACGCCGACACTGGCCAAAGTGTGCAATTTTTCCGCAAAATAGCTTTCCGCCCAAGCTTGGTACTGCTGACGTTGCGCCGCCGAAAAAGCACTCTGAGTCGCGCCACCGCTCAATGACTGCAACCGCAAACCCGACAAAGCCGGAAGCCGCCTTTCCGCCGGATCTTCCAGCAACACCGCCTGCACCATCACCCGCTCGCTCAAAGCCGCCAGCAGCCGCACCGCCGCCGCATCCAAGTCGGCAAAATCGCTCAAAATAACCAAGCGTGCCCCCGGTTGCAACCGGTTCAGACACGCCAGCAACTCATCCGACAAACGCGACTCCACCCGAACCGCTTCCCCCGTTTTCGGCGGACAAGGCACCGACACAAATTCCATAAAATGCTCAAAGCTGCTGCGCCCTTCAAACGTCGGTGAATGGCGCACCGTTTCCGACATGGCCACGCCTTCCAAGGGTCGCCCAGCCTGTTGCGCCCACCAAGCAAACAGACCGGCCGCTCGCGCTGCCTGAGTCACTTTGAGTCGCGTTTGCGTGCCAAAACGCATCGCTTGGCGTTGATCCACAATCAACGTCCAGCTCTCTTGACGCTCCTCTTGAAATAATTTCGTATGCGCCTGACCTGTGCGCGCCATTAAACGCCAATTCAGATGACGCACATCATCCCCCATTTGATAGGCACGACTTTCTTCATACTCCATGCCGGAACCCAAGTAGCGGCTGGCTTGTTCGCCCTGCTTTCGCGCTTCACTGGCCTTTGGGTTCAAGGCCAAGCGACTTTTCAGCACAGACACCTCATCGGCCAAAGCATGAATGTCCGTCGCCGACAGAATCGGTGCCGTCACAACGGAACTGCCCAAACGACCACCCCAAAAGCCACTCGACCTGGCCACCCACGATCGCATTAAACCTCGCCAGCTCGCCATTGAAATCAATTTGCCCAAACGCATCCCACCTCAACGCTCTTCGGAAACCACAGGCACCGGCACCAATTCAATAATGCGCTCGATCACCGCGTCCTCCGTCCACTGCTGGGCGCGACCGGCAAAGCTGACACGAATTCGGTGGCGCAATACGTCCGGCAACAGAGCGATGGCATCATCCGGGGTAACAAAATCCCGCTCATCCAACCAGGCTTTCGCACTGGCGGCGTGCAGCAACGACAAGGTGGCACGCGGTGACGCACCGATTTCCAAAACCTCCGCCATCGTTTCATCCCACTGCGCCAATCGCCGAGTTGCCCCCACCAAAGCCACCATGTATTTCTCCACGGCTTCGGAAACATACTGCTCCGAAATCTGATGCCGTGCCGCCAGCACCTTATCCGGCGTTAAAAAGGCAGCAAGAGTTTCCTTGTCTTCACCAAAATGATGGGCGCGATCACGCCGCAAGATTTCCAGCTCCTCCGCCTCATCCGGATAATCCAGCACCACATGCAACATAAACCGATCCAATTGCGCTTCGGGCAAGGGATAGGTGCCGCTCTGTTCCAGCGGGTTCTGCGTCGCCATGACAATAAACAACTCCGGCAAGGGTCGCGTTACACCGCCCGCCGTCACCTGCTTTTCCGCCATGGCTTCCAGCAACGCCGACTGCACCTTTGGGGGCGCACGATTGATTTCGTCCGCCAGCAGAATCTCATTAAACACCGGCCCCTTCACAAAACTCAACTGCCCGGTTTGCGGGTCGAGTATATCCGACCCCATCACATCTCCAGGCATCAAATCCGGGGTAAACTGAATCCGCTGAAAGGTCGCCTTCACCGCATCGGACAAGGTTTTCACCGCCGTGGTTTTTGCCAGGCCTGGCGGCCCCTCCAACAGCAAATGTCCGCCCGTCAGCAATGAAATCATCATCCGTTCCAGCAGCGATTCCTGCCCGACAATGACGTTTTGCAAGTGAGTTTTTAGAAGAGAAAAGTCGGCCTGAGAGGTCATAAAAATATTCCTTAAAAGCGTCTAACGGCAGCAGAAAAATAGTAGACAGAATTAAAACAAAGTTTAAGGCTCGGGTTAAACTGAATCAATCATTATACGCTGACATACAAAATATTCAATCATTCAATTGAATATTAAAATTACTTTACACGACACAAAATTTTTCGATAAGATAACGTTTTATTGACACCGCAAACGCACATTCAGCCCAAGGTTGCAATCTGCCATAAAATCCGTGCCACATTATGAAACAACCATGAAAAAGCAACTGTTCGAACAGCTGGCGCGCATCGGCCGCAGTCTTGCCTCACCGCAACGCATCGAGATGCTGGACTACCTCGCTCAGGCCGAACGCAGCGTGGACGAGCTGGCGCAGCTCTGCAGCCTCAGCATCGCCAACACCTCCCGACACCTGCAACAATTGCGGCAGGCAGGCCTGGTCAGTGTTCGCCAACAGGGTCAGCAACGTTGTTATCAACTGGCCGGTTCCGACGTGGTGCAACTGGTACAGCATCTGCGACAAACCGCGGAAACTCACCTCGGCGAAGTCCCAGGCCTGGTCAAAACCCTGCTACCGGATCAACACAAAACCCCGGTCATCACCAGCCAAGCACTCGCCGAACAACTCAAGCACACCCCCCCCGTGCTTTTGGACGTGCGCCCAGCCAAAGAATACCAACAAGGTCATATCAAAGGCGCCATTCATGTGCTGCCGGAAAACATGGACGAAACACTCGAAAAGGTGTCACAATTGCAGGGCACGCCCATAGTGGCCTATTGCCGCGGCCCTTATTGCGTTTATTCGCACCGTATGGTGACCCAGTTGCAACAAGCCGGTCACCAAGCCTGGCGACTCGCCGAAGGGTTTCCGGAATGGAAAGCCGCTGGACTGCCGTTTGAAGTCGGCAGCGAACAAAACGCGGATTTGACCAGGCCTGCAAACAGCGCTTTGACATGAGCAACGAAGAACTCACTGCCCGCAGGTGTAAACCGAGATACTCAGATTTTTGCAGCCGATTGACTTGATTCCGACAGGCTGCCAGTGGTGAAAACAAAACAATCTTGATAAAATCAAAAATCGAGCTTTGCGGCCAAAGGATTGATATGCGACTGACAGAGCAGCAAGTAGAAGCGATTCAAGCTACCTTTGCCAAAGTATTTGGGCAAGGCGAAGTCATGCTATTTGGCAGCCGAGTCTTTGATCAGAAAAAGGGCGGCGATATTGATTTGTATCTGCACCCGACACAACACACGCCAGATGCTTTTGAAAAAAAAATAGCGTTTCTTGTCGCGTTAAAGCAACAAATTGGCGAGCAAAAAATTGATGCCGTACTGTCCATGTTTGCCCCAAAAGAACTTCAACAAGAAGTTGAGCATCACGGAGTCTTATTGTGCAAAATATAAACAAGCTCAAAATCGACAAATACATTACAGAATGCGATAAACATCAAAAACGTATCAACAGTGCATACCATAAAATCGCCAACAAATTGCCGCTGAATGCACAAAGCTATCAAAACCTGACGGAAGACGATATTGAGCACATTGACCAATTCCTTTTCCGATATGCCAAATTGCAAGATGCAATTGGGCAAAGACTTTTCAAAACATTGCTTAACTACCTAGAGGAAGAAACCGAGGGGCTGCCGTTTATTGACATTTTGAATAAACTCGAAAAATTAAATCTAATTGAATCGGTTGAGCAATGGCAAACGCTCAGAGAAATTCGTAACGCCATTTCACATGAATACGATGACAACCCTCAGCTTATGGCGCACACCTTAAACACCGTTTTTCAATCAAAAGATCAACTGCTTCGAATTTACCAAAACTTAACGCACGAATACCAAAAACGCCAACTAAACGAACAGGTTCAAATAACTTAGTCTGAACAAGAGAGTGCACTCGGCTCACCAAGGGATTGATTATCTTTCCATTCATTTTCACTGAAATTCGCCATACTTATCGCTAGGCGAATTCAAGCCATCACTGCGTTTTTAAAGGGCTTACAAGCCTTACAGAAAGATTCGAGTTATACGCTTTCAACCACAACAAAGAGTTAACACCATGAAATACACTTTTTTAAACCCCATTAAGCGCCTGTTTTTCGGCCTGACGCTCGGCTTGCTCGCGCTCGGTGTCCAAGCGGGCGACAGCCAGAAAATCCAACAGAAAATGAACGGCCAAACGCTCAATGCCTATCTGGTGATGGCGGACGGCAAAAGCTATCAGGACAAAATGGTACTGCTCACCCACGGCACCCTCACCCACGCCCAGCGCAGCACCTACACCAACATTCAAAACCTGTTGGCCGAGCGCGGCATCAGCTCACTTTCAATTAACCTAAGCCTCGGCATCAGCGACCGCAGCGGTGAATACGACTGCCCAACCCCACACCGTCATCAACATGAAGACGCCATGGACGAAATCGGCTTCTGGCTGACGTGGCTGAAAAAACAAGGGGCACACGACATCACCTTGATGGGGCACTCTCGCGGCGGCAACCAAACCGCCTGGTTCAGTGTGGAGCAAGATGATCCAGCGGTCAAAGGCGTGATTTTAATCGCCCCGGCCACTTGGAATTATGACGCCGAAAAAGCCGGCTACCAGAAAAAATACGGGCAAGACATTGAGCCGATTTTAGCCAAGGCCAAAAAATTAGTCGCGGAAGGCAAAGGCGATACGCTGATCAAAAACATCAACTTCATTTACTGTAAAGACACTTCTGCCACCGCCAACGCCGTTGTGAGTTACTACAAAAATGAACCGCGCATGGACACGCCCACCTTGCTGAAAGACGCCAAAAAGCCCACGCTGGTGGTGATCGGTTCCGCCGATGATGTTGTCGCCGATCTGGAAGAGAAAATGAACGGCGTCAGTAACGAACAAGTCACCGTCACCATTATCGACGGTGCCGACCACTTCTTCCGCGACTTCTTCGCCGAAGACCTCGCCGACAGCGCCGCCGCGTTTATCGAACAAGAATAAAAACGCCAGCAATACCGGTTGTCACAAAAAAATGGCCGACAAGTCGGCCATTTTCAATTACACGCCAATTACACGCACAAGACCCCCGCTCTCTTTGCAAACTGCAACTTTTTTGCAGAATGCGGCATTCAACCGAATCAGCTTAGC
>NZ_JBNGDN010000065.1:0-11796 GCF_049975065.1 Hydrogenovibrio sp.
CGTATGCCTTCTGCGGTAGGTTACCAACCGACTTTGGCTCAGGAAATGGGGCAAATTCAGGAGCGTATCACGTCCACTAAAACCGGTTCCATCACGTCTATCCAAGCGGTCTATGTACCAGCGGATGACTTGACGGATCCGGCACCGGCGACAACGTTTGCGCACTTGGACGCGACAGTCGTTTTGAACCGTGCCATCGCTGAGACCGGTATTTATCCGGCCATCGACCCATTGGATTCCACCTCTCGTCAGTTGGATCCTTTAGTTGTGGGTACTGAGCATTATGATACGGCGCGTGGCGTTCAGCAGACTTTGCAGCGCTACAAAGAGCTGAAAGACATCATCGCGATCCTTGGGATGGATGAGTTGTCTGAAGAAGATCGTTCTCTGGTGGCTCGTGCCCGTAAGATGCAACGCTTCTTTTCTCAGCCTTACTTCGTCGCCAAAGTCTTCACCGGTGAAGATGGGCGTTATGTGCCATTAAAAGAAACCATCCGTGGTTTTAAAATGATTCTTTCTGGCGAGCTGGACGATGTCCCTGAACAGGCCTTTATGTATGCGGGTGACATTGACGAAGTGCTTGAAAAAGCCAATAAATATAAAAAGGATTAATTGATTATGGCAGTCTCAATGCAAGTCGATATTGTAAGTGCAGAGGGCGCCTTGTTCTCTGGTAAAGCGGATATGGTCTTTGCACAGGCTGCCGATGGTGAAGTCGGCATCCTGCCAAAACATACCCAGCTTTTAACTCAGTTAAAGCCCGGGCAGGTTCGTGTCGTCAGTGGGGATGAAGAGGATTTCTTTTTCATCAACAGTGGTATCCTAGAAGTACAACCCAGTGTTGTAACCATTCTGGCGGATACTGCCATTCGTGCTGAAGACTTGGATCAAGCTGCAGCTGAAGAAGCGAAACGTCGTGCCGAAGATGCGATGGAGCAGGCGAAGTCTGATACAGACGTTGCGCGCGCTCAAATCGAATTGGCGGAAGCCGTTGCGCAGATTCAGACGATCACCAAATTGCGCGATCGTTTGCACAAGACAGGATTGTCTTAAGTCAATTGTTCATTTTAGAAAAAGCACCTACGGGTGCTTTTTTTTTAGAATCGTTTTCAAATAGGTTCGCTACAATAAAGCCTTTCTTTCGGGTTAGAAGTGTTTGATAACGATTTTAGACTTCAGGAGGTCAGATGCCTTTAAAGGTGATTATTCTCGCGGCCGGTAAAGGTACGCGGATGCGATCCAGTTTGCCGAAGGTGTTGCAGCCGCTGGCGCTCAAACCGCTCATTCGGCATGTTGTTGATACCGCGTCTGCGCTGGCATGTGATGAGATGATTACGGTTGTCGGTCATGGCGCAGATCAGGTGATGTCTGCGTTGTCGGACGTTTCTGTTTCGTTTGTCGAACAACATCAGCAACTGGGGACAGGTCATGCGGTGCAACAGGCGCTGCCCCATATTGCAGACGAAGATCGGGTATTGATTCTCTATGGCGATGTGCCCTTGACACGCGCTGAAACGCTTCAGGATTTACTCAGCTTGGTGGACGAACGTCATCCCTTGGCGTTATTGACCATTGATTTAGAAGATGCCACTGGCTACGGTCGCATTCTGAGAGACGTTCACCACAGCGTTCAGGCCATTGTGGAAGAAAAGGATGCCACCGCGTCGCAAAAAACCATTCAGGAGGCCAATACCGGCATTTTAGCCGCATCTGGCCGCCACTTGCGCGACTGGTTGTCGAGGCTTTCGAACACGAATGCCCAAGGCGAATATTATCTGACGGACATTATTGCAATGTGCGTTGCGGATGGTTTCAATGTACACACCACTCAGCCGATGTCGGCATTGGAAGTGCTAGGCGTGAATGATAAAGCCCAGTTACAAGGGCTGGAGCGTCAATACCAACGTGCACTGGCTGATGCGTTAATGGCTCAGGGGGTGACGCTTTTAGACGCCAGCCGGGTCGATATTCGCGGCAATCTACAGGTCGGCCAGGATGTTCAGATTGATGCCAATGTGGTGTTGGAAGGCGACGTTCGCTTGGGCAATCGGGTGGTGATTGAATCGAACTGCGTGATTAAAGACGCGGTGATCGCCGACAATACGGTGATTCATGCTTTCAGTCATCTTGAGGCTGTCACAATTGGCCAGGCCTGTCAAATCGGGCCATATGCCCGTCTAAGACCCGGAACGGAACTGGCCAATCGCGTTAAAATCGGTAACTTTGTGGAAACGAAAAAAGCACGCATTGGGGAGGACTCCAAGGTGAACCATTTGTCTTATGTTGGCGATACCTTGATGGGGCAAAAGGTGAATATCGGTGCTGGAACCATTACCTGCAATTACGACGGTGTGAATAAGCACCAGACGGTGATTGGCAACGAGGTATTTGTGGGCTCCGATACTCAGTTGATTGCACCGGTGACGGTGCATGACGGCGCCACCATCGGAGCCGGTTCCACCATCACCAAAGACGCACCAGCACAGACGCTGACCTTGTCGCGTGCGAAACAACACAGTTTTCAGGATTGGCAACGCCCGGTTAAAAAATAACCAGGCCTGGCCAAATCTGTTCCTTCAGAATCCAAACCGTCAGGTGTCGATATGGTCTATTTAATGATGGAGCCGCAGCACGCGGAAGCCTTTCAAACGCGCATGCAAGATGAGGCATGGTCGTTGATTTTACAGGACGGCGGTCAAAGTCAGTTTATTGGCTGGGCGTATATGATGAAATGGGAAAAAACCTTAGCCGAAGGTGGCCGTGCCGAAGTGACGCTGCATTATTCGGATAATCAAGGAATCCTGGAATGCTATCTTGAAATGAATCCGCTCGCTAAACCCCTGATGGATGCCTTGGTCGCGTCGCTCTAATGGATCGCAATCGGTTTCAAGCCTATCTGGATTTGACGCGACTCAATCGCCCGATCGGCATTTATCTGGTGCTTTGGCCTGCCTTATGGGCGCTTTGGCTGGCGGCGGACGGTCTGCCGCCTCTATCCGTGCTGCTGATCTTTATCGCAGGTGCGGTGGTGATGCGCTCCGCCGGTTGTGTCATCAATGACTATGCCGATCGCCACTTTGATGGTGGGGTGGCGCGCACCTGTTGTCGCCCACTGGCGACCGGTGCCTTAAGCGAACAGCAGGCGTTGCGTTTTTTTGCCCTGCTGGTGCTCACCGGTTTTGGCTTGGTGCTGATGTTGAATCCCTTGACCATTTGGCTGTCGTTCGGCGCTTTGCTGTTATCCGTGCTCTATCCGTTTATGAAACGTTACACCTATTGGCCGCAGGCATTTCTGGGTGCCGCGTTTGCTTGGGCGGTGCCGATGGCATTTGCGGCGGTTCTCAACGATGTGCCTTGGCAGGCCTGGTTGATTTATGCGTTAACGTTACTCTGGGCGCTGATATACGATACTGCCTACGCCATTGCCGACAAGGAAGACGACTTGAAGCTCGGCATTAAATCGACGGCGATATTGTTCGGTGATCGGGTTCAGTGGGTGCTGGGCGGGTTTCAGCTGATGATGGTGCTGGGGTTTGTCTGGGTGGGGCGGCTCTTTGATTTGGGCGGGTTGTATGACTTGGCGGTGTGGGTCGCGGCGGGGCTGTTCGGCTATCATCAGTGGTTATTGCACTTTCAGCGTGCGGATCTGGCGTTTCGGGTGTTTTTAAACAACCACTGGGTCGGCTTGGTGATACTGATCGGCATCGTGGCCGACACCCACTTCGGCTAACCTTACTGCAGCGTCATGTTTTCCGGCAGTTCCATCAAGGGGTCTAGAGCTAAGCGCCAGTCGGCTTTATTCAGGGCTTTGGCCAATATTTTCAGTAACACCCCAGTCAATTCTGGGTTATAGTTGAGTTGAATTCCTGCGCCCTCTTCCGGCTCCAATACCAGTTGCGCTTCGGCACTGTTGAGATTTCGAAAGGTCATTTTAGACAGTAGAATCGGGGTTTCCCCAAGCGGATATTCCATTTCTTCCGGCGCTTCGTAGTGTTGTTCAAAATCGCCTTCAAGTTGCGCCTTTTCTTGGCGCAAGGCGTGCTCTGCTGGGTGGGTATTTCCGACAATCGCTTCGCCCGTTTGCGGGTGCTGTCCCTGAAGTGCCGGGATGAGCAGGTTCAAGAAGCGGCGTGTGATCCAAGCTTGCAAGCACTGGCGCTGTTGAGTGTGGAGACGGAATAGAATGCGGTCTTCAATCGGGTGGTAACTGGCTTGAATTTGTTTAATTTGATCGGACATGAGGGTCTTTCGTTGCAAAATAATACAGGCATTATACTGTTTTTAACCAGTCTTATTGCCGGCTTTGCACTGACCAATGCGAAGATTGTTCACGCTGAAATCGCCTCGCCAAAATCCCAGTCCGATGATGATAAAGACTATTATTTTGAAGGCACCGACAGCCCGCTGCTCAACACTTCGTTTCGCTATCTGGATCGCTTTCATTACTGGCTAAGTGATAAGGTCGATGACTTCGGCGAAGAAGCGGACGATTTTTTCGGCACCGAAGATTCTTTTGACCGCACAGAAGGCAGTCGCTTGGATATTATGGCGCCGGTGACCTTTCACGCGGATGGCTCCATCGACACCCAGCTGAACTTTCGAACGAAAATCGCCCTGCCGCGCACCAATAAACGTTGGCACCTGATGGTCAGCTCGGCGCGTGACAGCATGGATGATCTCGCCTCTGGCGGTAATGTGAGCGGTAACAATAATAACCCCAACGATACCACCCAGCAGGATGACGGCACAGACGTGGGGTTGCGCTATGCCCTTGATCTGGCGGGGTTCACGGTTACCTTTGTGGATTTCGGACTGAATTTTCGCAATATTGTGGAGCCGGATCCTTATGCCCGAGTGCGATTGCATTATAAATGGAAGTTGAGTCCACAATGGTACACGCGTATGTACCAGACACTCTACTGGGAAAGATACAAAGGGGTTGGGCTGAAATCGCGCCAGTTGTTCGACCGCCAGATCAGCCAGCGCTATTTATTTCGATCCCGCACCGAAGGCGAATGGCGTGATGACGATCAACAGTATTCGTTGTCGCAGAATTTTATTTTGGTGGATCAGGTCAATGCCCATCGGGGGTTGGCCTACTATATCGGCTGGTATTGGAACTGGACACCGGATGCGCCCGGACTGGCGCTGAACGCTTATTCGCTGGGAATGAACTGGCGGGAGCGGATTTATAAAAAATGGTTGTTTTTCGAAATCGATCCGGGAGTGAATTTCGACAGTGACTCCGATTTTAACCAAGCGGATGTCAGTGTCAAACTGATGCTGGAAGCACAGTTTTACGAAATGAAGTGAACTCTATGAAGTGAGCCTATAAAGTAACTCCATGAGGTGAGCCTATGAAGTGAATCTTAGGGTGACGGCGACGGGGTCGCTAAAAACACTTCCGATAACAACAATTCCGCGCCTTGACGGCGGAAAAGACAGTGACGCGCGTTCATTTTTTGGGTCTGAAAAGCCTCGGGCAAATACGGCCAGGCCTGGCCAAAGGTGCTGGCCACTTGCAAAGGGGTGCGTTGCAGTTGCTTGAGGCGAAACAACACTTCGCCTAAAGGTTGGGTGCCAAGTCGTTGCAGTGGATACCAAGGGTTGCCCGGACGGCATCTGGGAATGACGGTGCGACCGTACACCCAGGGCGTGTCGTCGCATTTGAGCAGCACGCAACGCACCCAGGCTTTCCGATGATCGCGCAGTTTCAGCCGCTGGGCTTCAAACGGCAGCGGCACTTCCCATTGTTCCGACAGAATTTCAACGTGCATTTGCGGGCAGGCCTGGCGGATTCTAGCGGTCAGGGAACCGGTTTCCAGTAACCAAGGGATTTCGTGCGCAGAGATGGGCAGCCGATAACGTAACGCGGTCGGTTGCCAGTGAATGGGGTTAAGCATGTTTATAGTCCATTCGTTCGCCAATCCAACGGGCGTGCAGTGCCTCGATCCTGTCATTGTCGCTGGCGGCCAGCACCTCTGCCCAGTGTTTTGCCACTGGAATCCATTCCTGATCCCGTTTCAAATCGGCGATGCGAAATTGCAGGCCACCGGTTTGCCGCGTGCCGAGAATTTCGCCCGGGCCGCGAATCTTCAGATCTTCTTCGGCAATGCGAAACCCATCGTTGGTATCGCGCATAATGTTCAGTCGCGCTTTACTGGTTTCGCCCAACGGTGCTTGGTAAAGCAGGACACAGTGACTTTTTTTCGAGCCGCGCCCAACCCGTCCGCGCAATTGATGCAACTGCGCCAGGCCAAGACGTTCGGCATTTTCGATAATCATCAAACTGGCATTGGGCACATTAACACCGACCTCGATGACGGTGGTAGCCACCAGTAAATCCAATTGGTGGTGCTGAAAAGCGGCCATAATGTCGGCTTTTTCATCGCCCTTTAAGCGACCGTGAATCAAGCCGACGCGAAGATCCGGCCAGCGGTCTTTAAACTGCTGGGCGGTGACTTCGGCGGCCTGAGCGTGGAGCAGCTCGGATTCTTCAATCAACGGACAGACCCAATACGCCTGCACACCGGTTTTGCATTGAGCATAAAGATGTTCCATCACCTCAAAGCGTTTTTGATTGTTGAGTACGGCGGTGTCGATGGGCTGGCGGCCGGGCGGCAGTTCGTCGATGATGGATAAATCCAGGTCGCCGTAGGCCGTCATCGCCAGGGTGCGCGGAATGGGGGTGGCGGTCATAATCAGCTGGTGCGGATGGGTGTTGTCGTCGAGCTGGCTTTTATCGTGCAGCGCCAAGCGTTGGTGGACGCCGAAACGGTGCTGTTCGTCGATAATGACCAGGCCGAGCCGATTGAAGGTGACGCTTTCCTGAAACAGGGCGTGGGTGCCGATAATGACGTTTGACTCGCCGGATTCGATCTGAGCCAGACGCAAGCGTTTTTCGGCCGCTTTCATACGGCCATTGAGCCAGGCCACCGAAATGTCGAGCGGTTCCAGCCATTCCTGAAAATGGTTGCGGTGCTGCTCGGCGAGGATTTCGGTTGGTGCCATAATGGCGACCTGATAACCGGCGTCGGCCGCTTGAATTGCGGCCAGAGCGGCGATAATGGTTTTGCCAGAGCCAACATCGCCTTGCACCAGCCGTTGCATAGGGTGCGGTTGCTTGAAGTCTTGTTGGATGTCGTTCAGCACGCGTTGTTGCGCCCCTGTCAATGCAAAGGGCAGCGAGGCCAGCAGTTGATTGACGGTGTGGCTGGGCGGAAAACTGGGCGCAAAGCGTTGCTTTTCCGACAGCCGCAATCGCTGCAGCGTCAGTTGGCTGGTGAGCAGTTCTTCAACAATTAAGCGTATTTGCGCCGGATGCTGAAATTGTTTGATGAGGTATAAATCGTCTTCCGGTTGCGGTTGATGCAAACGTCGTAAGGATTGGTTGATGGGGGGGAGTTGCAGTTGGTCGAGCAGCGATGGCGGCAAGGCTTCCGGCAACGGATATTGTTTTAGCCAGGTGAGGGCTTGTTGAATCAGTTTTAATAAGGTGGTTTGCCCTAATCCTTCGGTGACGGGATACACCGGGGTGAGAGTCTGTTCCAGCGGCGGCGTTTTGTCGCGGGCGAACAGTTGGTAGGCGGGGTGCACCATTTCCAAACCATTGGGGCCGGAACGCACTTCGCCGTAACCGCGCAGTATCAGGCCGCGTTTGAATTGCTGGGCTTGGCGATAGTGAAAATGAAAGAATCGGCACGTCAAGGTTTGGCCGGTGTCGTCCACCAAGGTGACCAGCAAACTGGAGTTGCGGCTTTGGGTCATATGCTGGCGGACGATTTCGCCTTCAATCAGGGCTTCCTGGCCGATAAACAGGTTGCTAATGGGGGTGATTTTGGTTTTGTCCTGATAGCGCAACGGCAAATGAAACAGTAAGTCCTGCACCACAAACAAGCCCAAGCGTTGCAGTTTTTCTGCCAGCTTATCGCCCACGCCTTTGAGACTGGTCAGCTTTTGCTGAGCCAGTGGCGAGGTGGCGGCAGTGGGGGCAGTGACGGATGCTGGCATGGGCAGGCCTGGTTGATTTTGGGATTAAACGTCAATTCTAGCAAAAATTTCGCACTAACGCCCAGGCCTGGGTGTTTTGGAACGGAAATCCATTTATTCAAGCCAAACGTCGTCTTTGTATTGTTCGGTGGTGGCGTTGATCAGGTGATAGCCGGCTGCGCCAATGTCGGTGTCGGTATGATGCAGTTTGAGCTGACCGATGACCAGAAACGGAAAGTCCACCATGTGAAGTTGGATGCCATTGCCCGGTGCCACATCCACTAAAATGGTCTGGTTGACCGGCGGCGCAGGCACATGAATGCAAGCACCGAAATAAGGCACAAACAGGAAGCGGGTGACGGTGCCGTTTTTAATACTCAGCGGGGCGATGAACCCCGCCAACGCAATGGTTTTGCCGTCCAGCTTGGGGTTGACCGGTGAATTGGCAATGACGTCTTGCAGTTTTTGCAAAATAGCCAGGCCTTCTTCGCTGTTGTCGGGCAGTTCGTTGAGGCGATTGATGTCGTCTTCGTATTGTTGCAGTAACTTTTCCGGTTCATAGCCCTCTGGAATCAGATCGCTCCATTTAATTTTCAGTGGTTCTTCCGCCGCGGCTTGAGCGCTGAAGAGGCCGAATAGACCGATCAGGCAGAGAAAGAGCAGCGGTAACGGCCATTGTAATCGGTTGGTGGAGGGGTGACGTTGCACTTGGGTCATCAACGGCTGAGTCCTTGGGTTAAATGGGTTCGGTAGGCCATGATACCCGGAATCAGGCTGATGAGCACGCCCAGTCCCCAGGCCAGCCCGATATAGCCCCATTGCTGAAGGCTTGGCCAGCCCACTTGAATAAAGAGCCCATAGTGTTCCGCCAGATAAGGAGCGAGTGCCGTGAGTCCGCCTACTAAAATCACCAGACCTGAGGCGGTGCCCAGCAGCAGAATGAAAAAGGCTTCCAGCGCAAACAGAATCAGCACATCGTAGCCGTGAATGCCGATGGCGCGCAGCACCGCGATTTCATGGCGTCGCTCTTTGAGGGTGCTGAGTAACGTGATCAGCATACCGACCAATCCGGCGACTAACACCAAGCTGGCCACCGCCAGCAGGGCTTTTTCAAAGGGTGCGATGATTTGCCAAAGGCTGGCCAGGGTGGCGCCGGGCAAAATCGCCAGCAGGGGTTCGTCTTTAAATTCGTTTAGACGACGCTGCATTTTAAAGGTGGTGAGTTTGTTTTTCAAACCGACCATCACGGCGGTGACGGTCTGCGGTTCCCCAATCAAACGTCGTGCCTGTTCGGCGGGAATTTTCAAAGGCGATGGCATGCCGCTGCGCCAGTCAATGTGAATGGCTTCGATGGCGTCGAGCGAGACTTGCAGACTGTTGTCCACTGGGGTGCCGGTGACTGCGAGAATGCCGCTGACTTGAAAGGGTTTGTCGTCGTGCTTGGGAGCGAGGTGGCCGGAAGACACGCCGTGGGAAAGCACGATGGGATCGCCGATTCGATAACCGTATTTTTGCGCGACCTTGGCACCCAGCACCACATCGTAAAGGTCGGAAAAGGCTTGTCCTGTTTGAAAGACTAGAGGTTGGTCATGGCCATAACGATAGTGCTGATAAAAGTCGGGCAGGGTGCCGATGACGCGAAACCCGCGGTGTGAATCCCCCAGCGACAAGGGCACCGCCCATTTGACTTCGGGCATTTTTCGCAGTGTTTGATAGGTTTGGTAGTCGATATTGTTGGTGGCGTTGCCGATGTGGAACACGCTGTAGAGTAACAGGTTGACCGGACCACTACGCGCACCGACGATCAGGTCGGTATCGGCTAAGGTATTGAGAAAACTTTTTTTGGCTTCTTGGCGTAAGGTGTCCACCCCCAGCAGCAAGGCGGCGCTGATGGTGATCGACAAGGTGGCGAGCAGAAGACTGCCTTTTCGGCTCCAGGCACTTTTCAGCGCCAGCGAAAACAGGGTCACAATGCCACCTCCTGGGTGTCGAATGATTCGGTCGCACTGGCACGATTGAGGTGTGCCAGATCCACCTGATGGTGAAAGTGCTTCGCCAGATGCGGGTCGTGGCTGACGAACACTAACGTGGCCTGAGTTTGCTCGGCCGCCTCCAGCAACCAGTGCATAAACCGGTCGCGGTTGTCGGCATCCAGTGCCGAAGTCGGTTCGTCGGCGATAATCAATTCCGGTCGTCCCATTAAGGCGCGGACAATGGCGACACGCTGTTGCTGGCCGATGCTGAGGTGGTTGACCGGTTGGTTCAACAGCGTGTCCGCCAGTTGCAGCCGTTTTAGCCAGGCCTGGGCAGTTTGCTGAGGGTGGGGTTCGCGCTGACGACGGTGTTTGGAGAAATTCAACGGTAGCCGGATATTGTCCAGCGTGTTCAGATATGGCAACAGATTGAATTGTTGAAAAATAACCCCCAGGTGGTCGCCGCGAAAGCGGTCGCGCTTTAAGGCCGACAGGCGTGACAGATCCTGTCCTAAGACGCGTAAATGCCCAGTTTGTGCGGTGAAAACACCGGCCAGCAGGTTCAGCAAGGTGGTTTTGCCACTGCCGCTGGCTCCTTGGATAAACAAGTGCTCGCCACGCTGAATTTGCAGCTGGGCGATGTCCAGCGTGTCTTGGGTCTGTCCTGCCCAGCGAAAGCGCAGGTTTTCGATGTCGATCACCGTATCCGGGTTCATGGTGGTTGTCTCATATAAGGGATGCCCAAGTGTACGTCGGTTCATTTTAGCGCGGTTTTCGGTTCCTGGCGGGTTAAGGTGGCCGCCGATTGCTGGTCGCCGAGTATCCATTGGGTGCGAACGGTCTGCAGCTGCGGCCAGCTTTTAAACAGTTCGGCTAGATCCATGCGTGCTAAAGCGTGCGGATTTTGGCATCGGTAAGTGATCTCGGCCTGCAGATCCCGATGGCGGTGACCGGTGTCGTGGGAATGCTCCTGATCCGCTTGGTGAGGGGCTTGTTCATGCCCGTGTTCGTGATGATGATTGTGCTCATCATCGTGTGCGTGAAAGGGGTTCTGAGCTTGCCCGGATTGACGGTGGCAACGCGCTTGAGGATTAAAGCGAATCAGCGTGTCGGTTTGAATCTGTTTCAGACGCTGTTTGACCAGCGTTTTGTCCTCATCGCGGCTGGGCTTGTACTCAAACCCAAAGACATTATAGGCCGGGGTGTGGATTTCAATCATCACCCATTGTCCGTCCTGAACCATGTTCAGTTCGGCTACGCCGTGTTCATGGGCGGCATGGGTGTCGGCTTGAACATTGGCGGCCAGCAGGCCGGAAAAGGCACAGGCCAGAAGTGTGAGCGGGCGAAACATCATGGTATTTCCTTTGGTAAATGAAAATGGTGGATAAAAGGGTGCAAACCGGTCGCCTTGGCATTTGCATCAGTTGCCTTGTTGCGGCTGGCATTTACGGCAGGTGCCGTGAATTTCCAGACTGGGTTGGTCTATGTGAAAGTGGGTGCGCTCGGCATGGGTGTGGATGGCCTTCCAAAGGGCATCCGGCAAGGGGGTTTCTTCAATGCCGCCGCAGTGGTCGCACATTAAAAATTGCGTAAAATCGCTGTGAGGGCTGTTTTCATGTGCATGGTGGCAGGCGACGTATTGCCGGGTTGAAGCCAAACGGTGAATCAGCGATTGCGCTTCCAGAAAGCTTAGGGCACGGTAGATGGTCATCGGCTGAGTGCCGCTTTGTTCGTTGATTTTGTATTGCTCCAGCAGTTCGTAAGCGCTCAGGGGTTTGTCCGCTTCCAGCAGCAAGCGCAGAACTTTTTCGCGAATGGTCGTCAGGCGCTGGCC
>NZ_JBNGDN010000066.1:0-11342 GCF_049975065.1 Hydrogenovibrio sp.
TTTCCTGCATCACCTTTTGCAAACTGAAACTGCGTACTTCTTCAATAAACCGCTGTCCGGTAAAAAACACTTGTAAGGTCGGCAAGGTAAACACGCCGTTCTGTGAACAAATATCCGTCACCTCATGGCAATCCACATACACCATTTTCATGGCCGGATAAGACGACTCGACCCGCTCAAGCAGCTTCGGTTTGATGGCATGACAAACACTGCAATCACGCCCACCAAACAAGACCAACAAGGCGGTTTCGGTTCGCTTCAGGTCGTCCAGTTGCTCTAAGGTCGTAATATTTTCCAATGCACCCTTCTCCATTTTGATTAACCGTTTTCACCAGGCCTGGTAAAACGCAATATCGACTCTCACAATCTCTCACAGCCAAGCCGCCCCGCGAACCCCGCTTGAGTCGCCCCATTTTGCGCTCACCAAACGGGTATCCACTCGGTCGCTGAACACCCATTGACCCCAAAGCTCCGGAACGCGTCGATACAACAACTCGATATTCGATAAACCGCCACCTAGGACGATGACATCCGGATCCACCACATTGATCACACTGGCCAATCCTTTCGCTAACCAGTGTGCATACAGTTCCAAATGCCTTTGACAAAGGTCATCGCCGGCTTCAGCTGCCTGCACAATGGCTTTTGCGTTTAACTTGCGACCATCCTGTTTTTCAAAATGCGCCGCCATCCCCGGTCCCGACAAAAACGTTTCCAGACACCCCTTCTGACCGCAATAACACGGATGCATTTCGTCCTTCCCCGAAGGCCACGGCAACGGGTTATGCCCCCATTCTCCGGCAATGGCATTCACCCCGTTCAAAACCTGTCCATTCACCACCAAACCGCCACCACAGCCGGTGCCCAAGATAACGGCAAAGACCACGTCTTCACCCGCCGCGGCGCCGTCAGACGCTTCCGATAACGCCAAACAATTAGCGTCATTTGCCAACACGATGGTTTGAGATAAAGTAGCCGATAAATCAGTGGCCAAATCCCGCCCGATCAAACAGGTCGAATTGGCATTTTTAATACGGCCAGTTTGCTTGGACACGGCGCCGGGAATACCAACCCCTAAACGTGGAAAAACACCAAATTCAGCCTCGACGCGCTTAACCAACGAGACCAAAGTCGCCAGAATCCCCATATAATCGCCCTGCGGGGTTGCCACCCTTTCTCGAAACAAGATGCGGTTTTCGTCTCCCAACACCACCACTTCAATTTTGGTTCCGCCCAGATCTATGCCCACTTTCATTGTTGCTTATTTTCCCAAATACACACTGAAATCATTGGGCAGATACCCGTCTTCCAGCACCACCTGTGACGCGAAGGTGGTCGAATAATCCTGAATGTCCTGCGGTATAAAACTCTGTAACAAAGCGCACCCGGATGTCCAAGGATCCTGCGCATTCAGTAAATTAAAGGCTACGCCGTATTTCGCCAGACAGTACATTTTGCGAATCAGACCTTTCGCATAATCCCCTTCTTTCCCCGGCGGATCCACCACCTCATTCATCGCACCGGAACAGACGACAAAGTCAAACGCATTCGCTGGCCAATCAAAGTCAAAGAGTTCTCCTTGGCGTAAAGACACCTGAGAATATTTCAATCCGGCCGCTTGAACCATGTCGGGCGACACGTCGATACCGGTGTAACTGAAATTCGCCCCCAATGAAACCAAATAGGCATGAAAATCGCCAAAACCGGCGCCCACATCCAATAGATGGAATGACCTAGAAACATCGTTTTGCAAACCATAACGCCACAAAAGTGACGCCAAAACCTCAAAGCGAATTTGTTGTGCTTCTGTGTTACTCCAATACAAAGCGGTCGCGCCGTAACCGCGTTCCTGAATCGAGCGCCGGTGACGCAGAATGATTCGCTGCCGATGTTGTTCACTGAGCCTCATGGGTTAAGCCGACTCCAACGTTTTCAGCCAGGCAATTTCTGCATCACTGAAACCGGCTTCTTGTCGCGCTTCAAAGTTAAACGGCCCTCTCAAGTCGCCATGAAAATAATCGTCTATAATCTGAGTAAAGGTCTCAAACGGGTTTAAATTACGCTGCTGACACAAAAACCGAAACCAGCGCGTGCCAACTTCCACATGACCGATTTCATCCCGCAGCAGAATCTTCAAAATTTCCACCCCCCGTTTATCGCCCACTGCACGCAGTTTCTGGATCATCGGTGGCGTCACATCCAATCCGCGTGCTTCCAAGGTTCTTGGCACCAGCGCCATCCGAACCAACGGATCATGATCGGTTTCATAAGTGGTCACCCAAAGACCGTTGTGTGCAGGAAAGTCGCCATACTCATATCCAAGATGAGCCAAATGCTCGCGCACCATTTGAAAGTGATACGCCTCTTCACCCGCCACCCCGAGCCAGTCTTGGTAATAGTCATACGGCATCGCTTGAAAACGATAAATCGCATCCAGTGCCAGATTAACGGCATTAAACTCAATATGCAAAATCGCATGCATCAAGGCTGCATGCCCTTCTCTTGAACCAAGTCGGCGCTTGGGCAAATCTTTCGGCGGAACCAGATCCGGCTTGGACGGGCGCCCGGCATCGGGAACTTTTTCGATGGTCTCGGTGGGCTGAAAGTGAAACCCACCCGTCGCCCATTGCTGCTGCAGTTCCCTCAATAAAGTGACTTTTTCATCCAGATCACAGGCCATCAGGCAGGCGTGGGTATGTTCAAACAAACTCTGTGTCACGTGCGTCGGTTTTCCAAAAATTTATCATTTTACCCAGACAAAAAAAGCCGACAAATTGTCGGCTTTATCCAATCTCATTCAACCCTTGTCGTAACGACACAGGCGAGAGACGTTTAGGCTTATCGCTTGAAGTAATAAGTTGCCATCAAATAAGGCGTGCCACGGTATTGCTTGGCATCAATCGAGTCAAACAAACGTGCCCAACGCGCACGATCTTCAGGCGTCATGACATAAGAAGGATTCAAGCCCAACGTCTTGTCACCGTAAGTGGCTTCAATTTTACTTAACTCGGCAAAACACTCACCAACAGTGGTTTTTTGCTCGTATTCACGCGCGGCCGTCGCGCCTTTTTCTTTAGCCAGCTTGATAATGGTGTCGCCATCGGCAACACACAAATCGTATTTTGTTTCCGCAGCCTGTGCGTTCATGGAAAATGCGGCCACTGCTGCAACAAATAGCGCCTTTAATGTTAGTTTCATTCAAACCACTCCGTTATCTTACCGTTTTATTTATATTAGAATTTAATCATTTACCGTAGCTATTTTCAGCCTTTTCCATTGAAATTGCAACCGTAAAGCCAGAGTTTAAGCGATAAAATAATTAAATGCTTATAAGCTTTCTTTATGGTTAATGTTTGGGTTTCACACTAACGGCGTCATGGCTCCGTGCGAACCAAAGCCCCCAAACAATACAACACAGCAGCATTAACAGAAACAGCATTTGAGAAATACCATGCCACTGAGCAAAGGTCAAACCATAGATGCGAGACGTCGCCACATCCAGGGACTTCAAGGCCGACATCAAAGGTGAAACGCCCCACAGATTCAGCGCCACCCATAAAATTGCGCTCACCAGAATGGCTTCACGCGCCCAATAAAAACGCCTTTGCAAGGCCAACACCAACAGCATTAACGACAGCCAGACCAGGTCGAATCCGTAAAGCCCCGTCAAAAAAACACCCATTAGCTGACCCGCCTGCTCCGAACTGAGACCATTAAACAACACGGGTGCCACTATGTAACCAAGGGTGATGTTCGCCGTCAGCAACAGCGTCCAAGCCATCACATAAAAGGGCGGCGTGACAGCCTGTCTATCAATTCCTCGCATCGGCGGTTTTCCAAATTACATTCGCAGATTAAATATATTGAATCTCAACAATTTCATAGTCAATATTGCCACTGGGTGCCTTCACGACAACCTCTTCGCCTTCTTCCTTGGCAATCAAGGCTCGGGCAATCGGTGAATTGACGGAAATCTTATTTTGTTTCAAATCCGCTTCCTCTTCACCAACAATCTGATAGGTCACTTCTGCTTCCGTTTCCAGATTCATGACCGTCACCGTGGCACCAAACACCACCTTGCCGTTCGGCTTCAGCTTGGTCACATCAATAATTTGAACACGCGCCAGAATGTTTTCAATCTGACTGATCCGCGCTTCAATCATGCCTTGTTGTTCACGTGCCGCATGATACTCGGCGTTCTCCTTTAAATCGCCATGCTCACGAGCTTCCGCAATGGCCGTTGAAATGGCTGGTCGCTCCTCTTTTTTCAATCTTTGCAGCTCAACCTGAAGCGCATCGGCTCCCTGTTTGGTCATAGGATGTCTTTGCATTATATCTCCTCACCTACTTTCTAGCTGTAACAAAAAACGCCGAGCCAAAGCCCGGCGTTTTCTAAAAATAACCGAACTTAAAACTAAGTCGCCTGCAACTTAGTCACCTTCTGATTGTCCAGATAATCCATGGACGCCACCATGGCTAAAGCACCCGCCATGGTGGTGGTATAACAGGTCTTATGCATTAGAGCTTCTCGGCGAATACTGGACGAGTCTTTAATGCTCACGGAACCATCCGACGTATTCACAATCAAATCCACCTCTTCATTAACGATGGAATCCACAATATTCGGACGCCCTTCAGTGACCTTATTAACAATTTCACAGGCGATATTCGCCTCTTCCAGTGTCTTCGCCGTGCCACGCGTGGCCAGAATGGTAAAACCTTTCGCCACCAGCTGTCTGGCGAGATCCACCACCTTCTCTCGATCCGCCTGACGCACACTTAAAAACGCTTTACCTTCAGTCGGCAGGACGGTTCCGCCAGCCAACTGCGCTTTGTGATAGGCTTCCGGAAAGGTATCACCGATCCCCATGACTTCACCGGTCGATTTCATTTCCGGCCCAAGAATCGGGTCCACACCCAGGAACTTAATGAACGGGAAAACCGCTTCTTTGACTGAGAACAGGGTCGGGCGAACTTCCTGCGTAAATCCTTGCTTATCCAGCTTTTGCCCAACCATACAACGCGCGGCGATTTTGGCTAAGGGCTTACCAATGGCTTTGGAAACAAACGGCACGGTTCTGGAAGCGCGCGGATTAACTTCCAGCACATAGATCTCCTCACCTTTCACGGCAAACTGCGTATTCATCAACCCAACCACTCCCAATGCCTTGGCCATTTTTTCCACCTGCACACGGATTTCATCCTGAATGTGCATCGGAATACTGTAGGGCGGCAAAGAGCAGGCCGAATCGCCCGAGTGAATACCCGCTTGTTCAATGTGTTCCATCACGCCGCCGATGACCACACGCTCGCCATCGCAAACCGCATCCACATCCAGTTCAACCGCATCGTCCAAGAAACGATCCAATAAAACCGGGGAGTCGTTTGACACTTTGACCGCTTCGGTCATATAACGCGACAAATCCGCATCGTTATACACAATTTCCATCGCGCGCCCACCCAAGACATAAGACGGACGCACCACCAAGGGGTAACCGATTTCGTTGGCCAAGGCAATGGCTTGGTCTTCACTGCGCGCGGTACGGTTCGGCGGCTGTTTCAAATCCAGCCCATGCAACATTTGCTGAAAACGCTCCCGGTCTTCTGCCAGGTCGATGGATTCCGGCGAGGTTCCAATTATCGGAACACCAGCCGCTTCCAAGTCTTCCGCCAGTTTCAACGGCGTCTGACCGCCGTACTGCACAATGACCCCTTTCGGCTTTTCAACCTCGACAATTTCCAAAACGTCTTCCAACGTCAAGGGTTCGAAATACAAACGGTCGGAAGTATCGTAATCGGTGGAAACGGTTTCCGGGTTACAGTTGACCATAATGGTTTCGTAACCATCTTCGCGCATCGCCATGGCGGCGTGCACACAACAGTAATCAAATTCAATCCCTTGACCTATGCGGTTCGGACCGCCGCCCAACACCAGAATCTTTTCACGATCGGTTGGTTGCGCCTCACATTCCTCTTCATAAGTCGAATAGAGGTAAGCGGTTGACGTTTCAAACTCGGCCGCACAGGTGTCCACCCGCTTAAACACAGGGCGAATATTTAAAGTATGACGAAACTTGCGAATAAAGGCCGCATCGGTGGACAGCAAATCGGCCAGTCGGTTATCGGAAAAGCCTTTGCGCTTCAACTGACGCAGCAGCGTTTCATCCAACGCATCCAACCCGCGCTGTTTAACATCATCTTCAATATCGATCAGCTGCTTAATTTGCGACAAAAACCAAGGGTCAATTCGTGAGGTTTCATAGACCATTTCCAGCGTCCATCCGGCACGAAACGCTTCGGCCAGATACCACAGGCGATCCGAACCCGGCGCACGCAACTCTTGACGCAACACATCCTTAATTTCTTTTTCATCCATGGTGGCCAAAGGCATGATTTCATCAAAACCGTTTTTGCCGGTCTCCAGCCCACGCATTGCTTTCTGCAACGATTCTTGAAAGTTTCGCCCCATCGCCATCACTTCGCCCACTGACTTCATTTGAGTGGACAAGCGTTTATCGGCCTGCGGAAACTTTTCAAAGGTAAACCGTGGAATTTTGGTGACCACATAATCAATGGACGGTTCAAACGAAGCCGGCGTCGCACCGTCGGTAATGTCATTACTGAGCTCGTCCAGGGTATAACCGACCGCCAGTTTAGCGGCCACCTTGGCAATCGGAAAGCCAGTGGCTTTCGACGCCAGGGCCGAAGAGCGCGACACCCGCGGGTTCATCTCGATGATAATCATGCGCCCGGTTTCGGGGTTGATCGAGAACTGGACATTGGATCCCCCAGTTTCAACCCCGATTTCACGCAAAACCGCCAAAGAGGCGTTTCGCATGATTTGATATTCTTTATCGGTCAGAGTCTGTGCCGGTGCCACCGTAATGGAATCCCCGGTATGCACCCCCATCGGATCCAGATTTTCAATGGAACAGATAATGATAGCGTTATCGTTTTTGTCACGCACCACTTCCATCTCATATTCTTTCCAGCCCAGAATCGACTCCTCAATCAACAACTCTTTGGTCGGTGACAAGTCCAGACCGAACTTACAAATCTGTTCGAACTCGGCTTTGTTGTAAGCAATGCCCCCGCCGGAACCGCCCAAAGTGAACGACGGACGAATAATCGTCGGGAAACCAACCTTTTCTTGAATCTTCCAGGCCTCTTCCATATTGTGCGCCACATCCGACACCGGCATGTCCAAACCGATTTTCGTCATCGCCTGACGGAAGCGGTCGCGGTTTTCCGCTTTATCAATGGCATCGGCATTGGCGCCGATCAACTCGACATTGAATTCTTCCAACACCCCGTGTTTATCCAAGTCCAGCGCACAGTTCAAAGCGGTTTGTCCGCCCATGGTCGGCAAAATCGCATCCGGACGCTCCTGCTTAATAATGTTGCGAACCGTTTTCCATTCAATCGGCTCGATATAGGTCGCATCGGCCATTTCCGGATCGGTCATAATGGTTGCCGGATTGGAGTTCACCAGAATGACGCGGTAACCTTCTTCTTTCAATGCCTTACAGGCTTGTACACCGGAGTAATCGAACTCGCAGGCCTGGCCGATAATGATAGGACCCGCACCAATAATCAGAATACTGTCTAAATCACTTCTTTTTGGCATCTCTTTAATTTCCTATCACTTATGCTTGTTTGTATTTTTTAATATTGTCGATGAACTGGTCGAACAAAGGCGCGACATCGTGCGGCCCTGGACTGGCTTCCGGGTGCCCCTGGAAACTGAACGCCGCTTTATCCTTGCGCTGAATCCCTTGCGAGGAGCCGTCGAACAGCGAACTGTGCGTCGCTTCCAAACAGTCCGGCAACGTCTCCGCATCCACAGCAAAGCCATGGTTCTGTGCGGTAATCATCACTTTCTTGGTTTTCAAATCCTGCACCGGATGGTTTCCGCCGTGGTGACCGAATTTCATCTTCACGGTTTTCGCACCGGACGCCAGTGCCAGCAACTGATGCCCTAAACAGATACCGAAAACCGGAATATCGGTTTTCAAGACATCTTGAATCGCTTCGATGGCGTAATCACATGGCTCCGGATCGCCCGGGCCATTCGACAGGAAAACCCCATCTGGGTTCATCGCCAAGACTTCATTCGCCGGCGTTTTCGCTGGCACCACCGTCAGCTTACAGCCGCGGTCTGCCAACATACGCAGAATATTGCGTTTGATGCCATAATCGAACGCCACCACGTGATACGGCGTGTTATCGGAACAATCTCTATGCCCTTCGCCCAATACCCAAGTGCCTTCAGTCCAAACGTAAGTGTTCGGGGTAGTGACCTCCTTGGCCAAGTCCATGCCCTTCAACCCAGCAAACCCCTTCGCCTTCGCCACGGCCGCTTCGGCATCAATCTCATCGCCGGCCACAATAATGCCGGACTGAGCCCCTTTGTCACGCAGAATGCGCGTCAACTTACGCGTGTCAATATCGGAAATTGCCACCACGTTTTGTTCTTTCAGATAATCGGGAAGAGATTTTTCCGCGCGGAAGTTGCTCATTAACGGCGGGCAATCACGAACAATCAAACCCTGAGCCATAATCGCGGGCGATTCTTCGTCTTCGGCATTCACCCCCACATTGCCGATATGTGGATAGGTCAGTGTCACCAATTGTTTGTAATAGGAAGGGTCTGTCAGAATTTCCTGGTAACCCGTCAAGGAAGTATTAAAAACCACTTCACCAATTGTTTCCCCCGTAACCCCTAAAGAGGTTCCCCAAAACAGGGTGCCGTCTTCCAAAGCCAATAAAGCTGTCTGTATCATTGATGTGTTCCGCCCAACAGAGATTCCGTGATACTTTTGAAGCGTGCATATAAAAAAACGGAGCCAACTCCCATTCAGGAATTCACTCCGTTTTAAATGCGTAAACAGTGGGCTGCACCGCCATGAATCGTTCGACTCCAAAAGTCTGAAAATATTAATTTAAAGATTACGCGGATTGTACTTGATTCAGGCCTAGGTGTCTATAGGCCACCGCCATTAAAAGCCATGTTTCAGTCAGCCATCCGTCCACAGCAACGTCAGGCCTGGTCAAATTTGTGCGCCGCGTTTACACTATTGCGTTTAACCCTAACAGGACATAGATTGCCATGTTTTCAAAACGCTTTCACCGTATCGTTTTTGCGTTTACGATGTCGATACTGATGACCATTATTATGACGGCGGTCATTACCACTGTGAACACCGGCATAGACGCCTATTTTGCACAACGCTGGTGGAACGCCCTGCTCGTCGCATGGCCCATTGCATTTCTTGCCATTCTGATGATCGGCAAACCCATCCAACAGCTTACGGCCAAAATCTGTTCAAAATAGTCACCTCGCGCCGTTGAGTCGGTTCCATCATCCATCAGACAAACCGCTTGAACGTCTTAGCGACTTGATCTCGCTGCGCTGTCGTTTATGCGCTAGCCGCTTTAAACGCTCGCGTTTCGGCGGCCGAGTCGCTAAGCGTGTCTTCGGGCGCAGCAAAACCGACTCCACCAAATCTCGCAAACGCTTTAGAGCTTCCTCACGATTGGCAACCTGAGTACGGTGCGATTGCGCTTTAATGATCACGTAACCGTCTTTGGTGACACGACGGTCAGACAGCTTTCGTAAACGCTGCTGAACCGCTTCCGGCAGCAACGACGCCGCTATGTCAAATCGCAATTGCACCGCCGTTGCGACTTTATTGACGTTCTGTCCGCCCGCACCCTGCGAGCGGATTGCCTGCCAAGACACCGCCCCCCAAGGAATGACCCAGCCATTCGACAATTCAATCCCATTCTCATGCTTCAAAAAGTCTGCCCCTTTCTCCGCTCGTCTGCAACACAAGCGACTATAGACTTTGCAGCTGTCGCTCCCCTGAGTGACCGACCGATTCCTCCTCGGCCAACTGCCCCTCCATTTCGTTTATGGCCTCCACAACCACGCGACTGAGTCGCTCCAACTCATCCAAATTCGCCTCAGCCGCGGCAGAATCCCCAACCGATTGCAGCTGAATAATTTTACCGATATGGGCATGCATGGCTTGGTGATTTTTTTCCAATGCCTGATAACTTGGGAAAGCGGCATAGTGTTGCCCGGCACCGTAAATCCACTGCCCCAGTTCGCACGCCTTTGGATCCACCGCTTTTTGTGGATCCACGCCGACATCAAACCCATGAATAAAGGCTCTGGCCTTGGCTCGCCACTGCCGATGCGCCATCCGAATACGAACAAAATTCGCATCCGCCCCCAGCGCACTTTTATGGGCACGCGACTTGATCTGGAAAGTCTGCGCATTCTGTGTCATCGCCTGGGTTAAACGTTCCAATTGCATGGCGGTTTGACTGGTGTTTTCAGCCATCAGGGCATTTTTCTGCACTTGAGAATCAATGTCCGAAATCGCGATATTCACTTGCGAAATGCCTTGCGTCTGCTCTTGGCTGGACTTAGAAATATCATCAATAATCGTCTGCACTTCATGGATCGACTGATGAATCTCGTTGAGCGACTGACCGGAATCGTTGACATAACGCGAGCCCTGCTCAACCTTCTGCAAGGTATCTTCAATCAGGCCGCGAATTTCCTTCGCCGCATCAGCGGACTTTCCAGCCAGATTACGCACCTCGCCGGCCACCACGGCAAATCCACGGCCATGCTCACCGGCACGTGCCGCTTCCACGGCCGCATTCAACGCCAACAAATTGGTTTGAAATGCAATCGAATCAATCAGCGTGATGATGTCGCCAATCCGCTCACTGGCCTGGCTAATCGCCTCCATCGACTCAATTGCGGATTGCATCACTTTGACACCTTGTTCGGCTTTGAGCGCCGCACTGCGTGTCTGCTCGGCCGCTTCTTTCGCATTTTCAGAACTGCTTTGCACCGCGCTGGTCATCTGCTCCATCGACGCCGAGGTTTGTTCGATTGACGCCGCCTGACTTTGCGAACTGGAACTCAACGCTTGGCTGGCACGGCGCACTTCCTGACTGTCGCTGTCGATCAGATCCGACACCTCTTTCACGCCAGAGAGAATATCGGAAATATTCTCCATACTAACCGTCAGCGCCTCTTTCACAACCCCGAAATACCCCGGGCAAGGCTGATCAATAGTTTGCTGAAAATCCCCCACCGACATGGCAATGGCGACATCCGTGGACATATCAATGGAACGCACAATGGAATCCAACGTCATATTCAAGGCTTCAGCAATGGGATAAAAATCCGCATCCGCTTTGGTCAAATCCACCCGACAACTCAAATCCCCCACCAAGATACCATCATGGATTTTTCGCACTTCCGACATTAACTGGGCGGTGAGCGTTCGATCTTGCCATTCCACCACTGTGCTCACGTG
>NZ_JBNGDN010000067.1:0-11164 GCF_049975065.1 Hydrogenovibrio sp.
CGGCCTTTTGTGGCGATCAATACCGCGGCCATTCCGCGTGATTTATTGGAGTCGGAATTATTCGGTCATGAGAAAGGGGCTTTCACTGGGGCGCACACCCAGCGCATGGGGCGCTTTGAAGAGGCCAATGGCGGCACTTTGTTTCTGGATGAAATCGGCGACATGCCGGTGGACTTGCAAACCCGTTTATTGCGGGTTCTGAATGACGGCACTTTTTACCGCGTCGGCGGGAAAACGCCGATTAAAACCGATGTGCGTATTGTGGCCGCGACACACCAAAATATGCAGGAACTGGTCAAGCAGGGGCGCTTCCGTGAGGATTTGCTCTACCGGTTGAATGTGATTCGAATCAAAGTACCGGCGCTGCGTGAACGCCGTGAGGACATTTTACCGATTGTGCGCTATTACTTGACGGAAGAGGCCAAAACCTATGGCCTGGAGGAAAAACGTTTAAGCAAGCCGGTGGAGAAATATTTAACGGAATTGCCCTGGCCTGGCAATGTGCGCCAAATTCGCAGTTTGTGCACTTGGTTGACGATTATGGCACCGGATAAGGTGGTTTATATGGAAGATCTGCCGCTGGAGCTGCAGCAAGATGTGGTCGGCATGGAATGCCACGAGCCTGAAGATTCTGCCAATGAGAGTGCGACGCACTGGGAAGCCCCCTTGCGCAACTGGGCGAATGGTTATCTAAGTGCTGGTCACCAAGAGCTGCATCGTGAGGCTGAAAAGCGCTTTGAAAAGGTGCTCATTGAAGTGGCTATGCGGCACAGCTTTAACCATCGTCAGAAAGCGGCGCAATTACTGGGATGGGGGCGCAATACTTTAACTCGAAAAACACAGGCGCTGGGGTTGGGTGAGTCGCCCTGATGCTGAAAGAACTGTTTGCGTTTTATACAACACCGAGTTCGCCTTTGGCGCGAAAAATGGGATTTTTACACGAGGCGATTGCCATGTCGGCGCGTCATCAACGTTGTCGAAACACTTGGCAGCCGCATTTTGAACAGTGTCAGAGCGCGATCCGCCGTGCGGTGAATGCGTGTCGTACTTTTCGGCAGGTCGTGATTCTGGGTGCCGGTTCTCTGAACGATATTCCGCTGGGGTTTTTGAGTCAGACGTTCGAGGCCGTCACGCTGGTGGACATGGTTTTTTTAAAGCCCGCCCGACGTTTGGCCGCCGAGTTCGATAATGTTTTTTTATTGGAAGCGGATGTCAGCGGTTGTCTGGCCGAAGCCCAAGGGGGGAATGCCTTGGTGAAAGCGCCTGTTTTGGCCGGAGTTGAACCGGAAAAGGTGGACTGTGTCGTGTCGTTGAACCTTGCGACACAGTTACCCCTGATTCCGGTGCGTTGGTTAATGGAGCGTTTTGCGCTCCCTGAGACGAAAGCCGATACGTTCGGCAAGGATTTGATTCAAGCGCACTTGGACTATCTGGATGGGTTTAGCGGTGTCAAATGCCTGATTGCCGACCGCGACATGCGGGAATACGATTGCAGCGGGCATCTGACCGATCAATGGGATCCGGCCTGGGGTGTCAGGCTTCCGGCTTATGACCAGGCCTGGGACTGGGAAGTGATTCCGTTGGGCGAGTCCAGTGACAATAGAGCCGTTTGTCAAAGAAACCGTGTGGGTGTGTCAATCTGGTAAGCGGTGACCAAACGGCCAGGCCTGGCCGTTTGTCGTAAATGAAATTTATAAGGCTTCTGGACCGGTTTCGCCGGTGCGGATACGAATGGTTTGTTCGATACCGGTAATGAAAATTTTGCCATCACCGATTTTGCCGGTTTGTGCGGTTTGCATAATCGCCTCAACCACCTGATCCACCTTGTCGCCATCCACGGCGATTTCCAATTTCAGCTTGGGGAGAAAGTCTACGACATATTCCGCGCCACGGTACATTTCCGTATGCCCTTTTTGGCGACCGTAACCCTTGACGTCAATGACGGTCATGCCGTGTACGCCAATATCGTGAAGTGCTTCGCGTACATCGTCGAGTTTGAAGGGTTTGATAATCGCGGTGACCATTTTCATACAAGCGTTCCTTTCATAAAAAATGAGGGTTAAGAGGTTGGATGGTTACGTTATTCTGGCGACTCTGTTGTCGATTCAGGCGTCAAACCAGAGGCCTTTTTATTCATTTTTACTATATTGTGCCAGTAATTGTCCCATTTGAATAGGGGTGTTCGGCGCTATTTCGCCCAGGCCTGGCATTTTTCCATTCGGGCTTAGGAGGATGACGGTGGAGCCCATATTGAAGCGCCCGATTTCCTCGCCTTTGCGGAAATGCTGTTCGTCGTTTTGGTAGTCCCAATGTTGCAAGGTCGGCAAATAATCCGGCGTGATTTTGCCCTGCCACACGGTTTCCATGCTGCCCACGAAGATGGCACCGACCATAATCAGGCAGAAGGGGCCCAGCTCGTTTTCAAACCGAATCACCAAACGTTCGTTGCGGGCGAAGAGGCCGTCCACATTGCGCACCGTGGCCGGATTGACCGCAAAGAGATCGCCGGGCACATAGGTCATCGACAGCAGTTTGCCATTGGCCGGCATGTGAACGCGATGGTAGTCTTGAGGCGACAGGTAGATGACGCAGCTGTCACCGTTGACAAAGGTTTTGGCGTATTCAATGTCGCCGCCCAGTAAGGCTTCCAGAGTATAGTCATGGCATTTGGCTTGAATTAAATGGTGGCCTTGGATGGCTTGCGATTGGCTGATGACACCGTCCACCGGACTGCACCAGGCCTGGTCATTTTCATCAATCGGGCGCAACTCCGGTTTCAGGGCGCGGGTGAAAAAGGCGTTGAAGTGTGGGTAATGATCGAAGTGCTCGCTTTCGGCTTCGGACACGTTGATTTTATAGGCTTTGGTCATCAATTTGATGGTGGTGTTCTTGATCCAGGGCTGGCGGATGTGCATCAACCAGTGCATGCCTTTGGAGAGCAGATGCTGGGGCAAGACATATTGGGGAATGACTTTGAAGAAATCGGTCAATCGCATTCGGGCTTGGTCTCTCTTGAGCGTCTGTTGCATGTTTCTTGGCTTGGGGATCCAGCCAAGGTTGGGTTGCAACCGACGTGAAGTGGCATTGAAGAACCGCTGGTTGAATCATTAGAGGTTCCTTAAAAAACAATTGATTTTAATGTATAATCCGCGCGATTAACAGAATTACTTTTGAACAAGGAAATTGCATGTCGGACATTAAAAAAGTTGTTTTGGCCTACTCGGGTGGTCTGGATACGTCCATTATCGCCAAATGGTTGCAAGAAGAATATCAGTGTGAGGTGGTGACCTTTACCGCCGATATCGGCCAAGGCGAAGAAGTGGCACCGGCGCGTACCAAAGCGCAGGCCATGGGCATCAAAGAAATTTACATTGAAGACTTGCGGGAAGAGTTTGCACGTGACTTCGTGTTTCCGATGATGCGCGCCAATGCGATTTACGAAGGGGAGTACCGTTTGGGGACGTCCATTGCGCGTCCCTTGATTTCAAAACGCTTGGTGGAAATCGCTCAGGAAACCGGTGCCGATGCCATTTCGCACGGCGCGACCGGGAAAGGCAACGACCAGGTGCGTTTCGAATTGAACGCTTATGCCTTGATGCCGGACGTCAAAGTCATCGCGCCTTGGCGTGAGTGGGATTTGCTGTCACGCGAAAAACTGATGGCCTATGCCGAAGAGCACAATATCAGCATCGAGAAAAAACAAGGTAAGAAATCACCTTACTCGATGGACGCCAATCTGCTGCACATTTCCTATGAAGGCGGCATTATCGAAGATCCCGCCAACGAACCGGAAGAGGATATGTGGTTGTGGACGGTCTCACCGGAAAATGCACCGGACGAACCGACCTATTTGACCATCGGTTATGAAAAAGGCGACATCGTTTCCATTAATGGTGAGGCGATGTCCCCGGCGACGGTCATGGAATACCTGAATAAGGTGGGCGGCGAAAACGGCATCGGTCGTGACGATTTGGTGGAAAACCGTTTTGTCGGCATGAAAGCGCGCGGCTGTTATGAAACGCCGGCCGGCACCATTATGCTGAAAGCACACAGAGCGATGGAATCCTTGACCTTGGATCGTAACGCGGCGCACTTGAAAGATGAGTTGATGCCAAAATACGCAGAAATGATTTACAACGGTTTCTGGTTCAGCCCAGAGCGTGAAATGTTGCAGGCATTGATCGATCAATCGCAAACCTATGTGTCCGGTGAGGTTCGTCTGAAACTCTACAAAGGCAATGTGATAGTGGTGGGACGCACGTCCGACAACAGCCTGTTTGATGAAGACATCGCTACGTTTGAAGATGACGGCGGTGCCTACAACCACAAGGATGCGGAAGGTTTCATCAAGTTGAATGCGTTGCGTTTAAGAACGGCTGCCAAGAAGCGTGGCAAGTAGCCTTCAGGCTGAATTGCGATGAAAGGGCAACAGCCTAAAAAATCTAAACAGCCGAAACCGGTTCGCTGGGTCGATTTGCAGCGCCATCCGGTGATGTGGCTGGGCTTCGGCTTTGGCTCTGGGCTGGTGCCGAAAGGACCGGGAACCGCCGGCACGCTGTTGGGGTTGTTGTTATTCGTGCCCATTTTACTGTGGAGCGAGGTGGCGGCTTGGAGCCTGTTGGTGTTAGCCTTGGTGTTCGGCAGTTATATTTGCGGTGAGTCGGCGCAGCAAATCGGTGTGCATGATCACGGCGGGATTGTTTGGGACGAGTTTGTTGGCATCTGGTTGGTGCTGCTGATGCTTCCAGAACAGTCTTGGCTTTATTGGACAATGGCGTTCATTTTTTTTAGGATTTTCGATATTGTAAAACCCTGGCCGATTCGTTGGGCGGATCAGAAGGTGTCCGGCGGTTTCGGGATTATGCTGGACGATATAATGGCGGCTTTTTACGCCATAATTATTATTTGGGCAGTCCAAACTGGTTTTTTCTAAAGCAATCAGGTATATTTCGAATCATTAAATTTGATTAAATGAGCGCTTTGTACGAGTGGGGCGCGAAGAAAAAAAGAGAAAAAATCGGTTCGATTAAGGCGGAAAGCGCAGCCAATGGCTAGCCATTGGCAAGTTTTTCAACGTAAATCGGGCGGATTTTAGCCTTTTTTACTCGTGCATCCATCTCGTGCAATGCTCTCTAACATTACGGGTTAGAAAAGAATGTTTACACCATGTGAAGATGTCAAACGATTGATTAAAGAAAAGCAGGCGCAACTGGTTGATGTGAGAACGCCTGAAGAGTTTACCATGAACAAGCTACCGGGCGCGGTCAATATCCCGTTGCAGGATATTGACCGTGTTGGCGACAGTATGTTGGATAAAGACTTGCCAGTGGTGGTTTTCTGCCGTTCCGGCCAGCGATCGCATATGGCGATGCAGATTTTGTTGTCGTTGGGCTTTGATGATGTCTATAACATGGGGCCGTCTCAGGCCTGGAATATGTGTCCGGATGTGTAACTTCGTTTTAAGCTGTTTTAATCGTTCACAAAAAGCACCCGGTCGGGTGCTTTTTTTATAACTGCGTATTTTTCGGGCAATAACCGAAATCAAAAGGAAGATGATGAAACTCGCTCTACATTGGCAGATATTAATCGCACTGGCCTTGGCGGTGGTGATGGGCGTTTGGACCGGTACCGACGCTCAGGTGTTTGGAATCCACTGGGTGGCGATTTACACTTTTATGGGCACCCTGTTTTTAAATGCGTTGAAAATGATTGTGGTGCCGCTGGTCGTCTCGGCGATTATCACTGGGGTGGCGAATGTCGGCCAACATGGCGGTTTCGGGCGCTTGGGCGGTAAAACGTTGGGTTATTATGTTCTCACCAGCTTTTTGGCTATTCTCATCGGTTTGGCCTTGGTCAACTTGCTGCAACCCGGTGTGTCCGAAAACGGTGCCCCGATACTGGAAACCAATGAAGCGCTCATGGCGTCGGTATCCGGAAAGTCGGCCGGGGATGTGGTGGATGTGTTTCTGCGCATGGTGCCGACCAATGTGGTGGATGCGGCGGCTCAGGCGCAAATGTTGGGCTTGATTTTTTTCAGTTTGTTGTTCGGTTACTTTATGACACGGCTGACCGGCGATGTGAAAACCACCATGATGAATTTCTGGCAGGGGATTTTCGATGTGATGATGATGATCACGGCTTGGGTGATGAAGTTTGCGCCTTTGGGGGTGTTTGGCTTGGTGGCGGCTTCGGTGGCGGAAACCGGCTTCGATCAGTTTGGCCATTTAGCACTGTTTTTTGTGACGGTGACGCTGGCGCTGGGCGTGCATTTTTTGGTGGTGATGCCGATTCTATTGCGTGTTTTGGGCGGCGTAAAGAACCCTTGGTTGCACTACCAAGCGATGGCACCGGCGATCCTGACGGCGTTTTCCACCAGTTCATCGTCTTCCACTTTACCCATTACTTTGAATGCGCTGGAAACCCGTGCGGGGGTGTCCAACCGTGTGTCGAGTTTCGTGTTGCCGCTGGGTGCGACCCTGAATATGGACGGCACCGCACTGTATGAATGTGTCGCAGCGGTGTTTATCGCCCAGTTGTTTGGCGTTCCGTTGGATTGGACAACGCAATTGTTGATTGTGGTGATTGCTCTAACCACCTCCATCGGTGTCGCGGGGATTCCGTCCGCCAGTCTGGTGGCGATCACCATTATTCTGGTGGCGGTGGGGTTACCGGCGGAGGCGATTGGGTTGCTTTTGGTGGTGGATCGGTTGTTGGATATGATGCGCACCGTGGTGAATGTGTTCAGTGACTCGGTGGGGGCGGTGATTATTGCACGTTCTGAAGGAGAAGATCAGGTGTTGGTGAGCAAGTCGTTTTAACGAGGGTGAAGAAACCGCCATGAAAATTATCATAACTGAATTGGCCGGGTTAACGCCCGGCGAAGAACACAACGACACCCTACTCGCCTGTCTGACGGAGCGTCTGCCGGAATTGGAGCAGGACTTGGTTCAGGATTTATCGCATATCAGCCATTTCGCTCATTACGCGGGCGGCATGGTATTGGATGCTGTTATCTATCAAAATGATAATCTTTACCGTCTGGATTACCATTATCCGTGGGAAATCAACTGGAGTTGTGCCGACCAGATGGCGCAGGGCGTGATGAATGATAAGGTGCGGTTTACCCTGACCGAAGACGGCGAGGTGCATTTCAAATGGCTGACATTGGCTTAGGGGTTTACGAGGTTAGGGCGTTGCTAAGGTAAGGGTAAGCGACCCGTTCAATCGTTTGGTTGGACAAGACTTTGAGAATTTCGGTTTGCGGGCGCCAGTCACCCACTACCCAGCGGTGTTTGAGTTGGCCGTCTTGTTCGATTTGATGTAAATAGGGGCGGTGGGTGTGTCCATGCACCAGATGCTTGCAGTGCGGAAAACGCTGCAACAGCTTTCTGACCGCCACCTGGTTCACGTCCATAATGTTTTCCGATTTATTCAGATTGTGTTTTTGAGAGTTGGCTCGCATGTTTTCGCCAATGGCGACGCGTTTGTGCTGCGGCAGTTTCAGAAACAACCAGGTCACCAGACGATTACGCAATAGAAGACGCATCCGCTGAAAGGCTTTGTCATCGGTGCAGAGCGAATCTCCGTGTAACATTAAAACCGGCAAGCCATACAAGTTCACAAGCGCCGGCTCTTTCAGAAACTGAATGCCGGTGGCGTCGAAAAAAGCCCGCCGCATCAGAAAATCCCGATTGCCGTACATCAGATAAATCGGCAGACCCTGTTCGGTCAGGTGCTTGAATTTTCCGATGACCGTGGCGTAATGCGCAAGACCGTGATCGTCGCCCACCCACATTTCAAACAGGTCGCCGAGAAGGTAAAGCGCATCGGCTTTCGGCGCGTCTTGTTCCAAAAAGCGGTAAAACGCCTGATTGACCGGATGGGTGTCATCCGGCTGCAGGTGAATGTCGGCGGTGATCAAGGTATAAGGCTTATGCGCCATAATGCGGCTCGATCAGTCGCTTTCTTTAACCAAGGTTTTTTCGATAATAATGTCTTCAACTGGGACATCCTGATGGCCACGACGGCTGGTGGTGTCGACTTTGGCCATTTCATCCAGTATCGCCAAACCTTCTACAATGCGCCCAAAGACGGCATAACCCCAACCGTGCACGTCTTTCGATGTGTGATCCAGATACGGATTGTCAACCAGATTCATAAAGAATTGTGTCGTAGCCGAGTGCGGATCGTTGGTTCGTGCATAGGATAAAGCGCCCCGCACGTTTTTCAAACCGTTATCGGCTTCGTTTTCAATCGGCTCGCCCGCGTCCTTTTCCACCAGGCCTGGCAAAAAACCGCCGCCTTGCACCATAAAGCCGGGAATAATGCGGTGAAAAATGGTGCCGTTATAGTAGCCTTCCATGGCGTAATGCACAAAGTTTTCCGCGCCGATGGGGGCGTTTTCGTGATCGACTTCAATGGTGATGGCACCCATATTGGTTTGAAAAGTGACTTGAGTCATAGCGTTTCCTCTGAACTTGGCTCGGCGAAGCGCAGGCGATGAAATGACCAGGCCTGGTCATTTCAGTGGGTCGCCATTCTGAGCCGGTTTATTGAATCTGTGTGATTTTGATGATTTCGACTGTCTGATTGGGGACGTCGCCCATGCCGTTTTTAAAACCGGTGGGTACTTGACGGATTTGGTTGACGACTTTCATGCCCTTGATCACACGACCAAAAACGGCATAGCCGTAAGCGCGGGGCGTTTTGTCGCGAAAATCCAAAAACGTATTCTGGCCGACATTAATAAAGAATTGCGAGGTGGCCGAGTGCGGATCGTTGGTACGCGCCATGGCCAGAGTACCGATGCGGTTACGCAGGCCATTGTCGGCTTCGTTCTGGATGGGCGCATGGGTGGGTTTTTTCTGCAGCGTGGGCGTGAAGCCGCCGCCTTGAATCATAAAGTTGGAAATGACGCGGTGAAAAATGGTGCCGTCATAAAAGCCTTCGTTAACATAGCGTAAGAAGTTTTTCACCGATTCGGGCGCTTTTTCCGGATAGAGTTCCGCTTCAATGTCGCCTAGACTGGTCTGAATCAGGACGATGGGGTGTTTGGGTTCGGTGGCCGTGGTGTTATCGGCAAAGGTCTGAAAGGTGAAAAGGCTGAAAAACAGCGAAAGCAAAAACGTGCGTCGAATCATGG
Organism: Hydrogenovibrio sp.; assembly: GCF_049975065.1. Taxonomy (GTDB): domain Bacteria; phylum Pseudomonadota; class Gammaproteobacteria; order Thiomicrospirales; family Thiomicrospiraceae; genus Hydrogenovibrio. The sequence continues at coordinate 9,143 of NZ_JBNGDN010000067.1, forward strand.
TTGTCTCCAGTGCGCCCCAGTCTGGCTGTTGAGCGTGCCAAGGCTGACGGCAAAAAGTTTCAAATAGGATTGAATTCAGTGTTGCGCATTTTACCATGTTGTCCGGCGAACGGGCGTTTGAATTCGCTGGCGCGGGTGAATGATTCCGTGCGCAATCGAGCGTCACGGAGACGGGCTTGTGCTATAATCAAGCTTTTTTTTAATCGGTAGTATTTTAAAAATATATCAAAAGGTTTTCTGAGCATGAGTCAAACCCCCGTTACGCCAGTGGACAAGCCTACGAATTTTATTCGAAATGTCATTAACGATGACTTGGCCAATCATAAATATCAAACGGTGGTGACCCGTTTCCCGCCCGAGCCAAACGGCTACCTGCACATCGGGCACGCCAAATCCATTTGTCTGAATTTCGGTCTGGCGGAAGACTATCACGGTGGCTGCAACCTGCGCTTTGACGATACCAACCCGACTAAAGAAGACGTCGAGTATGTCGATGCCATTAAAGAAGACGTATCCTGGTTAGGCTTTCAATGGGCCGGCGAACCGCGCTATTCGTCCAACTATTTTCAAAAATTCCATGATTATGCGGTGGAATTGATTGAAAAGGGCTTGGCGTATGTGTGTTTTTTGAATGCCGAGCAAACGGGTGAATACCGTGGCACCTTGACGGAACCGGGCAAAGACAGTCCGTATCGCGACACCTCGGTGGCGGAAAATCTGGAGGTGTTCGCTAAGATGAAAAACGGCGAATTCCAGGAAGGGGAATGCGTTTTGCGCGCCAAAATCGATATGGCCTCTTCCTTTATGTGTATGCGAGACCCGACACTGTACCGTATCCGTTATGCGCATCATCATCAAACCGGTGACGCTTGGTGTATCTACCCGATGTACGATTTTGCCCACTGTATTTCCGATGCGATTGAAGGCGTGACCCATTCTTTGTGTACCCTGGAGTTTCAGGATAACCGTCGTTTGTACGATTGGATTCTGGAGCATCTTGAGGATTTCAATAAACCCGACCGTCCATTCCAGTATGAATTTTCACGGTTGAATCTAGAATACACGGTGATGTCCAAACGCAAACTGATGCAACTGGTGACAGACGGTTTGGTGTCGGGCTGGAATGACCCGCGCATGCCGACGATTTCCGGTTTGCGCCGTCGCGGCGTGACACCGGCGGCGATTCGGGACTTCGCCGAACGCATTGGGATTTCCAAGGTCGATAGCATGACGGAAATGGGCCTTCTGGAAGCGGCGATTCGGGACGATTTGAATGTCGTGGCTCCGCGTACGATGGGCGTGATTGACCCGATTAAGCTGGTGATCGAAAATTACCCGGAAGGCGACGTGGAAACCTTGCAGGCACCGGTGCACCCGCAGAACGAAGCCATGGGCAAACGCGACATCTTCTTCAGCCGAGAGCTGTATATCGACCGCGCCGATTTTATTGAAGAAGCGCCGAACAAAAAATGGCAACGCCTGGCGTTGGACAAGGAAGTCCGTTTGCGTAATGCCTATGTGGTGAAAGGCCTGCGTGCCGAAACCGACGCGGACGGAAATATCACGACCGTATATTGTTCTTACGACCCGGAGACTTTGGGCAAGAACCCAGCAGATGGTCGTAAGGTGAAAGGCGTGATTCACTTTGTGGAAGCCTCCAAAGCCTTACCGGCGGAGTTCCGTTTGTATGACCGTTTGTTCTCGGTACCGAATCCGGCCAAGGAAGACGATTTTGAAGCCGTCATCAATCCTGAGTCATTGGTGGTGAAAAACGGTTTTGTCGAGCCGGGCATGAAAGACGCCAAACCGGAACAAGCGTATCAGTTTGAACGTGAAGGCTATTTCTGCCGTGACAACCAAGCCGGAGACGCGTTGGTGTTCAACAAAACCGTTGGTCTAAGAGATACATGGAGTCAGAAATAGTGGCATTACAGATTTACAATACCGAAACCCGACAAAAAGAAGTCTTTAAACCCATTCATGAAAATCAAGTGGGCTTGTATGTCTGCGGGGTCACGGTGT
>NZ_JBNGDN010000068.1:0-11055 GCF_049975065.1 Hydrogenovibrio sp.
ACTTAATGGTGTTGCGCCTGCGCCTCAGCGCCGCCATGAGCGAAAAATAAACCGCCACTGTTTTGCCCAGGCCTGGTCAAAACGGGCTGAACCGCTTTTCTAACCAGGTCTCGTCGAACGAGGGTTGCCTAATCCGGTTTTGACCCTGCGCTGTTCCCATATGCGCCGCGCGACCAATAAAAGCATGACGGTGAACAGCCCCGCTAAAATCGGCCAAGACCCCCAACGGACAAACGGGGTTTCCCCTTGATAAGGCTGAACGTCATCACGAAGCACACCGACTTCATACGCCGGAATTTCCGCTTTAATCTGCCCTTTGGTGTCCACAATCACCGTGTAGCCCGTGCTGGTGCTTCGTGCAATCTCGCGCCCCAGTTCCAGCGCGCGCATCTGCACATCCTGCACCTGCTGCGCCGGTTCCAGCGTATGCGCAAACCAAGCATCGTTACTGACCGTAATCAGAAAATCCGACCGCCGCGCCGACTCGATCAGTTCCGCGCCAAACGCCATTTCATAACAAACCGACAATCCAACAGTATGAGCCCCAAATGTCATCGGTGGCTGATCGGCGGCACCCGCGGAGAACTCCGAAAACGGCACATTAAATAACGCACTCAATGGCTGCAACACACCGGAAAACGGAAAAAATTCGCTGAAGGGCACCAGATGCTGCTTGCGATATTCCTGCTCGGGATTATGCGCATTGACGATGGCATTGTAATACCGCTGATGATCGGGATCACGGGTAATCACGCCCATTAAAATATCGGCGTTCAATAACTGTGCATCTCGGATAAAGGAACGCAGCGCCCCCTTCTCCACCACGTCGTAATACGCCGGAATCGCCGTTTCCGGCCAGACAATAATATCGGCTTTTAAATTGTCCTTGGTGAGCGAAACGTATCGTTTAAGGGTCGGTAAAAAGGCGCTGGGCAACCACTTTTCATCCTGAGGCACATTGCCTTGAATCAAAGCCATCTCAACGGGTTTGCCCACCGGCTGAACCCACTCAATGTTTTTTAAGCTGGCCGCCCCCAACCAGATAACCGCCAATGACAGACTTGCCCCCACCCAAGCGCGCGACTGCAACAACCATAATAAAATGCCCGCCGACATCGCCACCGCCCAACTGACACCGGTAACGCCGAACACTGGCGCGTAACCGTCCAGCCAAGTTATCAGATGGGTATTGCCGGTCATCAAAAACGGAAAACCACCGAATAAGGTCGCGCGTAACCACTCCGCAAACACCCAGACTGCGGGCATGACCACTACCCAGTTAAATCCTAAGTGTTCGACGGTTTTGAGACGCGCCACTAGCCAACCGGCCAGTATAAAGTAAAGTGTGAGAAACAGGATGAAACAGAGCACCGCCAAAACCGACAGCAGCAGATTCATTTCCGCATAGAGATAAATGCTGGAGATCAACCAACTGACGCCAAAGCCAAAATAGCCCAAGCCGAAACTCAAACCGATTTGCATCGCTCGAAACGACGTATCCGCCTGTTGCCACAACCAGAAAAGCCCGCCCAGCGCAATCAAGGCCAAAGGCGCAATGCCCACTGGCGCATGGGCAAACACCATTAAAGCGCCCAGCACGAAGGCAATCATCATAGGTTTATCGGGCTTGAAAAACGCCCAAAATGACTTGAATTTGCGCATGCCGTTATCCGTTGCTGTCAGCCCGAAACGGCCTTGGCCGCTTCCGAATCAGACGCAGCCGACAGCTCAGCTTTATTCGATTCACAAGACGATTCCACCGAGTCAAAGACGGATGAATCCGACACCAAAAAGCTTTCAATACGGCGTTCGTCGCCTTTATTGACGGTAAACAGCAAACCGTCCATTTCAAACGACTCGCCCTCAGCCGGAATTTTCCCCAGCCGCTTGGTGACAATGCCACCGATGGTTTCCAGCATTTCATCTTCAAAAGCGGTATTGAAAAACTGATTGAACTCGTCCAGATAGGTGATCGCCTTCACCGCATAAGCACCGGACAGATGTTTTTGGATATTATCCTCGTCTTCATCGTGTTCGTCTTCGATGTCACCGACGATTTGTTCGAGAACGTCTTCGATGGTGACCAATCCGGCCACTTCACCGTATTCGTCCACCACCAGCGCCATGTGGTTTCGGCTGGTTTTAAACTCCCGCAACAACACATTCAAGCGCTTACTCTCGGTCACCATCGCCGGTTCACGATACAGCTCGGACAACTGTGATCTATCGGTCAGCTCATGCTTGACCACGGCACGCAGCACGTCTTTTGCCAGCAATATGCCAATCACTTCGTCACTGTCAGCCGAAATCACCGGGTAACGCGAATGCGCCGCCTCCAACATTTTTTCCAGAATGACATCCAATTCATCCGCTTCGTCCACAAATGACATTTGCACTTTCGGAATCATCACATCACGCACGCGCGCTTCCGAAACGTTCAACACCCCTTGAATCATCAACAGCGCATCCCGATCAATCAGATCCTGCGCTTGGGCTTCCTGCAAAAATGAATCCAAATCTTCCCGACTCTCCGGCTCGTCTGAAAAAAACCTCGATAGTTTTTCAAACCACGAAGAGCCGCTACGACTGTCACTCATGAGTTATTGACACTCCTATACATTAAAAAAATTCGTTGCACCGCAATCGGACTCAGGCCGTCTCATAAGGTGCTTTAAAGCCCAACTCTGTGAGAATCTCGGTTTCCAAGGTTTCCATTTCGTCCGCATCGTCTTCCGCCAGATGATCCATCCCCTGAAGATGCAGACAACCGTGCACAATCATGTGCGCCCAATGGGCGTTTAAAGGCTTCTGCTGCTGTTTGGCTTCTTCCAGCACCACGGCCGCACAGATCACCAAGTCCCCAAGGTAAGGCAACTCCTCCCCCAAATCCACCAGGCCTGGCGGATTTTCAAACGGAAAGGAAAGTACATTGGTCGGCGTATCTTTACCGCGATAATCCTGATTGAGCTGCTGAATTTCCGCTTTGGAGACGATGCGCAGCGTCAGCTCCGTTTCACCCATCCCCCAGTCTTCCAGCAGTGCCGCATTCACCCACTCGACACACTCCGCCTGAGTCGGCAGATCCGCTTGCGCCACTTCGTCCGTGGCCACCTGAAAATCCAACTGTATCATCTTGCCGCACTCCTTCGGTCGAATTGATCATAGGCTTGAACAATTTTCTGAACCAGGTTATGCCGCACCACATCTTGCGATTGGTAGAAGGTAAAACCAATGCCCGGCACCCCTTCCAGCACTTCGATGACATGCCGCAATCCCGATGTCTGATGCTTCGGCAAATCACACTGAGTAATATCGCCGGTAATCACCGCTTTGGAACCGAAACCGATCCGAGTCAGAAACATTTTCATCTGTTCAATGGTGGTGTTCTGCGCTTCGTCGAGAATGATAAAAGATTCGTTCAAGGTGCGGCCACGCATAAACGCCAGCGGCGCAACTTCAATGACGTGTTTTTCCATCAAACGCTCCACCGTTTCAAACCCCAGCATTTCAAACAGCGCATCAAACAATGGCCGCAAATACGGATCCACCTTCTGATTCAGATCTCCGGGCAAAAAACCGAGCTTCTCCCCGGCTTCGACCGCCGGACGCGTCAGAATAATGCGGCGTACTTCTTCGTTTTCAAGGGCTTCAACGGCGGTGGCGACCGCCAGATAGGTCTTGCCCGTACCGGCCGGGCCGATGCCGAAACTGACATCATGGTCTTTGACGGATTGAATGTAATGGGTTTGGTTGGCATTGCGGGTACGAATGATTTTTTTGCGCGTTTTCACCAGCAACTGTTCATCGTCAAGGGTTTTCGCATCGTCAAATCCCAGCGACTGCAAGGCCAGATGGACTTTGGCGGGTTCCAACGTTTCCTGCTGCGCCTGTTGGTAAAGGTCGCGCAGAAATTGTTCGGCCTTGACAAGGCGATCCCCCAACCCGGTCACACTGAACTGAAACCCAAGGTGGTTAATCTCCACCCCTAATCGCAACTCCAACTGAGACAAATGTTCACTCTGCCAGCCGCACAGATTCAGCAGAGCCTCATTGTTTTCGGGCGTCAGATAAAATTGTACGGTATGAAGGGTTGTCAAGGGGCTGAACCACCGGCAAAAGGAACGTTAGAAAAATTCATCATAATGAAAATAATAGTGAATTACAACGCATAAAATTGGCGCGGCTCAAACTTGTCCGCCTCGGGCGTCGCCAGCAGTTTTCCTTTCAAAGAATTGGTGTAGGCTTCTTCAATCAACACCTCGACGAACTGCCCGATCAGCTCCGGCGCACCTTCAAAATTCACCACCCGGTTATTTTCGGTACGGCCAGAGACTTCATTTGCGGAATTACGCGATAAACGCTCCACCAGCACCCGTTGCGTGGTGCCCACCATGGCCTCACTGATGGCCGCTGTCTGCTCATTCAGCAGCGTTTGCAACGCCTGAAGTCGGCGCTTTTTGGTGTGCATTTCCACATCATCCGGCAAACTGGCGGCCGGGGTGCCCGGACGCGGACTGTAGATAAAACTGAATGAACGATCGTAATTCATGTCCTGCACCAGAGCCAGCGTTTCCTTGAAATCATCGCAGGTTTCGCCCGGAAACCCGATGATAAAATCACCGGACAGACTCAGTTCAGGTCGAAGCTGACGAATTTTTCGGATGGTCGCTTTGTATTCCAACGCCATGTGATTGCGCTTCATCATCGCCAGCACGCGATCCGAACCGGATTGAATCGGCAAATGCAGGTGCGACACCAGCTCCGGCACTTCCGCATAACAATCAATCAAACTCTGGGTCATTTCATTCGGATGTGACGTGGTGAAGCGAATGCGATCAATCCCCTCCACTTCACGCACCGCGTGAATCAACACCGCCAAATCGGCGATGTCACCGTCGGGCATTTCCCCGCGATAAGCGTTGACATTCTGCCCCAGCAGATTCACCTCACGCACCCCTTGTTCCGCCAGCGCCTCCACTTCGGCCATCACATCCGCAAACGGCCGGCTGAATTCCTCCCCGCGTGTGTAAGGCACCACACAGAAAGTACAGTATTTGGAACAGCCTTCCATCACGGACACAAACGCCGACACCCCATTCGATTCCGGCGCCGCCAAATTATCGAACTTCTCGATTTCCGGAAAAGAAATATCAATCACCGCGCGCTTTTTCAACTTACTGTTCTGCGCAGCTTCTTCACGCAAAGCCAAGGCCTCATCCATCATCGCCGGCAAACGATGCAGGGTCTGCGGGCCGAATATCACGTCCACCACTGGCGCACGTTTGCGAATCACATCGCCTTCTTGAGAGGCCACACAGCCGCCGACCGCAATCAGGCGATTCGGTTTTTCCGACTTCCACTTTTTCCAGCGCCCCAGTTCGTCAAACACCTTCTCCTGAGCTTTTTCGCGCACGGAGCAGGTGTTCAAGATCAACATATCAGCGTCTTCCGGGGTTTCCACCAGCCTGAGGCCGTAGGTTTTTTCCAAAAGTTTCGCCATGCGATCCGAGTCGTACTCGTTCATCTGACACCCGTAGGTTTTAATGAACAAGCCGCCGGTAAAGGGGGAATCGTGTATTGTTAATGCGGAACGGGAGGCTGTCATATCGCGGCTCTAATAATATCTCTAATATCTCATTGATTCTGTGATAAAAAAACAGGTTGCGCATTTTACCACAGCTCTCGACACTAAAAGCAAAAAACCCGTCGCAAGACGGGTTTCAATACTCGGAAAAACGGCAAACGCTTACATTCGATAGCACAAATCATAGCTGGCTGCGCCGTTGATGTCATAATTAGTGGCCGCATCATCTCCCTGAATCGCACCTTGACTGGGAATGCCATCATCATTCTGACGATCCAGAATATCCGCCACATCGCCGGGAATGGCCAAAAAGCAAACAAAGCTTCCTTGCCCATTCGTAAACGGGTTCTGGCTAATGGTAATCTGACCACCAAAGGCATGAGACGGTGGCGAGGCACCGCTGCCTTTCAATAGCCCAGCCTGACGCAACTGCGCCCAGAAAGCGCCATTCTCATCTGTCTCGATCTGGCCATTGTCATTACCCGAACCCACAGCGGCATTAGCCACCTGAGAACTTCCATCATCCCCTGGCAAGGCATTGTAGCGATCACGATAGGTACCGGCGGCGGAAATAATGGTTTGCGCCTCGTTCTGAATGTTTTTGATCTTGGCACCGCGAATCATTTCCTGCCCCTTGAGCACACCGCCCAGCACCAAACCGACAATCACCAGCACAATGGCAATTTCCACCAGAGTAAACCCGCGTTGCTCGGACAAACACGACCGTTGCTTCTTGTGTTCGTGCTGCATACGATGACCCTCGAAATGATAAATAATACCTATTCTACTGAATCCCGCTCAACAGTCAAAGCGAAAAACACCCCTCTTTTTGTCACGCTTGTGGTTCCTGAGAAAATACCGATACCCCAACTGAGCCTGCAGGGCGAATCCGCTGAAGAGACCGCGCAGCGCCATATCATCATCCACACGTAAAATATGTCCTTTACTCATTTTTACCGCGTTCTCAGTGCATCCGGGTGGCTGTTCAGGTAATGCGCCTTAATGTCATAAGCCGATACCCCCGCCACCTCATCATCAAACAAACCGGCCTGCGCTTCCAAAGGGGCAAAGCCGCCTTGCCAAAAAAAACCATCTTCATCGCAGTTTTCGCGTTCGGCTTCGGGGCGCGCCGCACAGAGCAACTGGCCACGCTGATTCCACGCCACCAGCACAACCGGTAATGACACCGCCTCTTTGTCTGACGCCGCATCACAGCTGTTGCCGACGGCACAGACATCGTAATTGCCCACCCCAGCCTGGGTCGCCGTCGGCGGCGTGGTCAAACGAAAGACCGGTAAATCCACACTGGCCTGACAGGCGGCATTACAAAAATAACTGGCGGCGTGATGCGCATCTCGCATCGCCGAAAGGTCGGTGACGCCAGCATTGACCGCATAGTGAATCGCCACACCAAAACCGTCCCGCACATCCGCCCCGCGCAATCCGATCGTGCGAAACGGCACTTGACCAAACGCGCTGGAACAGACCCCGGACGCGCGATTCTCCACTCCATCACCGTCCGTGTCCGGGCACGGTAAAAAACCATTCACCACCACAAACGACAACAGCGCCTGTTTGGTTTGCGCCAAGGCGGCGGATGAATCGGTATAACGCACTCTTTCGCGCTGCTCTTGCAACATCGACACCGCCCCCATCATCATCAGCCCGACCACCAGCAACACCAGCGCCAGCTCCACCAGCGAAAAGCCGCCCGAGCCGTTTTGAATTTTATCATCAGCGTTGCGCAAACCCGTCCACCTCCAGCATCGCCTCTTTCACATCCCAGATATTCAGCCATGTCAAAAAGGCATCCGAACGCCCACTGACATCCATCTGAAAATCCCGATCGCCATCGCAGTTTTCCAGCACAGAGGCGGGTAATCCGGCATCCTCCGCACAATTCGACCAGGCCTGATCGCCAAAACGTCCGAAAGACACCACCATCGCCACCACCCCCGCATCCAAACGCTCGCCCACTGCATCCAGCACCACTAGATTTTTCAACGAATCCGCCTTATCCACCCCCACTGGTGGGGTGTCGATGGTGAAATAGGGCGGTTTCTCTTCAGTACGCGGCTGGAAGTCAAAGTTGCATTCACCTGAACAGGCACCGTGCAATTTGGCACGACTGCAATCGCAGTAAAACACCTGGGTTTCTTCACACAAACCGGCTTCGGTGGGCTTCAACACTTCGCCTTCTCTGGCGAACACACTGGCCGTTTCACACACGTCATTGATACGACTGCGCGTTTTAGCACGATCATTCACCCGATAATAAAACCGCTGTCCCCAAGTGTCCGTCAGCGGCGCACCGATCTGCTTTGACGGCAAATAGCCCTCACGAGCTCTGCACTGCGCTCGACTGCCGCCAGAGCGATCCTCAAAGCCATCGCCATCCTCATCCGGGCAAGGCAAATAACCGTTCACCTGTAAAAACGTGCGCAAACCCTGTTGCACCTGACGCAACTGCGATTCCGTAGCGCGGTCGTGATCATCACCACTGACGTCCGATGCGAACCGTAAATAACTGCCCGCCAACAGCCCAATCAGCAGCAGCGCCAGCGCCAACTCCAATAACGTAAACCCGCTTTGCTCAACCGACTTCATGGGCAATTCGCCAACCAACGTCGCCAGTCGCTACCGGCTGGGTTATCGTTGGCATCGTAAGGGTTCAACCAGTGCGCCTCATCAACGGGCACCTTCGCCAAACGATCGCGTTGCGCACACAGCCGCGCCTGCATCACCGCCTGCCACTCCGCCAGCGTAATCCCAATAATCACATCATTCACCCCAGGGTTATCGCTGGATTCACTGAAAAAAAACCGGTCACCGTCGGCATTACCGTTTACGCGCTGACCGGAGACATCAAAACGACGATCCAAAAAATCCACCCGGCTGTCCGTTGCCGTTTTAACGTCAGAGCGATCCTGCATAAAACCATCCTGAAACACCTGAGCGGCATTTGGAAAGATGATCAATGCCACATACCCCGCCTGACCATTCAGACTCAGCCAAGGCATGGTGCCGTCCGCCAAACTCGGTGGGGAACCGCTGTCCGTTCCAGCCGCCGGAGACAAAGCCGGATTCAAAGGCGCATAACGTCCGGTTTCGCCGTTGTTATACAGGTTATTGCCGTTCACAAACCGCTCATCCACCGCATAAAAAAACTGCCGAGGTGATAAGCCGCCAAAGTAAAGATTGCGCGTTTCAAATCCCACCGGCAGATACCCCATCACAAATCCGCTGCGATCATCCCCCGTCTGGCGGGGATTTCCACACGAGGTTTCCGCCTCCAAAACCGAGCCATCCCCATCTTCATCCGGGCAGGGCAAATACCCCAGGCCGGGTATTTTTCGGGATTCTTTATACGTTCGAATATTTTTCGGCAAATCGCTCAAATAGAGTTCTGGCTGAAACTGAGCATAGCGCAACAACTGCTGCTTCACCGCATTCAGCTGCTGCAGCGCGTCCAAACGCGTATCGGACAACCGCTGAAACCATTGATTTTGGGCATACAAACTGAAAAAGGCTGCTGCCCCCAACACCATGAGCACCAACACAAACCCCAGCGCAAAACCCGCTTGACGTGACGGTGGCGTCTGCACTTTTCGCATAGAATTCTCCCCAGCTCAAACCGTAAAAATACACAAAATGTCATCGAGTTGCAATGTAAAAGAAATTTACCAGACGAGCAAAAGGAGCTGGCACCCCAGACAAACCAGAAATATGACAGGAAAAAGGCATAAAAAACAGGCCTAAAAAAACGGGCCGAAGCCCGCTAAAACTAACTATGAGGAAAACAGCAAAAAATTACATTACATCAAAGGTGGTGGAAATACCGAAAATCAAATAACTTTGCAGGATGTCATCATCCTTGTCATCCTTGGCATAGCTGCCGGTATAGGTAATCGAGCCATCCACGCCTTTAAACAACTCACGTGAATAGGTTAAATTCAGATAGGTATTGACGGCGCCGTCCTTGGTGGAATCCGTTGACAAATCCCAGTCGTTATACCCCAGTTGGGCCGAAATCGGCCCGACATCACCGCTTAAATTCACATTATAATATTCCGTGGTGTCATCACCTTTCGAGTTTGGTGCATCGTAAATCCCCGGGTTAAACGCCAGGGTGACACCACCAAACCCAACCGACAGATTCAGCTCGTTATACATCTTGTCAAAGGCATTGGTGTAGAAATAACCGGTATAACCCGCACCGAGATCCACTTTACCAACCGTACCCGCCCAACCGGCATAGGCATCAATTTCCAAACCATTTTGTCCTTGGTCGCCCTCATCCACGTTCGATGCCCAAGTGCCCACATAAAAACCGGAATCCGACTCCCAGTCCAAACCGCCTTGCGCAGCCGCACCTGTCTGCTTCAAACCACGATACACATAAGTGGATACCGCACCGATATTGGCGGTCACACCCGCTGAAGGCTCAGGCTGTTTACCGCCGTCTACCGTTTCATTTGCAAAAGTGGACGCGGGTGATACGGCCAATGCCGCCGAGGAAATCATGGCCATAGAAACCACTAAAGATTTAACAGAAAAGGTTTTTTTCATTTTTGATACTCCAATGTTTTACGGATAGTGACTGAATAAAATCCACTAAACACTAGAAATCAATGTGCCAAAAACCTATTTACGCTTTTATAACAGTAAGTTAAGAAGAAAGTTACTATTTTATTACGTTAATAAAACCCACCAATGCACCATTAAAAACCGAATTGCACCACAATAAAATAGTGCGACTCACAAAACAAGTCACCAAAGCCGCTGCCCCGCCGCCTGCTGCTGCAACACCCACTCCTGAAACGCCGGCGGGCCATACGCCAAGGTCAATGGATTTTTTTCTAAAACAGCCGCGTCAGGATCCTGCATCTGGTAAATTAAAGGGCGCATGGTTTGTTCTGCGTGGCGCATTAGCCATTGCAAGGTCGCCTCTGGAATTTCCCGCCCCACCGGCACCGCCAGATCCACCTCCAATCCTTGCCATTGCAACACACTGTCCAGAACCAAAGCACCGCACTCATTCGGGCGAAAATCCGCGGGCAAAACACTCCCCGCCTTGACCCAGGCACACTCAAAGCGACGACACGGATCCACCGGACGATTTTCATAATCGTCGCACCCCTTTCCCGTACTGTGCGGGCACGGATGCCCCGGATACGCCTCACACCCTTTAACCGTTATCTGCACCCACCCATCACAACAGGCCGTGCAAGGCTGGCACTCACGCATAGCTCCCCCCATTTCAAAAATCATCCGCAAAAAACGTCGGCCAAAACATTTGATTATCCCATAAAAAAAAGAGCGATAGAAGCCAAGCGAATAACCAGGCCTGGTGAAACCGGCTTTTTAAACCACAGAAGCATTTATGCCCTCTGGGTGCGAAGGTTTTGGAAAAACGCGTCACTCCGGCCGGGTTGACAGATGACGACAGTTCAGTTTTCCTAGGCCTAGTC
>NZ_JBNGDN010000069.1:0-2773 GCF_049975065.1 Hydrogenovibrio sp.
ACCCGAATATTTCACAAATTTGCACCGACCTTGCTTGTTCCTTGATTCCACAAGCCATATTTTCTCAGTCGGTCGTAATCAAGGATACGACACTTCTTCGAAAATTTCCTCGTGAAACAAAGAACTCGACGCCCGAAGGGGTAAGTCGAGAAACCAATGCTCTGCGCAATTTCAGCACAAATTTATGAAACATTCGGGCTAAATGGTTGTGTGAAAGCCCTGCGCGATCCTGGCACAAATTTTATGAAATTTTCGGGCTGATTCGGGGACACATTTATGACGCATTCGAGTTCAAAATTAATCGTCAATTTTAACATTTTTCGGTTTCAGCAGGCAGGCGAATTCCAGGCGATGGGATGATCTGTGGTTGAACCGTGGTCGAATCGGCGCTGAGGGCTTAAAAAGTATTACAATAGCGGGCGAAACAGAATTCATGAAACAGAACCCATGAAACAAAAACCATAAAGCAGGTGAGGCGTGATAACAGAATATCTTCGAAACGGTTCAGTCGCTTTCGCCAGGTCTGGCTGGTTGAGGTGTCAAAGTGTGGCTGTGGCGACGGTGGTTTTTGGTGTCTTGTTATTCGGCGGGATGCGTGAAGAAGCTTCGGCAGCGGATAGAGAAACCGGGTGGGAAAGCCCGGTGATTCAAACCGAATTACGCGGCTTGTCGAAGGCTTCGCTGCTATTTCAAGATACCGCTCACCGGCCTTTGGTGGCGCTGTCGCCTCAGCGTCCCATGATTCCGGCTTCCACCACCAAGTTGGTTACGGCTTATCTGGCGTTGCGTCATTGGGGCGCATCGCATCGCTTTAAAACCGATTTCAAAGTGGTTAAACGTGCCTCGGACGGCGCGGTGATTTTATGGGTGAAAGGTTACGGCGATCCGTTTCTGGTGTCGGAGGCATTGCAGCGCATTGCGCGAACATTAGCCGAGTCGTTGAAATCGCAGGGTGTGGCGCGTATCGATGCGGTGTATTTGGATGCGTCCTACTTTTCACCAGGCCTGGTGTTACCCGGTCTGAGCGCAACCCTGAACCCTTATGATGCGGTGCCGAGCGCCTTGGCGGCGAATTTTAATACGCTGTTTTTGACCACCCGCCAAGGTCAAGTGGTGTCGGCGGAAGCTCAGACACCGCTCACTCCCACCGCCGCGAAGCTTGGAAAACAGACGGATTTAACCCAAGGGCGTTTTAATTTGGGGCAGGATGCGCGGGTGGGGCAGCGCTATTTTGCCGAGTTATTGAGTGCTTTTTTGAGGCGTGAGGGCATTGGGGTCGCCCGTTCGGTGGCCTGGCATGGCCTGGCGGAGGCCGATTCGCCAGGCCTGGCGGAAGTGGTGTTTTATCGTCATTACAATACGCTCAATTTGGCGGGTATGGTGCGGCCGATGATGCGTTATTCCACTAATTTTATTGCGAATCAGTTGATTTTGATGTTGGCGGCCGAGCAGTTGGGACCCCCTGCCACCGCTGAAAAAGTGGCCGAGTTAATGAACGATTCTTTGAAGCGGGCGTTTGGCTGGACGGATTTTTATCTGGAAGAGGGGGCGGGTTTGTCGCGTGCTAATCGTTTGAGTGCGCAGCAGTTGGTGGCGCTGCTGGAAGCGTTTCGGCCTTGGAAAGATTTGCTGCCGGAGGTGGAAACGGACGTGTGGGCGAAAACGGGCACCTTGCTTGGGGTGAGTGCCTTGGCGGGTTATATTGAGAATGACCAGCTTAAAAGCGACCAGGCCTGGTTACCTTTTGCATTGCTGATCAATCAGCCGGTTCCGTTGGATTTTCGCAATCGTGTGGCCTTGGCGCTCAAGCAAGGGGTGTTGGGCGCTCAATTATCGGAATCGCGTCTCAGTCAACGCCCAGAATCTTATGAGTCTGCAAACTGAGCTTCCATTGCGGGTGGCTCAGGCAATAGTCTAAAGTCGCTTTCAGGTTGCGGGCCTGAATTTCCGGGTTGGCATCGTCCATGGCTTGCAGATAAAAATGGTCGAATGCCAATCCGGCGACTTTTTCCGGCGGGCAGTCCGCTTGCGGGTACACCAGTTTCAATTCATCGCCGTTATCCAATATTAAAGGCGCATTCGCTTTGGGGCTGACGCACACCCAGTCAAGCCCTTGCGGCGCTGTTTGCGTGCCGTTGGTTTCTACGGCGATTTCAAAGCCGTAGTCATGAAAAGTATCCACCAGCGTTTGATCCACCTGAAGCAGCGGTTCGCCGCCGGTCAGCACCACAAACGGATTTGGCCAGGCCTGGCGGTTTTCGGTAGAATGGGTTTTCGGCCAAAGCGCCAGCAGGTGTTTGGCCAAATCGTCGGCGGTGTCGAATCGACCGCCGTTTTGACCGTCGGTGCCCACAAAGTCGGTGTCGCAAAACGAGCAAACGGCTTGTGCCCGATCCGCTTCTTGCCCGGTCCAAAGGTTGCAGTGGCTGAAACGGCAGAAAATCGCCGGGCGGCCGGAATGAAATCCTTCTCCTTGCAGGGAATAAAATGCTTCTTTAATGCGGTATGGCATGGTTGACTTTTGTGTGCCTCGTTTTTGTGTTGTCTCGTTGCAAAACGCTGTTTTCTGACGGCATGAGCGGGTAAAATTTGCGATGCGCCTTTTTCAAAATGCTATAATCATGAGCTATTTTTAGGCCTGAGCCAAACGTTGAATTCAACGTCATAACGTGCATTCAAGACACGAAACGGGCTGGCGGCGAGTGAAATTAGGAGAGATTATACCCATGTTGGCCAAGACCTTATACGATAAATTGTGGGACAGCCACGTCGT
>NZ_JBNGDN010000069.1:2873-5659 GCF_049975065.1 Hydrogenovibrio sp.
ATGACCTTGCCGGGGATTACGCTGGTGTGTGGTGACTCTCATACGGCGACGCACGGCGCTTTAGGAGCCCTGGCGCACGGCGTGGGGACGTCGGAAGTGGAACATGTGCTGGCCACGCAATGCTTGATTCAAAAGAAAATGAAAAACATGCTGATCAAGGTGGACGGTCAATTGCAGCCGGGCGTCACCCCGAAAGACGTGGTGTTGGCGATTATCGGCCAAATCGGTACCGCTGGCGGCAACGGTCATGCCATTGAGTTCGGTGGTCAGGTGTTCCGTGATATGTCGATTGAAGGGCGCATGACGGTGTGCAATATGGCGATTGAAGCCGGTGCGCGCGTTGGCTTGGTGGCGGTGGATGACAAAACCATTGAGTATGTGAAAGGTCGTCCGATGGCACCGAAGGGCGACCAGTGGGAAATGGCCGTCCAGGCCTGGCAAGATTTGAAATCCGATGCGGATGCGGTGTTCGATAAGGTCGTGGAAATCGACGGTGCCAGCATTGAACCGCAAGTGTCTTGGGGCACCTCGCCGGAAATGGTGTTGGACGTTAACGGCAAAGTGCCGAACCCGGCGAACGAATCCGACGAAGTGAAAGCCAGCGGCATTCGTCGCGCCTTGGAATACATGGGGTTGGAAGCCGATATGGCGATTACCGATATTCCGGTGGATTATGTCTTTATCGGCTCCTGTACCAACTCGCGCATTGAGGATTTTCGTGAAGCGGCGGCGGTGTTGAAAGGCCGTAAAGTGGCGGCTTCCGTTGAACAAGCGATTGTCGTGCCGGGGTCAGGCCTGGTGAAAAAACAGGCGGAAGAAGAAGGATTGGATAAAATTTTCATTGAAGCCGGTTTCGAGTGGCGTAATCCGGGGTGTTCGATGTGTTTGGCGATGAATGCCGATAAGCTGCCGAGCGGTAAGCACTGTGCTTCCACGTCAAACCGTAACTTCGAAGGGCGTCAGGGCGCGGGTGGACGGACGCATCTGGTTAGCCCGCAAATGGCGGCCGCCGCCGCTGTCTCCGGGCACTTTGTGGATGTGCGTGACATGATGAAAGAAGCGGTATAAGGAGTCAGAATGGAAAAGTTTACGAAATTTACCGCCATCGTGGCACCGATGGATCGCGCGAATGTGGATACCGACGCGATTATCCCGAAGCAATTTTTGAAATCCATTAAACGCACCGGTTTCGGACCGAATTTGTTTGATGAATGGCGATATGAAGACGTCGGCGAACCGGGGATGGATAATGCTAACCGTCCGTTACGCAAAGACTTTGTGTTGAACCAGCCGCGTTATCAAGGGGCGCAAATTCTGATAGCGCGAGAAAATTTCGGTTGTGGTTCCAGTCGTGAGCATGCCCCCTGGGCGTTGAAAGACTACGGTTTTGACGTCATTATTGCACCGAGTTTTGCCGATATTTTCTTCAATAACAGCTTCAAAAACGGTATCTTGCCGATTGTGCTGGACGAGCAGACGGTGGACGGTTTGTTTAAAGAAATTTTCGCGCAGGAAGGCTATGCGCTGACCATTGATTTGGAAAATCAACACATCATCAAGCCGAACGGGGATGCCATTGAGTTTGATGTGGATGCCTTTCGTAAACATTGTTTGTTGAACGGGTTGGATGATATCGGTTTAACCTTACAGCATGAAGATGAAATCAAAACCTTTGAAGCCAAGCATAAAGCGGCCTCGCCTTGGCTGTTTTGATTGGCGGCCATCCATGCGTTTCATTGAATAAGTAATTTAAGTAAAGACACTTTAGAGACACTGTAAATGACAAAAGAAGTACTGATTTTACCTGGAGACGGCATTGGGCCGGAAATTGCCGCTGAAGCCGTCAAGGTGCTGGAAGCCTTGCAAAAAAGCGACGGTTTGGACATCAAGATGACGCACGACTTGGTCGGTGGCGCGGCTTACGATGTGCACGGTGTCCCCTTGGCGGATGAGACTTTGGAAAAAGCCAAGCAGTCTGACGCGATTTTACTGGGCGCAGTGGGTGGTTATCAGTGGGAGTCGTTGGATATTTCAGTGCGTCCGGAAAAAGGGCTCTTGTCTCTACGCTCCAATTTGGAATTGTTCGCTAACCTGAGACCGGCGTATTTGTTCCCGCAATTGGCGGATGCATCCACGCTGAAACCGGAGGTTGTGGCCGGTCTGGATATTTTGATTGTGCGTGAATTGACCGGTGGGATCTATTTCGGTCAGCCACGCGGTATCCGTACCTTGGAAAACGGTGAGCGCCAAGGTTACAACACCTATGTGTATTCCGAGTCCGAAATCAAACGCATTGCGCGTGTGGCCTTCGATGCGGCCATGAAGCGCAACAAGAAGTTGTGTTCCGTCGATAAGGCGAATGTGTTGGAAGTGACCGAGCTGTGGCGCGAAATCATTGATGACGTTGCCAAGGAATATCCAGACGTGTCGGTTCAGCATATGTATGTCGATAACGCCGCCATGCAGTTGGTATTGAATCCAAAGCAGTTTGACGTTATGGTGACGGGCAATATGTTCGGAGATATACTCTCGGATGAAGCCTCCATGCTGACCGGTTCCATCGGTATGCTGGCCTCAGCGTCCTTGGATGCCAATAATAAAGGTATGTATGAGCCGAGTCATGGTTCGGCACCGGACATTGCCGGGCAGAATTTGGCCAATCCGTTGGCGACCATTTTGTCGGCGGCGATGATGCTGCGCTACAGCCTAGGACGGGAAGATTTGGCGCTTAAAATTGAAAACGCGGTCAGCAAGGTCTTGGATCAAGGCTTGCGCACCGGTGATAT
>NZ_JBNGDN010000069.1:5759-10526 GCF_049975065.1 Hydrogenovibrio sp.
GCGCGTCAGAATGAAAAATCACTTTACCATTACCATCAGCGACGTTCATGGCTCCAAGCATTTTTCGTTTAAACAGTTTGTTCGGAAATTTGCGCTGTTTGTGGTGCTGTTTGTGGTCGTGTTGTTGGCTTCTGCGGCTGCGGTGATCTGGTGGTTGAATCAAGAAATTGTTGCGATTGAGCAGAATCGCCAAATCGCGGAGTTGGAATATCGCGCCGTGCTTGAGAACAGCCAAGAGGCCTATGTTGCGTTAGAAACCGAAAAGCTGAAACTGCAACACCAACTGGACGACCGTGCCAAGCAAATTCAGTTTCTGGATCAAACGCTGAGAGGGCTGGAAGATTTGATTGGCGTGGATGCCGAAGAAGATATGGTGATCGCCGATCGCGTCAAGATGGTGCAGTTGAGCACCTTAGAAAAGCAGGTGTTGCTGCGCGATATTCCAAATGGCCGCCCAGTGAAAGAGTTTAAGGGTGTGAGCAGCAGCTATGGTTGGCGCACCCATCCAGTCCGGGGCACACGCGAGTTTCATCGTGGGATTGACTATCGCGGTAAAAAGGGCGATGGCATTATTGCCACAGCGGATGGGGTGGTTGAGTATGCCGGGCATCACAAAAAAAGCGGGTATGGCAAGCTCATTATTATCTCGCACACCTATGGCTTTAAAACGCTTTACGGCCATTTAAGCAAGCTATCGGTTGAAACCGGTCAGGCCGTTAGAAAGGGAGATCTGATTGGTGAAATCGGCTCCACCGGTTTGTCTTCGGGGCCTCATTTGCATTATGAAGTGAGCTTTGTACAGCGTAAATTGAACCCAGTGCCGTTTATTGGTTGGGATTTACAGAATTACGATGAAATTTTTGAAAAGGTAAAGGGCGTTCCATGGGGATCTTTAAGTCAAATGGTTCAAAATCGCGTTCAGTTGGTGGAAAAACAATTATTGCTTCGGGATGTAAAATAACCGGGGAAATAAAGGATCCAGGCGGTGCGCTGCATATTGACGGTCAAGTCGATGGCATTATTGAAACCGAAAATGATATTTCAATCGGGGATCAAGGCATGGTGTCAGGCCTGGTAAAAGCAAAAAATATTGTGGTCAGCGGCACCTTGGAAGGCAAGGTGGCCTGCGAAACCATTGATATTTTAGCCACAGGCAAGCTGCTCGGCGAGGTGGTGTGTGGTCAAATGATGATCGAATCCGGCGGTAAATTCATTGGTGAAAGTCGCGAGTTAACCGAAGGTGGGTTGATTGTGAGTTTTCCGGAAGAGACGCAGACCACGCTTGAGGATCAACGCGGCGCAACGGAATCGATCGAAAGCGATGAGACCGCAGCGGATGAATCAAACCTGTCTTCGACATCGGACGAAAAATCGTCCAGTTCGAAATGAGTTGACCCCTACGTGGGTGTCATTAAGTTGGGTCGTCAAACCATTGAATGCGTGAATTAATTACGAAACTGAAAAGGGAGAAGTATGTCTAAGCAGTATGATGTTGCGGTCGTGGGTGCCACTGGCGCGGTGGGTGAAACCATTTTGAAAGTGTTGGAAGAACGCAACTTCCCTGTTCGGAACCTTTACCCGCTGGCGAGTAGCCGTTCGGCGGGTAAAAAATTGGAATTCAATGGTGGTTGGGTCGAAATTCAGGATCTGGCGACATTTGATTTCTCTAAAGTTCAGATTGGTCTGTTTTCACCGGGAGCCAGCGTGTCCCGCGAATATGCGCCCAAGGCGGCGGCGGCCGGTTGCGTGGTGGTGGATAACACCTCCGAATTCCGTTATGACGACGATATTCCATTGGTGGTGCCGGAAGTGAATCCGCAAGCCGTAGCCGGTTATAAAGCACGCGGCATTATCGCCAATCCGAACTGTTCAACGATTCAGATGTTGGTCGCATTAAAGCCGATTCACGATGCGGTAGGCATTACCCGCATCAATGTGGCCACTTATCAAGCGGTGTCCGGTTCTGGAAAAGAGGCGATTGATGAATTGGCCACGCAAACCGCCAACCTGCTGAATATGAAACCGGTGGAAGCCAAGGTGTATCCAAAGCAGATCGCCTTTAACTGTATTCCGCAAATCGATGTGTTCCAAGACAATGGCTACACCAAAGAAGAAATGAAAATGGTGTGGGAAACGAAGAAAATCATGGGCGACGATCGCATTTTGGTCAACCCGACGGCGGTGCGAGTGCCGGTTTTCTACGGTCACAGCGAAGCGATTCACATTGAGACCCAAGCCAAAATCACCGCTGAAACAGCCAAGGAGCTGTTTAAAGCGGCCGACGGCATTGTTTTGATCGACGAACACGAAGATGGCGGCTATCCGACAGCGGTCACCGATGCCGCCGATACCAACCCGGTTTACGTTGGGCGTGTGCGTGAGGACATTTCCTGCGATAAGGGTCTGAATTTATGGGTGGTGGCGGATAACGTCCGTAAAGGCGCGGCCACCAATACGGTTCAGATCGCGGAACTGTTGATTCAGGAGCATATTTAATCCCCAATGGCGTTATTGGCAATTGGTATTGAGTATCAAGGCACGGCCTATTGCGGCTGGCAGCGACAAGCGCATTGTGACTCGGTGCAGCAGCCGTTGGAAGCGGCTTTGTCGGAAATTGCCAATGAACCCATCGAGTTGAATTGCGCGGGTCGCACCGATACCGGTGTCCATGCCATTGGTCAGGTTGCGCATTTTGTGACCACCGCCGAACGTCCCGATAAAGCTTGGGTGCAAGGTGTGAATACCAAGCTACCACGTGATATTCGGGTGATTTGGGTCAAGCCCATGACGGGAGACTTTCATGCTCGCTTCTCGGCGGTGGCGCGCCAATACCGTTATGTGATTTTCAATCGTTCCGTGCATTCGGCCATTTTGGCGCATCGTGTGACCTGGGAAAGCTGGCCGCTGGATGAAACGAAAATGCATCAGGCGGCACAGGCTCTCATCGGCGAGCGCGATTTTTCCTCGTTTCGCGCGGCCGGGTGCCAAGCGGCGCATGCACGCCGGGAAGTACAGTGGATAGCGGTGTCGCGTCGCGGCGACTTTGTGTTTGTTGATATTCGCGCCAATGCGTTTTTACACCATATGGTGCGTAATATTGTCGGCACCTTGTTGGAAGTGGGCCGTGGGGAAAAGCCAGTGGACTGGGTGACCGATTTGCTGGCAAAGCAGGATCGCACCCAGGCGGGGATGACGGCGCCGGCGGATGGACTCTATTTTGTGAATGCGTTTTACCCGGAAGCGTTTGAGCTACCGCAGGTCGAATTGAACGAATTGTTATGGCAAGGTGGATGAGATGCGAACACGCATTAAAATTTGTGGCTTGACCGGATCCGAGGATGCGTTGGCGGCGGCAAAAGCCGGAGCCGATGCCTTAGGGTTGGTGTTTTACCCGCCCAGTCCGCGTCATGTTGAAATTGACCAGGCCTGGTCGATTATCGATGTTCTGCCGGCGTTTGTGACCACGACGGCGTTATTCGTCAACCCCGAGCCAGGCCTGGTGAAATCCGTGATTCAGGGTTTGCAGATTGATTTGCTGCAATTTCACGGCGATGAAACGCCTGCATTTTGCGAGCAATTCGAGCGTCCTTATATCAAAGCGGTGCGGATGCAGCCGGATACCGACCTCGCCGAATTGTCTCGGCGTTATGCCACCGCCCGCGCTTTGTTGCTGGACACCTATGTCAAAGGTGTGCCCGGCGGCACCGGCGAAGCCTTTAACTGGGATTGGGTCGCACCTTCGAAGCGAGATGACGCCTGTTTGCCGATTATTCTGGCCGGTGGCTTGACGCCGGAGAATGTCGCCCAAGCGATTCAAACGGTTCGGCCTTGGGCGGTCGATGTCAGCGGGGGGGTGGAAGTTGCACCGGGTGAAAAATCGGAGCGCCGGATACAATCTTTTGTGACCGCTGTGAACGCGTCCGCAGCCTTCCCTAAAACGTAAACAGCATTTAAATGAAAAGTGAGTTTCACTATGAGCATTGATTATTCGCAATACCCTGATTCAAAAGGGCATTTTGGTGTCTATGGCGGCATTTTTGCGCCGGAAACCCTAATGGCGGCGTTGGAGGAGCTGAATCAACAGTATCAACGCATGAAATCCGACCCGGATTTCTTGGCTGAGTTAGCGAAAGACTTTCAGGATTATGTCGGTCGCCCAAGCCCCCTGTATTATGCCGAACGCTGGTCTGAGTCCTTAGGCGGGGCGAAAATTTACCTCAAACGCGAAGACTTAAATCATACCGGAGCGCATAAAATCAATAACACCATCGGGCAGGCGCTTCTGGCGAAGCGCCTTGGCAAAACGCGCATTATCGCTGAAACGGGTGCCGGTCAGCATGGTGTGGCCAGTGCGACGGTTGCAGCACGGCTCGGTTTGGAGTGTGTGGTGTATATGGGCGCGGATGATGTGGTGCGCCAGGCACCGAATGTGGCGCGTATGAAAATGCTGGGTGCGCAAGTGGTGGCGGTGCAGTCGGGCACCCGCACCCTGAAAGACGCGCTGAATGAGGCGATGCGCGACTGGGTGACCAATGTGGACGATACCTTTTACATTATCGGCACCGTGGCCGGCCCGCACCCGTATCCAGCCATGGTACGGGATTTTCAAGCGATTATCGGTCGGGAAGCCAAGCAACAACATCTGGAAAAAGAAGGCCGTTTACCGGATGCTTTGATTGCCTGTGTCGGTGGCGGTTCGAACGCCATCGGTCTGTTCTATGATTTTCTGCCGGATGAGTCGGTTAAAATTTATGGTGTTGAAGCCGG
>NZ_JBNGDN010000070.1:0-5183 GCF_049975065.1 Hydrogenovibrio sp.
GACACGGCCCTTTCACGGCTGTAACAGGGGTTCGACTCCCCTACGGGACGCCACTATTTCAAAACCCGACTCGTTCGGGTTTTTTTATGTCTGAAAATCCTATGCCCGTTACCTTTTGTCAAAAAATGTCTGGATTTTGCCACGAACTCCTCTCCAGGCTGGCCAAATTCAAATGCCTGTCAAAAAAAATCGCTATTCTTATTAAAAAGTCCCTTTTTAAGTGTATCGTTATTGATTAATATGGTGGCACGAACGAATTACGTTAATTTCTTTATAAAGTTTAAAATTTTGGAGTGGTTATGTCTCAAGCGGATATCGGACTAGTTGGGTTAGCGGTGATGGGTCAAAATTTGGTTTTGAATATGGCCGATCATGGCTTTCGGGTCAGTGTGTTTAATCGTTCGAAAGCGAAAACGGATGAATTTATTCAGCACCGGGTAGAGGATCGCCCGATTGAAGGGTTTGACTCGCTAGAGGCGTTGGTCGGCAGTCTGAAGTCCCCGCGCAAGGTCATGCTGATGGTCAAAGCGGGTGAGGTGGTGGATCACTTTATCGAGCAGTTGATTCCTCTGCTGGACAAAGGCGATGTCATTATTGATGGCGGCAATTCGCTTTACACCGACTCCATTCGACGTACCCGCGAATTGCAGGAAAAAGGCTTGCTGTTCATCGGCACCGGTGTTTCCGGCGGGGAAGAAGGGGCGCGTCACGGCCCGTCGATTATGCCGGGCGGTGACCCGGCGGCCTGGCCGTTGGTGAAGCCGATTCTGCAGGGCATTGCGGCTCAGTCGGAAGGCGAAGCCTGTTGTGACTGGGTGGGGCCGGAAGGCGCCGGACATTATGTGAAGATGGTACATAACGGCATTGAATACGGTGACATGCAATTGATTTCCGAGGCCTATCAGTTGATGCGAGAGGGGCTGGGCATGTCGGCCGACGAATGTCGCGAAGTTTTTGCCAAGTGGAACCGTGGCGTGCTGGATTCGTATCTGATTGAGATTACGGCAGATATTCTAACGTTTAAGGATGAAGACGGTGAGCCGTTGGTGGATAAGATTCTGGATGCCGCCGGGCAGAAAGGCACGGGGAAATGGACGGGGATCAGCTCGCTTGAAATGGGGGTGCCCTTAACGCTGATTACCGAGTCGGTTTATGCGCGCTGCTTGTCTTCCCTGAAAAATGAACGAATGGAAGTGGCCAAGCACTTTCCCCGTGTCGAGCAATCCTTGGATGTTGATAAGGAAGCCATGTTGCAGGCCATTCATGATGCGCTTTATGCGGCGAAAATCATTTCCTATGCGCAGGGTTATATGCTGATGTCGCAGGCAGCGAAAGAATTTCAGTGGGATCTGAATTACGGCGGCATTGCTTTGATGTGGCGCGGCGGTTGTATTATTCGCAGTACCTTCTTGGGCGAAATCAAAAAAGCTTATGATGCGGATGCCAACCTGACCAGTCTGTTAAAGGCACCGTTTTTTGAACAGGCCATTAAAGCGGCGGAAGCCAATTGGCGTCAGGCGGTGGTTTTTGGGGTGCAAAGCCAGATTCCAACCCCGGCATTGAGCTCGGCACTGGCGTTTTTTGACGGTTACCGCAGTGAGCGAGTGGCCGCCAATTTGTTGCAGGCACAGCGTGATTATTTCGGAGCGCACACCTATGAACGTGTGGATGCGCCACGCGGTCAATTTTTCCATACCGATTGGATTCGCTCCGGCGGTAATGTCAGTTCGACAACTTACGAGGTGTAATCATGTCCCAAGCCTGTACCTATGTGGTGTTCGGTGCCACGGGGAATTTATCCTTGTCCAAACTCATGCCCGGTTTTTACCATCTGGATCAAATCGGACGTTTGGACGATGAGATGCGCATTCTGGCAATCGGACGTCGGGATTGGAGCCGTCAGGACTGGCTGGATGTGGTGAAACAGTCTTTGGAGCCGCTGGCACGCGGCGGCATGGATGAAACCACCTATCAACGTTTTGCCGACCGGTTGGATTATTTTCAGATGGACATTGACGATGCGGAGGCTTATCGTGCGTTGGCGGATTTAATTGCCACCGACGCTTGGCCGAATAACGCCGTCTATTATCTGTCGTTGGGGCCGGATCACTTTGCCAGTGTGGTCAGACAGCTTGGTCAAAGTGGCATGTTAACGGAAAGTGATGGCTGGAAACGGGTGGTGCTGGAAAAACCTTTCGGTTACGACTCGGACAGTGCCAAGCAGTTGCAGGTACAGTTGAATAAATACCTGAATGAAGATCAAACCTACCGAATTGACCATTATCTCGGCAAAGGCATGGTGCAGAACATTATGGTGTTCCGGTTTGCCAATCTACTGATGGAGCCTCTCTGGAACCGTAATTACATTGACCATATTCAGATTACCCATGCCGAAGATCGCCCGATTGGTACCCGTGCCGGTTATTACGATACCAGCGGCGCCATGCGCGATATGATTCAAAGCCATTTGCTGCAATTGCTGGCGTTGGTGACCATGGAACCGCCAGCCTCGATGGATGCCGAGGATCTGCGTGATGAGAAGGTCAAAATCCTCAAATCCATACGCCCGATTTTGAAGAAGAATGTGTCGTCTCAGGCGTATCGCGCTCAGTATGCGGCGGGTGAGATTCACGGCCAGCCAGTGCCGGGCTATCTGGACGAGCCTGGGGTGGCCGAAGACAGCATGACTGAAACTTATGCCGCTTTGAAGCTGTATATTGATAACTGGCGTTGGGCCGGGGTGCCGTTTTACATTCAGACCGGCAAGAATATGGCGAAAAACAAAATGCTGGTGTCGATTTGTTTTAAACATGCGCCCAAGCAATTCTTCCGTGACTCGCACATTCAGGAAATGGAACCTAACTGGATTATTTTCGGTATCCAGCCGGATGAGTCCATCAAAATCGAGATGATGGCGAAACAGCCAGGCCTGGAGATTAACACCGAACAAATCAGTCTGGATGCGTCCATGCGGCACGATGGCGAAACGCCAAACGATGCCTATGAAGAACTGTTGCTGGATGTGATAAAAGGCGATCGCTCGCTGTTCTTGCGTTACGATGAGGTGAAGGCGGCTTGGAAGGTGGTGGATCCGGTGATTCAGGTTTGGGCCACGGAAACCGGGTACATTGACAGCTACAAATCCGGTAGTTGGGGGCCGCAAGGGGCGAACAAACTGTTTGATTCGGTTGAGCAGGCTTGGCGATATCACACCCACCCGGAATCCGAGGCGAAAAAATGACGGAAATCAATGGATTGCCGAGTGATTGGATCGTTTTCGACTCGCCGGACGACGTGGCGGACTATGTGGTCGAGCATTTGTTGCAGTTGGCGGATGACGCGATTCGTGCGCGCGGACGCTTTACGCTGGTCACGGCGGGCGGCACTACGCCGCAATTGTGCTATCAGCGTTTGGCGCAACAGTCGGCGGATTGGGATAATTGGCATATTTACATGGGTGATGAACGGTGTCTGCCCGCTGAAGACGCTGAACGCAACAGCGTCAGTTTGACCCAGGCCTGGCTGTTTCAGGGAGACATTCCGGAAAAAAACATTCACTTTATGCCTACTGAACTCGGCGCGGAGCTGGCGGCTAAAGCCTATCGTGACACCGTCAATCGGATCGAAACCTTTGATGTGGTGCTGCTGGGCATGGGGGAAGACGGCCACACCGCGAGCCTTTTTCCGGGACACCTGCACCCGGAAGCGGATTCGGTGGTGACGGAACATCATTCTCCCAAGCCGCCGCCGGATCGGGTGAGTTTGTCTTATGACCGTTTAAGTCGTAGCCGAGTGGTGCTGAAGCTGATTACCGGTTCGGGTAAGCGCGAAGCGGTGAAGCAGTGGCTGGCCGGTGCGGATTTCCCAATCGTAAGGGTGCAGGGGCAAACCACACGGGTGCTGATTGACAGTGCCGCGCTTTAAAGTGGCGCAGGGGTTCCAATCCGACCCGTCTGCTGGATTCTCTTTTGACCAGGCCTGGGAGTTTCAGACATGGAGATTTCAGACATAAGCGAAAACCCGCGAGGGTGACACTGTAGACTCAGTGAACCGTCCGGGATTCGGCTTCATTGGCGCTTTTATTCAGATTAATGGATGTGGAGACCACGTTTTGAATCTGCTCCAGTTCGTCCAACAGGTCGCCGACATGGGTGTCTGGCTCGATTTCGATTTCCAGCGTCATTGCCACACTGCCGTCGGATTTATCGGTATGGGTGTCGGAGTTGATCAGGTTGATGTTCCAATCGGTGAGTTTGCTCATCACATCGCGCAATAAGCCTTTGCGGTCAAAGGCTAAAATATGCAGTTGCGCTTCGTAGGCTTGTGCTTCGGGTTTTTGGCCATGCCACGCCACTTCAATTAAACGTTGTTGTTCTTCGTAAGTCAGGTTGAGGATGTTCGGACACTCCTGCTTATGCACCGTAACCCCGCGTCCACGGGTAACGTATCCGATAATCTGATCGGATTCCGTCGGATGGCAGCAGGGCGCCAGCGTGGTTTTCAGTTGAGGCACGCCGACAACATAGGCCTGACCCGGTGCATTATCATTCAATGCTTCTGGCTCTAACAACCGTTTGTGTCTGATGAGTGTAGAGCGGTGATTATCGTCCGGTTTGATGAGTTTTTGGATGGCGTTGGTCAATTGCCGTTCGTTGATTTGACCCTTACCAATGGCTTCGTAAAAGTCATTGGTCGTGTCCAGTTTGAAGCGTTCCAGCAATTTTTCCGTTGGTATTTTGTCGGCCTGCAAGCGTCGAACCTCTTTGTGGTACAAGCTTTCGCCCGCTTCGATATTGGCTTCCTTGTTTTGCAGGTTAAACCAGTGGCGTACCTTGGTGCGCGAACGGCTGCTGCCGAGATAATGCAGATTAGGATTCAGCCAGTTTCGATTCGGTTTGCCGTCTTTGACGGACAGAATTTCAACCATGTCGCCGGTTTTCAGGCGGTAGGTGAGTGGCATGATTTTGCCGTTGATTTTTGCCCCACGACAGCGATGGCCCAGTTCGGAATGAATCTGATAGGCAAAATCCAAAGGGGTGCAGCCTTTATTTAAGGTAATGATCTCATTGGTCGGCGTCATCACATAGATGTGTTCGCTGAGCAGTTCGGTGCTGATTTCATTGAGTAGATCGGGGTTGTCGTTGTACTCCAGCATTTGGCGCACCAAATTAATGCTTTGCTCC
>NZ_JBNGDN010000070.1:5193-10345 GCF_049975065.1 Hydrogenovibrio sp.
TTGCTCCAGACTGGGATCAATGGGTTTGCCGCCTTCCTTGTAACGCCAGTGAGCCGCCACGCCGAATTCGGCGTGGCGGTGCATTTCGTGGGTACGAATTTGAATCTCGACGGTTTTATTTTCGGCGCCGATAATGACGGTGTGGATGGACTGATAGCCGTTTTCTTTGGGGCTGGCAATGTAGTCATCAAACTCGTCTTTGATGTAAGGCCAGCGACTGTGAATCATCCCCAAAACTTCGTAACATTCGCGTACGGAATCGACGTAAACGCGCACAGCACGCAAGTCGTACAGCGCTTCAATCGGCAGGTTTTTGCGGCTCATTTTGCGCCAGATGCTGTAGATGTGTTTGGGGCGGCCGGAGATGTAATGATCAATGCCGGAGTCTTTGAGCATGTCTTTCAGCTCATGGATAATGCCATTAATATAGGTTTCGCGTCCCAGACGCTTGGCGTCAAGCTGGCGTGCCACTTCGCGATAGATTTCCGGCTCTAAAAAACGAAACGCCAAATCTTCTAATTCCCATTTCAACTGAGCAATCCCCAGTCGATTGGCTAAAGGCGCAAAGATCAACTGGGTTTCGGAAGCGGTCTGTTGCTGAATGTGTTCCGGTTCGTTCTTCAGGTTGCGCAGGCGCACCACGCGATAGGCCAGTTTGACAATCATAATGCGGATGTCGTAGGTCATCGCCAGCAGCATTTGGCGAAGGCGCTCGTGTTGCACTTCATTAGAGGTGTCGGAAGGCATGAAATCACGAAATTGATTCAAGCGGCGAATGCCGTCCACCATTTTGGCAATGGACGGGCTGAACTGTTCAGACAGGGTGTCGATGGTGTAATCATCCCACAGCGCCATATCGCTGAGCAGGGCGGCGATCAAGGTGTCGCGATCCAAATTCAGGCTGGCGAGAATGGTCGCCACTTCCGCACTGCGCACCCGGCTTTCGTGGGGCTTTTGGTAGGCGCTCATCGCGATTTCACAGGCCGCCAGACCAAGCGAATCCGTGTCTTCCGACTTGAAAACGGTGTGATAAAGAGTCAGAATCGAGTCCGTATTCTGGGGGGTGTCGTTCACAGTATCACCTAACATAATCGCCTGCACTGAAATGGATTCAGGACGCATTTTACCCTGAATGACGCTCATATTGACACCGATGTCAGTTGAGGCTTCATCCAGAAATGTACCTTCGGTTCTTCAATTCATATAATTTGTAAGGGATTTCCACAGTCTGATCAATTTATTTCATACGCTTGACACAGTTTTTGCTCATGATGTCCGATGAGTTTAACGAGGAACTGACATCATGACAATCAAACTACGCATTCTTTTTATCATCACCTTGCTGCTGACCTTTTTAATTGCGGCCATTGTCGCAGGCCTGGTGATTATGAAGCAAAACAATGACGCCTTTCACGAAATCTACCTGGATCGGATTGTCCCCTTAAAAGATTTAAAAATCATTGCCGATGAATACGCCGTCAATATTGTAGACACCAACCATAAGTTGCGCAACGGTAACATTACTCTGGAACAGGCTACTCAGAACATTCAGCAGGCACAACAAACGATTGAACGTGTCTGGAAAGGTTATATGGCGACCACCTTAACTGAGAAAGAAGCGGCTTTGGCGCAACAGGCGCAGCAAGCGATGCAAACGGCGAATCAGGCGGTGAATAACCCTTCTGGAAAAAATTGCCGCCGGTGATGCCGATGCCATTCGTGACTTCAGTATTCACCAACTTTATCCGGCCATTGACCCCATTTCAGAAGCCATCACCCGCCTGATTGATTTGCAGCTGGATATTGCAGGACATTTAAATGATACCAATGATGCCAATTACGCCGTCACCTTTAAAGCGGCCATTGGCATTGGGATTTTAATGCTGTTGCTGGCGGCTTTCTTGTCTGCCAGAACACTCAAAGCGATTCTCGGTCCCATGAATGCTCTAATGGATGTTTCCTTAAACGTGGTTCAGAACGGTGATTTTTCCAAGCGTATTCAGGTACGTCATCACGATGAAATCGGTCGCGCTTCTGAAGCGTTTAACCAGTTGTTGGAGCAAACCAAGGCCACGTTTGATGGTGCCAATGAAGCCGTCGCCGCGATTGCCGATGGCCGCTTCGAACATCGCATGAGCGGTTCGTTTGTTGGCGATATGAAGTCTTTGCAGGAGGGCATCAATGCATCTGCGCAGAGTGTCGAATTTATGATGGATGAGTTGGAAAAAATCATGACGGCACTGGAAAACGGCGATCTGGAAGCCAAAATGGATTCCCGAGTCGCGGAAGCTTTCCGACATAAAGTGGAGGGCGCGCTGGGCAATACCGCTAGGATTTTGAACGAAATTGCTCAGGTGATGAATCAGATGGCGGCGGGCGATTATTCGCATCGAGTTCAGGTCAAGGCCGCCGGTCGTTTTGACGACTTGAAACAGAGTGTCTACAGCAGCGTCGATGCATTAGGGGCAGCCATGACCAATATTGGTCAAATTTTGACCGCTATGGCGGAGGGAGACTTGACTCAGACGTTGAGCGGCAATTACCCGGGCGAGTTGGCGAATATTCAACAAAACCTCAATAACGCCATCCACAATCTGGAGCGAATCGTTGATCACGTCAACAACGCTACGCACATAGTGCTGTCGGCTTCGGAGGAAGTGTCGAAAGGGGCTTTGGATCTCAGCCAGCGTGTTCAACAGCAGGCGGCGGCCGTAGAACAGACCTCCGCCACCATGGAAGAAATGAACGCCACCGTTCAAAACAACACCCGAAGTGCCGTAGAAGCCTCAAATTTATCGGAGTCGGTGCAAAAGAAAACTGAGCGCGGTGCGCAAGTGATGCAACAAACCATTCAGGCCATGGCATCCATTGAAAGCTCCAGCCAGCGCATTAACGACATTGTTAGCTTGATTGATAGCATTGCCTTTCAGACCAACTTATTGGCGCTGAATGCGGCGGTGGAAGCGGCTCGGGCAGGTGAGCACGGGCGCGGCTTTGCCGTGGTGGCGGGTGAGGTGCGTAATCTGGCACAAAAATCCGCGGATGCCGCGAAAGATATTACCCATCTGATCAGCGAAAGTAATGAACTGGTTCAGCAAGGCGCGCAACTCACCAACGAATCCGGTGAAATGCTCTCTGAGATTCGGGATTCCATTACCCAGGTGCATGAAATGATTGAGCGAATGGCACAGTCTTCTGAGGAGCAGGCCAAAGGCATTCATCAGGTGCACACGGCCATCAGTGATATTGATTCCGCGACCCAGCAGAATGCGGCGCTGGTGGAAGAGACCTCGGCGGCGACCGAGAGTATGTCGGATCAGGCGCAAACCTTGTCGTCTGAAATGGCCTTCTTTAAAACCTCGAAATAATCGAAAAAACGGAACAGAGCACGGCGGCCTTTGGTGATCGTCCAGCACCTTTTCCGCCGTTTCGCCCAGGCCTGGGTACTCCTCTTGGCGCTAAAAATCTTCGGCTCCCGATGTATCAACGCGCTGTTTTTCTTCAACCATGTCCGCGCATCCTATACAATGTCCTCTCCCGTTTTTTTCGCTTGCTAACGGCTATAAATCTCACATAAAAGTCAAAATTGATAAAAAAATAAACAAGATAAAAACCCATGCCTAAACCCAATCCAACTCGATTGAATAGCCAAATCCAGCCATCAAAGCCACTTGTCAACAGCGCCATGCAGTTCAGCGTTGCGCCGATGCTCGATTGGACTGACCGTCACTGTCGTTATTTTCACCGTCTGCTTTCTCGCCAGGCCTGGCTGTATTCTGAAATGGTCACCACCGGTGCGATTCTTTATGGAAAGGATTTGGAACGTTTTCTCGGTCATGCCGATGAGGAGGCTCCTGTGGTGTTGCAGTTGGGCGGCTCCGGCGCGGATGACTTGGCCAGGTGTGCGGCTTTGGGGGAAGCGTGGGGCTATTCAGAAATCAATCTAAATGTCGGCTGCCCGTCGGATCGAGTGCAAAATAATATGATTGGTGCTTGTTTAATGGGGCATCCGCGATTGGTGGCGGAGGGCGTGGCGGCCATGAAGGCGGCGGTATCGCAGATTCCGGTGACGGTGAAATCGCGCATCGGCATTGACGATCAGGAGGACTTTGAACGCTTGCTGGATTTTGCCAGCCAAGTTCGTGAGGCCGGCGCGGATGGGCTGATTATTCACGCCCGAAAAGCTTGGCTGCAAGGGCTGTCGCCCAAAGAAAATCGCGAGGTGCCGCCGCTGAAGTACGATTGGGTTCGACGCATTAAGCAGGCGTTTCCCGATTGGCCGGTGGCGATTAACGGTGGCATTGCCTCACCGCAAAGCGGCCTGCGCTTTTTGCAAGCGGAGGCAGAGCTGCCCGCCGTGGATGGGGTGATGTTGGGTAGGGCGGTTTATGAAAAACCCTATTTATTGACCGATGTCGATCGGTTTTATTATGATGACAGCCCCGAGCCACTGAGTCGAGAGGCGGTATTGGACGCCATCTACCCTTACATTGAACATCATTTGTCGTCGGGGGGGAAGCTCAATCACATCAGTCGTCACCTGCTGGGGCTGTTTTCAGGCTTGCCGGGTGGGCGGATGTGGCGGCGTTATATTTCAGAAAATGCTTTTAAACCGGGGGCAGGCATCGAGGTGCTGCAGGCCGCGCATAAAAGTGTTGTGCAAGAGATTCAACGCATGGACGAACGCATGCAAGAGGGTAATTTATGATTTTACTGGAAGTGCCCTTTGCGGAAAAGGATGCTGCCAAGTCCTTGGGCGCACGCTGGAACCCGCTTGAAAAAAAATGGTATGTCCCTGAAAATTTAGCCGGTGATCTCGCCCCGTTTGAACGCTGGTTGCCCAATCCTCAAACGCTTTCCGTGGTGGATTCGCCGCTGTCACCCGATGCGATTGCGGCGAATGAAAAAGAGAAGGGCGTGAGCTTGAGTCAGTTGATGTTTCAAGTACAGGTGGCACTGCGGCAGAATTTTCCCGGGGCGGTTTGGGTAAAGGCGGAAGTGGCCAGTCTGAGTGAACGTCGCGGTCATGTTTATTTGGAGTTGACGGAAACCGCTGAAAGCGGGGCACCCATCGCCACTTGCCGCGCGATGATCTGGCAAAGCCAGGTCCGCCGACTATTGGACACCTTTGCCCAGGCCACCGGTTCACCCT
>NZ_JBNGDN010000071.1:0-10305 GCF_049975065.1 Hydrogenovibrio sp.
CTTCAAGAGCGCTGTCTGATTATTCATCGCCATGATTTTGGGGCTGGACAAGACCTTGGTATCACCAAACTGCTGCAACAGTTTGATGCCGAGCGAAAAATCCCAGGCACCGAGAGAGGCGAGGTTAATAGAGAAATTCGGGTCGGTTGACAAGTTTTTGCCGAGCATACTCTGGGTAATCGATGCCGAACCGGAACCGCTCGATGTCACCGCACTCCAGTCCACACCGGCCTGGTGCTGATCATTTAACGCCACCTCCACCACCGTGGCTTCAATCAGCACCTGTTTATGGGTTCGGTTCAATGTATCCCGCAAATAACGGGCGATTTGCTGATGCTGCCGCTGATTGGTGTAAACCGTTAGCAACCCCGCTTCCTTATTCACCACCACATTGTCCACTTCTTCCGACGTGGTGGACACCAACGTCTCCCGTGATCGGGTTTCCACCCCCTCGGTATAGGCCTGCATTCGCCACTCGGCTTCCGGTAAATTCTGACCCGCCCGCTGGCGATCATCGTCAAACGATCGCAACTGAGAAACGGTTTTCACCGGCTTGATTTCCAGCTTGGCCATGGCGGACACATTTTCTTCCAGTGTGACCCAAAAATCACTCACCGCTGTGGTGTCTAGTTTAAATTCGCTGCTCTGATTGCCGCGATTCATATTAAAGCCTTCAAGGGTATTTCCCACCGACATTTTCATCACCGTCGTGTCCTGAATGCGCTTGGTGACATTCACGTAATCCACTTCGTAGCTTTTCCAGAAAGGCGTATCCGGCTTGACGGTAATTACATCGCCGTCCACCTCGTATAGCACATCCAGTTGCTGCGCCACTCGCTGTAAAATCTGCTCCAACGGCTGATCGATGGCATTAATAGTCACACGGCCACTGACGGATGCCGATAAATCCAATTGCATACCGGCCGTTTTGGCAAGGTTAAACAAAAGTTCTGCGGCGGGCACCTTTATGGCGGACACACTGTAGCGCTTAATATCGACCATCTCAGACGGATTCACATTAATGGCCTCATCCGTCACCAAATCCGGAATCACGGCCGGTGACGGTACCACCGTTTCCAGTGGTGGTCGTGAGTTTAAGTGGCCTTTCGGTTGAAACCGGTTCTCCACCGATTCAGCGGATTCGTTGCCCTCATCTGCCGACGTTTTTTGCCCACCGAGACCGCTGCAGGCACTGAGCCAGAAGACTAAAGCGGATACCATTAAAATATGACGGCTTGTCGAATTATTCATCCATGAATCCCTTTGTTCTCCACCTTTGCATTGACTCAGGTTTAGTCGAAATTGACGCGCAACTTAGCCCGCTTCTCCCAGCCAACCCATACTCAACCCATACCAACTGGTGATGGACAGCAGCCCTACCAAACTCACAGCCACAAACCATCCAACCCCTCCGCGCACCCGATGACGACCTTCCAGCACCTGAAAGTGTCTGCGGTGCAACACTCTGTCGCCTCGTGAAAAGGCCGCCATAAGCAATTTATCCGCGCAAAGGTTAATCGCACGCGGCAGACCTTTTGATAGGCGTCGAATCCGACGAGCGGTTTTCAAAGAAAACACATCCGCCTGCAGGTAACCCGCCACACGCATTCGGTAATTCAGATAGGCCATCACTTCCATGCTATTCAAAGGTTGCAACCGAAATTGATGCACCACACGGTCTTTTATCGGCCGCAACCGCACATCGTTCAAAGTGGCTTCCAATTCGGGCTGACCAAACAAAATCATTTGCAGCAGTTTATCGTCATGGGTTTCAAGGTTACTCAACAAACGTAATTCTTCCAGGGTATCCGGCACAATGGCTTGTGCTTCATCCACCAGCAGAATCACCCGCTGACCAAGGCAGTGCTGATCAATCAGAAACTGCTGCAAAAGGCGTGTCAAATCTTGCTGAGTGTCATTTGCGGTAACCGGCAGCGCCAATTCAAGACAAATCAACTTCAAGAGTTCATGCGCATTTACATTGGGCGACGTTAGCTGCACTGGCCGATAGTCTTTCGGCAAGGAATGCGACAACAAGTGCAATAAAGTGGTTTTACCAACGCCCACTTCTCCGATGACGGTCATCAAACCATCCCCGCGACGCACAGCAAACAGCAACGCCTGCAGCAGGGTCTCACGATCCGCCTGCTGATAGAAAAAAGCCAGGTCTGGCGACAATTTGAAAGGACGCCTTTTCAAACCAAAAAAGTCACAGTACATCTACTCAGCCACCCATCGCGAGCCGCTCGCTACTAAAACACCGCGGTCACGTCACGTTTCTATAAGCACAATATATTATCACATTATCAGCCTTAGGATTTATACGGACACAAAAAAACCTGCACAAGGCAGGTTTTTAATGGGTCAAGAACAAAAACGGATCAGTTTTTTTCTTGGTCAACGATTTTATTGGCCGAAATCCAAGGCATCATTGCACGCAACTTACGCCCGACCACTTCGATACCATGCTCTTCGTTCAAACGACGCTGCGCCGTCATGGACGGATAGTTGGATTGACCCTCCAAAATGAATTGCTTGGCATACTCACCGGTTTGAATATTTTTCAGCGCTTGACGCATGGCTTCACGCGACTCGTCGTTAATCACACGAGGACCGGTCACATATTCACCATACTCGGCATTGTTGGAAATGGAATAGTTCATATTGGCAATACCGCCTTCAAACATCAAATCCACAATCAATTTCAACTCATGCAAACATTCAAAGTACGCCATTTCCGGTTCATAACCGGCTTCCACCAAGGTATCGAAACCGGCTTTCACCAATTCCACTGCACCACCGCACAGTACCGCTTGCTCACCGAACAAATCGGT
Source organism: Hydrogenovibrio sp. (assembly GCF_049975065.1). Classification (GTDB taxonomy): domain Bacteria; phylum Pseudomonadota; class Gammaproteobacteria; order Thiomicrospirales; family Thiomicrospiraceae; genus Hydrogenovibrio. The sequence goes on from NZ_JBNGDN010000071.1 coordinate 2,835, forward strand.
TTCACACTCGTCACGGAAGGTGGTTTCGATGATACCGGTACGACCACCACCAATCGCTGAGGCATAAGACAAAGCGATGTCTTTCGCTTTACCGGATGCATTTTGCTCCACGGCGATCAAATCTGGAATCCCGCCACCGCGAACGAATTCGGAACGTACCGTGTGACCCGGCGCTTTCGGTGCGATCATCACCACGTCCAAATCCTTACGCGGCTCGATTTGGTTGTAGATAATGGCAAAGCCATGAGCAAAGGCCAATACCGCACCCTGCTTGATATTCGGCTCGATTTCTTCGCGATACAACACCGATTGAAATTCATCCGGCGTCAGAATCATGACCAAATCCGCATTGGCGACCGCCGTGGCCACATCCGCGGTTTTCAAACCATACCCTTCCGCTTTCTTGATGGAAGCGGAACCGGCACGCAAACCAACAGTGACGTCCACACCGGAATCCTGCAGGTTGGCGGCGTGCGCATGGCCTTGTGAACCAAACCCGATAATCGCCACTTTCATGCCTTTGATGATGGACAGGTCACAGTCTTTGTCGTAATACACTTGCATTGTTTTTCCCTAAAAGTAAGTTAATTGTAAAAATAAATCTTATGGTTTATGGAGATGGCGTTACAGGTGAAGCGATTTTTCGCCACGCATCAGGCCAACCGCGCCGGAACGCACCATTTCCACAATTAAACCATTGTCAATCGCATCAATGAACGCGTCCAGCTTTTGGGTTTCACCCACTAATTGAACGGTATAAATACTGGCGGTGACGTCCACAATGGTGCCACGAAAAATATCGCACAAGCGTTTGATTTCTTCACGCATGGCACCGACCGCTTTCAGCTTCACCAACATCAATTCACGCTCGATGTGCTGCCCTTCGGTAATATCCACCACCTTAATCACATCAATCAGGCGGTTTAAGTGTTTGACGATCTGCTCGATTTGCTGATCGTCTCCACTGGTGACCAATGTTAGCCGGGATGCGGTTTCGTCATTGGTGGGCGCTACGGTCAAGGCATGAATATTGTAACCGCGTGCAGAAAACAGCCCCGCCACGCGCGACAGCGCACCGGATTCGTTTTCAATCAACATTGAAATAATATGTTTCATTCGTCTCCTCCCTACACCAAAATCATTTCGTCAAGCCCCGCACCGGCGGGAATCATCGGATAGACGTTTTCCTGCTGATCGGTGACGATGTCGATAAAGACGAAACGGTCTTTGTATTGATCGGAAAAGACTTCTTCAAGCTGCTGGCGCATGGTTTTTGGATCATCAATACGCACGCCGACATGCCCATAGGCCTCGGCCAGTTTCACAAAATCCGGCAGCGAATCCATATAGGACATGGAATAGCGGCGGTCATAGAAAAACTCCTGCCACTGGCGCACCATGCCCAAGAAACCGTTATTCAGACACACCACCTTGATCGGCAAACCGTATTGCAGGCAGGTTGACATTTCCTGGATATTCATTTGCACGGATCCCTCCCCCGTCACACACACAACGGTGGCGTCGGGAAAAGCGGCCTGAACCCCCATTGCGGCTGGCAAACCAAAGCCCATGGTGCCCAAACCGCCGGAGTTGATCCAACGACGCGGCTTGTTGAACTGATAGTATTGCGCGGCAAACATCTGATGTTGCCCCACATCCGAGGTGACATAGGCATCGCCTTTGGTGACTTCCCACACCGCTTCCATCGCCGCTTGCGGCTTGATTTTGTGCCCCACCTGGTCGTAACGCAGGCACTTGGTCGCACGCCAAGCGTCTATCTGCTCCCACCAGTTGGCCAGAGCCTCTGCATCGGGCACGGCTTTGCTTTTACTCAATAACGCCTGCATTTCCAACAAGACTTGCTTGACCGGCCCGACGATTGGAATGTCCACCACCACGTTTTTGGAAATGGACGCTGGGTCAATGTCGATGTGAATGATCTTGGCATCCGGGCAGAATTTTTCCAGGTTACCGGTCACTCGGTCATCGAAACGTGCACCGATGGCAATAATCAAATCGGAATGGTGCATGGTCAAGTTGGCTTCATAGGTGCCGTGCATGCCCAGCATTCCGACAAACTGTCTGTCTTCCGCTGGATAAGCGCCCAACCCCATCAGGGTATTCGTGACCGGAAAATTCAACGTTCTGGCCAATTCGGTCATGGCTTCGGAAGCCCCGCCCAACACCACACCGCCACCGGTGTAAATAATGGGTTTTTTCGCTTCCAGCATCATGTCGATGGCTTTTTTGATTTGTCCGCTATGGCCTTTTGTTACAGGTACATAGGAGCGCAAACTGACTTCTTGTGGATATTCATAGGAGCTTTTGGCATTTTGGACATCTTTCGGGATGTCGACCACGACCGGCCCGGGTCTGCCGGTCGTTGCGATATAAAACGCTTTTTTGAGCGTGATCGCGAGGTCATTGACATCCTTGACCAAGAAGTTGTGTTTGACAATCGGTCTTGTAATCCCCACCGTATCGATTTCCTGGAACGCATCCAGACCAATCATGTTGGTGGCCACCTGGCCGGTGATGACAACCATCGGAATCGAATCCATATAGGCTGTCGCAATACCCGTCACGGTATTGGTGGCACCCGGCCCGGATGTCACAAGAGCGACCCCTAGTTTACCTGTAGAGCGCGCGAACCCGTCTGCCGCATGCACTGCGGCCTGTTCATGACGGACCAGCACGTGTTTGATTTTACGTGCATCCGTGTCCAAGGCATCATAGATGGGCAAAGCCGCCCCGCCAGGATACCCCCAAATATGCTCTACGCCCTCATCTTCCAAATAATGTACAAGAATCTGGGCACCAGTTAATTCCACAACAACGGTCCTCCGTTTTTCATCAGAATTACCAGGTCTGGTGATTCTGATCCATTCAATTAAATTCAATCAAGATCCGACTTACCCGATCCTTTCGGCTTTCATACAAAGCGAAATTCAAAGGGTAAGCTTTTGATTATACCCAAATGAAGTTTTTTTAGGAACCTTTGATTGAATCCAGTTGAGGATCGCGACGCCACCCTGCGAACCCCGAGCGCTTCGTTTCTGCGGGGTTCATAACCCAACCCGGAAACGTCATAAATCATGCGCCCTTTCGCTTGTCCTCCGATGCCACACGACATCAAACGGTCAGAGGTCAACCGGAGGTCAAAAGTTTCTGTATTTGCCCTTGGTGGCTGCTGTTGCCAGGTGAAAGCAGCGGCCGGTTCAGACCCCGTGAAAGTCAGGTCGAAAAAGCTGTTGTCGGTAATGCTTCAACTCGTCAATGGACTCGTAAATATCGTCCAGAGCCAAATGCGCCCCTTTTTTTGTGTAGGCCGAATAAACACTTGGTGCCCAGCGTTTGGCCAATTCTTTTAATGTGGAGACATCCAAATTGCGATAATGAAAAAACACTTCCAGCTCCGGCATTTGTTCAATCAAAAACCGTCGATCCTGACAAATGGTGTTGCCGCACATGGGCGACTTTCCTTTCGGCACAAAGTCCTGCAAAAACGCCAGCGTCTGCAATTCCGCTTCACGCATGGAAATCTCGCTTTCCTGCACACGCCGAGTCAGGCCGGATTGGCCGTGATGCGTGGTGCACCATTCATCCATGCCGTCCAGATAATGCTGCTCGGTCTGAATCGCAAACACCGGCCCTTCGCCCAGCACATTCAATTCGGCATCCGTTACCACTGTGGCGATTTCGATAATCTGATCGGTTTTGTGATCCAAACCGGTCATTTCCAAATCAATCCATATCAAATTATTTTCAGACTTCATCGCTACACTCACTGAACCTTTTAAACTAGAATAGTCGTTAGTTTAAACCTTATCGCCACAAGCCACAACGCGCAAGGGCGCTTGCTAACCGAAATCAAGGTCACATTTCATGAGCTGGATCACTGTTTTATTCATCACCACCCTCTCGTTAAACTTGCTGATTGAATTATGGCTCAATGTCAAAAACCAATTCCACATTGGCCTGAATCGCGACAAGGTGCCAAACGCATTTGAAGCCGCTGTCACCCTGGAAGCGCACCAGAAAGCGGCCGATTACAGCCGTGCCAAACTGCAACTGTCACGTTTTATTTTGTTTTTCGATGCCGCCGTATTGCTGTTTATGACCCTCGGTGGCGGCTTTCAACAGATATACGATTACTGGCTGGCGACCGAGCTGACCCCCATCTGGCGTGATGTCGGCTTTTTGCTGTCCACCTTTTGGTTTTTATCGTTACTGCACCTGCCCTTTGCGGTCATCGCCACCTTTAAAATCGAAGAGGCTTTTGGGTTTAACAAAATGACCGCCGGCAAATTCATTTCCGATCTTCTGAAGCAATGGCTGCTGGGGCTAGTCATTGGCCTGCCAATGCTTTGGGGCGTGCTCAGCATTATGAATGCCTATTTTGACCAGGCCTGGTGGTTTTACATTTGGGTGCTCTGGGTGGCGTTCAACCTGGTTTTGCTTTGGGCTTATCCAAAGTGGATTGCACCGATTTTTAACACCTTCACCCCGCTGGAAAACGGCGAAATGAAACAACGTATCGAAGCCCTCTTGGAACGCACTGGATTCGAATCCAATGGCATTTTTGTAATGGACGGCTCCTCGCGCTCCGGTCACGGCAATGCCTACTTCACCGGCTTTGGCAAAAACAAGCGCATCGTCTTTTATGACACCTTGCTGGCATCGCTGACGCCGGAAGAAGTGGAAGCCGTGCTCGCGCATGAACTGGGACACTTCAAACACGGCCACATTAAAAAGCGCATGATTGTGTCCTTTGCATTGAGCTTTGTCGGTCTGTTCATTCTGGGCTGGCTGGCCAAGCAACCCGAGTTCTACCTCGGGCTGGGCATGACGTCCGAAACCCCTGCAACTGCGCTGCTGCTGTTTATGACCGTTGTTCCGGTGATGTTCTTTTTCTTGGGGCCGATTAGCGCCCTCAAAAGCCGTAAACACGAGTTTGAAGCCGATGCTTTTGCGTCGCGCACCACTGGGTCGGCACCACTGATTTCTGCTTTGCTGAAAATGTACCGTGACAACGCCAGCAGCCTGACACCGGATCCAGCCTACTCCGCCTATCACGACAGTCATCCGCCAGCCAAGATCCGCATCGATCATTTAAAATCGCTTGAAAATCGCCAGGCCTGACCCCATAACATTAAGGCTTACCCGAAGCGCCCTGTTCGGGTTAAGCGGCACATAAAACGCCAAATAGACGCCAAAACACAGGAAGCCAAACCATGACACAACCCCAGCAAGAAGACATGCCTCTAAAAGACCAGTCCTGCGTTGACATCGAAAAAGGCCATAAAGCGCTTGTTATCCCCACCATCGAAAGCCACTTATCCCAAATGCCAGGCTGGGATGTCCCATTGGACTATCAAACGCTCGTCAAAACGTTTTCGTTTAAAAACTATCACCAAACCGTCGCCTTCGTCAACGCCATCACCTGGGTCGCCCACAAAGAAGATCACCACCCAGAGCTCTGCTTCGGCTACAATCAATGCAAGGTCATTCTCACAACGCACGCGATTAAAGGGCTCAGCCAAAACGACTTTATCATGGCCGCCAAAATCGACGCTTTGCTCGATTAATTCATTGCTCCTTTAAATAAAGAGCAACACCCCCCACCCTCATACAAAGAATCCCAAGTGGCAAAACGCAAACTCAACCAACACCAACAGCGGCGCGTTCATCAAAAACAAGCACGCCAAACCACAGCCGCCCCCAACGATGGTGACCACAGCGCTCTAGGCGAAAAACAACCCGGCCTGGTGATTACCAACTTTGGCAAACGCCTGCTCGTAGAAGGCGACGACGGGCAGGTTTACAACTGTGCCGTTCGACAGCATCTTGGCAAGCTGGTGGCGGGCGACCGAGTGCGCTGGCAAACCGATCGCGAACCCCACTCAGGCGTGGTCATCGCCGTCGAACCACGCCACCAAGAACTCAGCCGCCCCGGATTCCGCGGGCAAAAACGAATGGTGGCGGCCAATATCGATCTACTGGTGATTGTCACCCCCATTGAACCGGGCGTGCATCCCGACATGATTGACCGTTATCTGGTCACCGCCCATCAAATGCAACTGCCCGTGCTGATTCTGATCAATAAAATTGACCTGATCGATTCCGACGAACACTGGGAGGCCATTGCTGAGTTGCTGCTTCCCTATGACGAACTGGGGCTGGAGATTCTACCCGTGTCCGCCGACAGCGGTGACGGGCTTGATGAACTCAAAACGTTTCTGACGGCTAAAAACAGCGTTTTTGTCGGCCCATCCGGCGCGGGTAAATCGTCACTCATCCAAACCCTGATTCCCGACATCGACATCAAAACCAGTGAATTGTCGGAATCGACAGGCCTAGGCAAACACACCACCACCAACAGCATTCTCTACCACCTGCCAGTGGACAAGACCGAACCGCTCGGTTCAGCCGGCAACATCATCGACTCACCCGGTGTGCGTCAATTCAGCCCCGCGCCTTGCGAACTGCATGAACTGGAAGCCGCCTATCCCGACTTCGCACCCTACCTCGGACAGTGCAAATTCAATAACTGCACCCACACCACGGAACCCGACTGCGCCATCCGCCAAGCGGTCGAAGCCGACGCCATTCACTTTTCGCGCTACCAAAGTTTCCAGCGGTTACGCGAAGAATTTGCCGCCGCCGCTCGCTAGCAGGATGCGACCCACCTTCGGAGCCGCTTTCTCAACCGGCTTCGAAATCCCCTAACTTTTTATCCTTTTTGATATTGTAAATTACTCTCATTTACTTTAATATTGTTACCACATTTATGACTTCTGGGATGGAATCACACATGGTGGCACTGGATAAAATCTGCATTAACTTAGGTCAACAAGCCTTATTCAACGATTTTACACTGTCGTTTTCAGCCGGTGAAATCATCGGTCTGCTTGGACCCAGTGGCTGCGGCAAAACCACGCTATTGCGTTCCATTGCAGGCTTCACCCCGATTCAATCCGGCGTCATTACCGTCAACGACCGCTGTGTCGCCTGCGATGGCCAATCCCTACCACCGGAAAAACGCAATATCAGCATGGTCTTCCAGGATCACGCGCTTTTCCCACACCTGACGGTAGCACAAAACATCGCCTTCGGCCTACGTAATCTGTCCAAAACCGAACAATCCAAACGGGTGAACGAACTGTTGACCATGATTCGCCTCACGGAATTAGCTGAACGTTATCCGCATGAAATTTCCGGCGGCCAACAACAACGCGTCGCCTTGGCACGTGCTCTTGCCCCCAAGCCGGCGCTGGTATTACTGGACGAGCCGTTTTCAAACCTGGACCCTGAGTTGCGTCGTGGCTTGACCGCAGAAACGCGACAATGGCTCAAACAGGAAAATACACCGGCCTTACTGGTGACCCACGACGAATCGGATGCCAAGGGCCTCTGCGACCAGTATGGCACCCTAACCGCCACTCACATCCAATTCCGGCAAGCCGCTTAA
>NZ_JBNGDN010000072.1:0-10291 GCF_049975065.1 Hydrogenovibrio sp.
TGGCAATGCGATGCACTTCTTTCGGCATGGTGGCGGAAAACAGCGCGATTTGACGCGCATCCGGCGTGTGTTTCAAAATCCATTCGACGTCGTCGATAAAGCCCATGCGCAACATCTCGTCGGCTTCGTCCAGCACCATGACTTTCAGTTCGTCCAGCTTGAGTGTGCCTTTTTTGATGTGATCCATCACGCGCCCCGGCGTGCCGACCACGACATGTACGCCGCGTTTCAGGGCGCGAATTTGGGTGCCGTATTCCGAGCCGCCGTAAATCGGCAGGACGTGCAGACCTTTAATGCCGCGCGAAAACGTCTGGAAGGCTTCCGCCACCTGGATGGCGAGTTCGCGCGTCGGCGCCAGCACCAGCACTTGCGGGGAATGCTGTTTCAGGTCGATATTGGACAGAATCGGCAGGGCGAAGGCGGCGGTTTTACCGGTGCCGGTCTGTGCCATGCCGAGAATGTCGCCGCCATTGAGCAGCACCGGAATGGCCTGTTCCTGAATGGGGGACGGCGTTTCGTAGCCGATTTCAGTCAGGGTGTTTAAGATGGACGTGGGCAGACCCAGATCAGCGAATTTGATCTCAGTATTCATGAGGTTTCCTTTTTCGGTGGCGACTTTGTGTTTGTTCTCGGGCAAAGTCAAAATTAAATCAATGCCACCCTGTTAGGAATAACGGTCAATTCAAGAAAATTCCGTGTTTTCCTCAGCAACGCGTGTTGCGAATCCCCAAATGGTTTAAGGTGAAGCACCTTAAAAATGAATAACGACAATCAGGCAGGCATATCAAGTGATGCGTCAACGGGAAAGAGCGGACAAATCCAAAAAAGCCCCAACCGTAACAACAAGTCGGGGATTTTACCGGAAATGAAATGGAATTGCTGTTTTATTTTGCTTTTCGATGGATTTTAACGGTATGGGTTTTACCAGTCGATGGGTGTGCTGGGCGGTGTGGGAAACCGCTGTTATTGATAAATCACGCTGGGCAGCCAAGTGGCCAGGCCTGGCCAAAGCGCCAGCAGCACCAGCACCGACAGTTGGATGAGGATGTAGGGCAGCACGCCTTTGTAAATGTCCAAAGTGGCGACCGACGGCGGCGTGACCCCGCGCAGATAAAACAGCGCAAAGCCGAAGGGCGGGGTCAGAAAAGCCGTTTGCAAGTTGATGGCAATCATAATGCCCAGCCAGATCGGGTCCACGCCCATGATAAACAGCACCGGTGCCACCACCGGCACGATAATGTAGGTGATTTCAATAAAATCGAGGAAGAAGCCGATGACAAAAATCAGCGCCATCACAATCAGCACGGCGGTGAAAACGCCGCCGGGCAGGTTGGTGAGGAAGTCGTGAATCAGGTCGTCGCCGCCCAGTCCGCGAAAGGTCAACGAGAAGAAAGCGGCACCGATGAAAATCAGGAAAATCATACTGGTGATTAACAGGGTGCTGCGCACCACTTCCTGCAGGCGTGGGCGGTTTAAACGTCGCTTAATCGCGGCCAACAGCATGGCGCCGAGTGCACCAATGGAAGCGGCTTCAGTGGGGGTGGCAAAGCCGCCGAGAATCGAACCCAGCACCAGCAGAATCAGCCCCAGCGGCGGCAGGAGGCTGACCAGCACGCGTTTGCCCAGGCCTGGCGGAATCGTGGTTTGGCGGTCGGCGGGCACTTTTTCCGGTTTCAGCAAAGCAATGATAAAAACATAGGCCATGTAAAGCACCACCAGCAACATGCCAGGGAAGAGGGCGGCGACAAACAGATCCCCGACCGAGAGGGTTTCCGGTGCGAAGATGCCCTGCTCCAGTTGGGCTTCTTGGTAGGCGGCGGAAAGCACGTCCGCCAGCAGAATCAGGATGATCGACGGCGGGATGATTTGGCCGAGGGTGCCGGCGGCGCAGATGGTGCCGGTGGCCAGTTTGGGGCAATAGCCTTGCTTGAGCATGGTGGGCAAGGCCAGCAGCCCCATGGTGACAACGGTGGCACCGACAATGCCGGTGCTGGCCGCCAAGAGTGCGCCGACGAAAATGACCGACAGCCCCAGTCCGCCGCGAAAGCTGCGCATGACTTCATCTAGGGTGCCGAGGAGCTGATCCGCGAGTTTGGACTTTTCCAGCATAATGCCCATAAACACAAACAGCGGCACCGCCATCAAGGTGGGGTTGGTCATAATGCTGAAAATGCGGTTGGGCACGCTTTGCAGAAACGCCGCATCAAACCAGCCGAATTGGGTGGCGACGAGCGCGAAGAGAAGGGATACGCCGGAGAGGGTCAACGCCACCGGAAACCCCATCATTAAGGCGATGAAGATCAGGGCAAAGAGTAACAGGCTGAGAAATTCCATTACACCATTTCCTCATGCGGCGGGGTGCGTTGCGCCAGCCAGTCCTGCACCACCGGTTGCTCGGATTGAAACAGTTTCAGTGCCGCTTCGGTGGCATCCGACAAGATTTGCAGCGTCATGAGCACGCCCATCACCGGGATGACGCTTTTCAATAAGTACAGAAACGGCAGACCGCCCGCTTCGGCAGAGCCTTCCAGAATTTCCCAGCTGGCGGCCACGTAATCCCAACTGACCCAAAGCACAAACAGCAGGGTGGGCAGCGCCAAAAATAGGTTGCCGAGCAGATCCACCCAGGCCTGGCGATTGGGCGACATGCGGCTGTAAAAGACATCCACCCGCACATGGCCGCCTTGCTGCAAGGTGTAGGCCATGCCCATCATAAATAAAATGGCGTGATTGTAAACCAGCGTTTCCTGCAATGCGATGGAGCCGCTGTCGAGACCGTAACGGTCGAACACCACAAAGGCTGTCAGCAACACCAGCGTCAGGCTGAGCCAGGCGAAGGTGTGGCCGATGGTGAGTTGTAAGCGGGTTTGCAGACGAATAAACCCCACGGCGTTTCGAGCCAGCGCAGTCGATGACTCTGATGAATCCGAGGGGGATGGTTGAATAGGGGTGTCTGTCATGCCAGTCTACCGATGGGTTTCGGTGTTGTCCGTTTCGTAAATTGCGCTATTCTACCGAAAGTTGGCGTGACAGGGAAGGGGTAAAGCGAGTGCCCCAGCGGGTGGGCACTCGCGTCACTCTGGAACCGCGAGGCACTCGGTTTGCGGTTTCGAGTGCTATTGAATTTTCAGGTAAGCAAAACCTTCGCTTTGCAGCATGGCGATCTTGGCGACACCGGATTTGGTCAGTTCAATGCCTTTGTAGACTTTTTCCGGCGGCAGTTTGACTTCGCCACGGGTTTTGTCGCAGAGGTGTACCTTGACATTACGCACGTCCATCAGCGTCTGCAAGCGGCCTTTCAGCTCGGCGCGACGTTCTTTCAGTGCGGAACCGGCTTCATAGGGGGTGCCTTTGAGGTCGTCATCGGTGGTGAATCGCAGACCATAACCGACAAAGACGAGGTGAATTTCCGGCTCCATCAATTCGGAATCGTAATAGTCGATGATGTTGTTAATGGAGGTGAGGGTGGCGGAATAGCGGGTGGGGTCTTTGAAATCGACGTGATACACCACTTTGGCCCCGTCGTCCGCCGCCTGGGAAAGCGGCGCAAACGCCAGTGCCAAGGCACCGATTAGGAGAAAAAACGGTTGGAAAATGCGTTTCGAGAGTTGGGTAAACGGCTGAATCAGCCAAGTCGTTTTCGGTGTCATAGAGGCTCCATTACAAGGGTTGTCAAAAACGCTTTTAGCCTAATGCGAAGGCTGGCAAAAGTCCAGCTTCTTGTGGCGGCCGGATCAAAAGCGACCGTGACGATAGTCGTCAAACGCCTGCTGGATTTCCGCCTGGGTGTTCATCACAAACGGCCCGCCGCGGGCAATGGCTTCCTGCAGCGGCGTGGCGGTGACCAGCAGGAAGCGAGCGCCGTCTTCGGCGGCGCGGCATTGCAGGCCATCCTCATGGGCCTGAGGCGGGCGTAACTGCGCCAGTTGTCCGGTTTTAAGCGCGGTTTGGCCGTGATCGAAAAGGAGTTGCCCTTCGAGCATGAGAATAAACCCCTGTTGCCCATTTTGCCAGGCCTGGTGAAAATCGCTGTGCGGCGGTAATGTAACGTCCAGATAAGTCGGATGCACATACGGGTTGTGGATGACGCCGACCGTGCCCTGATCGGTTTGGCCGCTGATGACGCGGATGCGAGTGCCGTTGTCGCGGACTTCCAGCGGAATCGCGTCCGGCGGAAAATCCTGATAGGCCGGTGGGGTCATTTTGGCGTGGGCGGGCAGGTTGAGCCACAGCTGAAAGCCTTGCAGCAAGCCGTTTTCCTGTTCCGGCATTTCGGAATGAATCACACCGCGACCGGCGGTCATCCATTGAATGCCCCCCGCTTCAAGCACGCCTTCGTTGCCCAGATTGTCGCGGTGGCGCATCCGCCCGTGCAGCAGATAGGTGACGGTTTCAAAGCCGCGATGCGGGTGCGGCGGAAAACCGGCCATATAGTCGTCCGGGTTTTCCGAGGCAAAGGCGTCCAGCATGAGAAACGGGTCGAGATCCGGCCAGTCGGACATGCCGATGTAGCGTGTCAGCTGAACCCCAGCGCCATCCGAAGCGGGATGGCCGTGGCTGATGCGCAGCAGTTGGCTGGATGGTTTCTGTGTCGTTGGGTGGCTCATGGCCGTCTCCAGTGAATGAGGTTGGCATCAGTTTAGCGCTTGCCAGGCCTGGGAAAAAGCCGCAAAATGCTAAAACAGTGTTCGATTTTGGTGAACAATCGCGACATTCAGTCTTCAGGAGGCGATATGGGACAGTTGGAAGACATTCAGGTGTTTGTGCGGGTGGTGGAGGCCGGTGGTGTGGGTAAGGCCGCCGAGCAGTTGCATCTGGCGAAATCGGCGGTCAGTCGGCGGTTGGCGGATTTGGAGGCGCGTTTGAAAACCAAGTTGATTCACCGCACCACGCGCTCGTCGAGTTTAACCGAGGCGGGGCGTTTGTATTATCAGCGGGCGCTGGGGTTGCTGGACGCGGTGGCGGAAATGAATCAGTTGGCCGAGGCCGAGTCCGGTGAGCTGGAAGGGTGTTTGCGGCTGGCGCTGCCGCTGTCGTTTGGATTGGAGCATTTGTCGCCCTTGCTGGACGAGTTTGCGCGGCAGCATCCGAAGCTGTCGTTGCACATGGATTTTTCCGACCGAGAAGTGGCGTTGGTGGAGGAGGGGTTTGATCTGGCGTTTCGTATTGCCGACTTAAAAGACACCAACTTACAGGCACGGCTGATTACGCCGATTGACTTTGTGTTGTGTGCCAGCCCGGATTATTTGGCGCGTTTTGGCGAGCCGAAAGACGTGACGGAACTCAAAGCGCATCAAGGGTTGCGTTACACGGCTGAGCAGGCTTCGACCTGGCCGTTGGTGGATGCCGAGGGGCGCACGCATCTGGTGCATCCCGACAGCCGCATTCAGGCCAATAACGGTCACTTTCTGATGCAGATGGCCATCGCGGGGCACGGCCTTGTGCTGTTGCCGCGTTTCATTGCTTGGCAGGCATTGCAAAACGGCGAGTTGCAAGCCATCTTAACCCATTACACCATTCCCGCTATGGGCGCTTATGCACTTTATCCGCAAAACCGTTTTGTGTCGCAGAAAGCCCGCAGTTTGATTGACTTTTTGGTGGCGCGGCTGGGGCAAGGGGCGGAGTGGATGACGCGCTAATCTTGGTTGTGCGGTGCCGCGATGCCCGGTATCTGATTTCATTTTATTTTCACAATCCAATCGGGCGGTCACCTTACTATGGCCGCCAGACTCAATTTTAAGGGCTTGGACTATGCAGCGCACGGACAGACATCGATTTAAACGCTTTAAAAAAGGTTTTGAACGTTTTGACCGTCAGGCCAGGGTCGCCTTTTTAGCCACTTTTTTAGCTACCTTGTTCACCACCGTTTTCACCCTGCCAGCGGCGGTTGCAGACGTTGCCAAAGCGAAACCGCCTGTGCCCATTGTGGCCTACGATGTGCGCCCTGTGGCGCTTCCAATGAGTTTGGAGTTATTGGGCAAACTGGAATCGAACGATTCCGTGGACATCGCTGCGAATGTCACCGAGCGCGTCAAGGCGATTCACTTTAAAGACGGTCAGCGGGTGCGCAAAAGCCAACTGCTGGTGGAGTTGACGTCGGATGAAGAGTTTGCCTTGCTGGAGGAAACCAAGGAATCGGCAGCGGAAGCGAAACGTCAGTATGACCGTGTGAAGGAAATTGAAGGGCGCGGCACGGTGACGCGGTCTTTAATCGACGAGCGTTACCGTCAATGGAAAACCGCCGAAGCCAAGCGTAAGGTGATTCAGGCGCAGATTGCGGATCGGCGTATTTATGCGCCCTTTGCCGGTGTGGTGGGGTTGCGCAACATCAGTGTCGGTGCGTTGGTGCAGCCAGGCACCAAAATCGTCAGTTTGGATGACACGCGGCAGATGCGATTGAAACTGTTGCTTCCCAGCCGTTATCTGGGGGATTTGAAAATCGGTCAGGCGGTGACCATTGAATCGAGCGCTTACCCGCAGCGACGTTTTGCAGGAAAACTGGAAGCGATTTCACCCCGTTTAGAAGCAAACATTCGTATGATTCAGGCGCTGGCGCGGGTGGATAACCCAGACGGGTTGCTGAAAAGCGAGATGATGGTGCGTGCCTTTATCGAACTGCCCACTCGTGAGCAACTGATGGTGCCGAACACCGCCATTTTGATGCTGGGCGACCGTCAATTTGTGTACCGTCTTGAACCCGGTGACAAAGAGACAGTGTATCGACTGGTGCGCACCGAGGTGGAAACTGGCGAACGTCGCAATCGCATGACCCAGATTCTCGGCGGCTTGGAGAGCGGTGATCGTGTCGTCAGCCAAGGGTTAATGGGCATTTCGCTGAACCGGCCTGTGACCATCAAAGCCATGCAGGACGGTCGTCCGCAATCCGAATTGCTGGATAAGAACGCGCAAGTGGCGAAACGCTGATGTGGTTGTCCGATACGTCCATTAAGCGTCCCGTCATGGCGACGGTGGTGTCTTTGCTGCTGCTGGCGGTGGGACTGATGTCGTTTGACCGAATGAGCCTGCGGGAATACCCGAATGTGGATCCGCCGGTGGTCAGCATTGACACCACCTATCTCGGCGCATCCGCTGCGGTGGTGGAAAGCCGCATCACCAAACGCATTGAAGACCGCATTGCCGGGATTTCCGGCATTGAATACATTTCTTCGCAATCCACCGACGGGCGTTCGAAAATCACGGTGGAATTCAGCATTAACCGCGATATTGACGCGGCCGCCAACGACATCCGAGACCGGGTGTCGCGCATCTTGGATAATTTGCCCGAGCAGGCCGATCCGCCGGAAGTGGAAAAGGTGGACGGCGATGAAAGCCCGATTATGTGGTTTAACCTCGCCAGTGACAGCATGACCATTCCCGAGTTAACCGACTTTGCCGAACGCTACATTGTCGATCGGTTTTCGGTGCTGGACGGGGTGGCGCGGGTGCGCATTGGCGGTGGGCAATCCTTTGCGCTGCGCATTTGGCTGGACCCCAACAAAATGGCGGAATACGGTGTGACCGCCCAGGACATTGAAACTCAGATTCGCGCCTCCAATGTCGAGCTGCCGGTCGGTTCGGTGCAGGGACGGCACATTATGCTGTCGCTGCAGGCCGACAAGCCGCTGGAAACGGTGGACGATTTTAAAAACCTGATTATCAAGCAAAGCGGTCAGACGGGGCAAATCACCTTGGGCGAAGTCGCCAATGTGTATATGGGGGCGATCGAGCGGCGGCGTTTTTTCAAGGGTAACGGCATGCCGATGGTGGGCATCGGCATTGTCAAACAGTCCAATGCCAATACCCTGAGCGTGGCACGCCTGGCAAAAGAGCGCAAAGACTTGGTGAACCAAACCCTGCCAGAAGGTCTGGAGCTGAAAGACAGCTACGATGCCTCGGTGTTTATCCAACAGGCGGTGGATGAGGTGTACAAAACCCTGTTTATTGCGCTGGGGCTGGTGGTGCTGGTGATGCTGGTGTTCTTGCGCAATGTGCGGGCGGCCATGGTGCCTGCGGTGACGCTGCCGGTGTCGCTGCTGGCCACCTTCTGGGTGCTGTGGATGCTGGGCTTTTCGGTGAACCTGCTGACCTTGCTGGCGCTGGTGCTGGCGATTGGGCTGGTGGTGGACGATGCCATAGTGGTGCTGGAAAACACCCAGCGGCATCTGGATTTGGGCTATCGACCGATTGCCGCGGCCTATCTGGGCACCCGGCAGGTGGGCTTTGCGGTCATCGCCACCACGGTGGTGCTGGTGGCGGTGTTTTTGCCGATCGGTTTTTTAGAAGGCAATATCGGGCGGCTGTTTTCCGAGTTTGCCATCACCCTGGCGGTGGCGGTGATGTTTTCCAGCTGGGTGGCCTTGACGCTGTCACCAGCGCTGGCGTCCAATATTTTGCAGTCGCCCAAGGCGATTCGGCAGGCGCGAGCCGTGCATTCGGCTGCAGTGGCACAGCAGGTGCAAACCGGAGAAGCGCCGACAACGCTGGATAAAGCCTTTTCCGCCAGGTCTGGGCGTTCGTCGCGTTTTCATTGGGGCAATCATCACTTCTTTAAAAAATTCTTGGTGTGGAATCTGCGTCGGCCGATTTGGATCAGTCTGGTGTTTTTGGCGGTGCTGGCGGCGCTGGTGCATTATGCGCAAAAAGTGCCGCAGGAATATGTGCCCAAAGAAGATCGCGGGGTGTTTTTTGTGATGGTCAAAGGCCCGGAAGGGGCAACCTTCGATTACATGCAAAGCTATATGGCCGAGATTGAAAAACGCCTGCTGCCGTTGGTGGAAAACGGTGAGGCCAAGCGTTTGATTATCCGTGCGCCGCGTTCGTTCGGCAACAGTGAGGTGTTTAATTCCGGTTTTGTCATAGTGGTGCTGGAGGATTGGCGGCAGCGGCGCAATGGCTTTGACATCATGCAGGCGGTGCGCAAGGATCTGGCGGATTTATCCGGTGTCAAAGCGGTGCCGGTGATGCGCTCCAGCATTGGTGGGCGCATTCAAAAACCGATTCAGTTTGTCATCGGCGGTTCCAGCTACGAAGAGCTGGAAGAATGGAAGGCGTTAATGGATGCCGCCATCGAAAAAACCAACCCCGGCCTAACCGGGCTGGATTGGGATTATGAACCCACCAAGCCGCAATTGCGCCTGAAGGTCGATTACGCCAAGGCGCGGGCGCTGGGCATTTCGCATGAAGAGGTGTCCGAAGCCCTGCAGGTGTTATTAGGCTCAAAGCGCGTGACCACCTTTGAGTATAACGGTGAAGAATACGACATCCTGCTCAAAGCCGACCCAAAATGGTTTCAAGCGCCGCAGGACTTGAATCAGATTTACCTCAGTGCCGAAGACGGTTCCGAGATGATTCCTTTGTCTCACTTGGTCAGTTTTCGAGAAGATGCCGCCGCATCCAGCCTGAACCGTTACAACCGTGTGCGCTCCATTACCCTATCGGCCAACCTGACAGACGGCATGGCACTGGGCGAAGGCTTGGATTATCTTAACCGGCTGGTGAAAGACACCTTGCCCGAGCATGCCACCATTGACTATAAAGGGCAGTCACGCGACTTCCAAACGTCGTCCAATTCGATTTACTTTGTGTTTCTGTTTGCGATGGCGGTGGTGTTTTTGGTGCTGGCGGCGCAGTTTGAAAGCTTTATTCAGCCGTTTGTGATTATGCTGACGGTGCCGCTGGCGTTTGCCGGAGGGATTTTTGCCCTGCTGTTTTACGGCATGACGCTGAATATTTACAGTCAGATCGCGTTGATTTTACTGCTGGGGCTGGCGACGAAAAACGGTATTTTGATTGTCGAGTTTGCCAATCAGTTGCGCGACAGAGGGATGTCGTTTTACGCCGCCACTGTCTCCGCCACCCAGCTGCGTTTGCGGCCGATTCTGATGACCGCCTTCACCACTTGCGCTGGTACAGTGCCATTGATATTGTCTGAGGGAGCCGGATCGGAAACGCGGCAGATTTTGGGCTATGTGCTGCTGTGGGGCGTGGCTTTTTCCACGCTGCTGAGTTTGTTTGTGATTCCCGTGGCCTACAGCCTCATCGCCAAACGCACTGGCTCACCGCTCGCCAAAACCCACGAACTCGAAGCGGCACTCGCGGAAGAGGTGAAATAACCAGGCCTGGTGACAATGGGTTTTTAACCGGTTTTGAACCACAGAGACACCGAGATATTTATGCCCTCTGGGTACAGATTTTTGTGGCATTAAAACGGCCTGTCTTGGTGGTTTATGAGTGGTCATCCCGACCGAAGCGGAAGGGATCTGATTTAGGTTGGCACCGTCGGCGGGAGATC
>NZ_JBNGDN010000073.1:0-2679 GCF_049975065.1 Hydrogenovibrio sp.
TTAGTGTGATCAGATCGAGGCGTTCGTCCAGATGGGCGGCGACTTCGCGCTGTAATACGGCCGCTTCGTCGTAACGGACGGCGGCGTGATTGAAATGTTGCTGGATGTGGGCACGGCTGAAATGTTGCATGGTCATGAATGATAAGGGTGTGCGCGTAAAAAAGCCAGTAATTCGCGCGCCGTGGCGTCAGGATGCGAAAAGAACGGCATGTGTCCCACCCCGGGCAGAATCCGGGTTTCACCATCCGGCTGCAGTTCGCTGAGGGATTGAACCAGTTCTTTCGGAATCAAGGGGTCCTGTTCGCCCAGTAGCCATAGGGTCGGTTGTGTCAGGTGCAGCAAAGCGTCGCGGTTGTCGATGTCGCGCAATAAGTAAAGGCCTTGCAGCAAACCGGAATAATGCGGCAAGCTGCGCTGGCTCATGTGTTGCCGTAAGCGTTTCATCAAGGGGCGGGCGTTTTCGGTGCCTTGCAATTGCAGGTTCCAGAATTGTTTCAAGACGCCGATGTATTCCACCCCGAGGGCTTTGATGAAGTCCGCCATCAAAGGGGGGCTGACCGCCCAACGCCAACCGTCGTTCTGGACGAAGCGCGGCGTGGAAGCCAGGCACACCAAGCTTTTGATTCGCTCGGGTTCCCGTAAGGCGATTTGTTGGGCGAGCAGGCCGCCCAGCGACCATCCCAGCAAATGGGTATGTTCGGGCAACGCCTGAATCAGTGAATTCAGCCAGGCCTGGTCGATTTGGTCGATTGGCAGTTGATTGAAGTGCGGGCTTTGCCCGAACCCCGGCAGTTCGATTAAATGCACCCGATAGTGCGGACACAGAAATTCAATGACCCAGTCCTGCCAGATGCTGTTTTCCGCGGCCCAGCCATGAATCAAGGTCAGGTTTTCGACGGCTTCTTTAGCACCTTCACCCGTATAGGGCAAGATGTCGGTGTGAAGGGTTAAGGGGGTGATGTTCGCGTTTTCGGACATGGCGGCTATTGTACGGCTATTTTATAAACTGTGGGACGGGAATGCATCGGCACACTGAGCCAGCGCGGCCAATAAGCCGTCGATTTGCTCGGACGTGTGGCTGGCCGATAAGGTCACGCGGAGGCGTGCGGTGTTTTTGGGCACTGTCGGTGGGCGAATCGCGCCGACCCAATAGCCTTGCTGTTTGAGCGCATCCGACCAATCCAGCGCGCGTTGGCTGTCACCAATCATAATCGGTTGAATGGCGCTTTGTGATGGCCAGAGCGTCAGGCCGATTTTCGCAGCGCCGTCTCGAAACTGTTGGATATGGCGTTGCAGTTTCTGACGTGCGTCGTCGCCGTTTTGCACCAGCTGCAAGGCTTGACGTGTCACCTTGGCGTTGATGGGGGAACTGGCGGTGGTGTAAATGTAGGGGCGCGCCAGTTGAATCAGGGTTTCGATCAGGGTTTGGCTACCGGCGACAAAGGCACCCGAGGTCCCGAAGGCTTTGCCGAAGGTGCCCATTAGGATGGTATTGTCGTCCGGTGTCAGGCCAAACTGCTCGAAGGTGCCTCGGCCGTGTGGTCCGGCCGCGCCGAAACCGTGGGCATCATCCACAAACAGCCAGGCCTGGTAGGTTTTGGCTAACGTCTGAATGGTATCCAGCGGCGCGAAATCCCCGTCCATACTGAAAACGCCGTCGGTGACAATGAGGCATTGGCGGTTTTCGGCCTGGGCTTGTTTCAAGCGTTTTTCCAGCGCCTGCATGTCGTTGTGCGGATAGCGTTTCAGGTCGGCGTCGGAAAAGCGGGCGCCGTCAATGAGCGAGGCGTGATTGAGTTTGTCGGCCAGAATCCAGTCGCCTTTTTGCATCAAGGTTTGCTGTACGGCGAGGTTAGCCATATAGCCGGTGGAAAACAGCAACGCACGGTCGCATCCGAGCCAGTCGGCGATTTCATCTTCCAGCAGGTGATGTTCAAGGTGGTGGCCGGTCACCAGATGCGCCGCGCCAGAGCCATAGCTGAGCGAGTCCACCGACTGCAGGGCTTCTTTCAGTTTGGGGTGATTGGCGAGCCCCAGATAGTCATTGGATGAAAAGTTCACGACTTGAAGGCCGTTGATTTGCATCTGCGGGGTTTGCGCCGAGGTGGCGAGCGGCCGACGCCGGGTGAGGGCCGCGGCGTCCCGTTCGGCTAAAATCGGTGCAAAACGGGATTCAATGGATTCTTGAGACATGACGTGAACCGACTTGTTGGGTTAAGCGGTCAGTTCGGTGGCTTGCTCCGCCAGCTTTTTCGCGGCCATCTCGGCTTTAACGTTTGTTTGCATGGTGATGCCGAGTTTCGCGAACAACTGTTCGTCGTGTCCGCCTTCCGGGTTGTCGGTGGTCAACAGTTTGTCGCCGTAGAAAATGGAGTTGGCACCGGCCAGAAAACACAACGCCTGGGCTTCGTCGGGCAATTCCATGCGCCCGGCCGACAAGCGCACATAGCTTTGTGGCATGACAATGCGCGCGGTGGCGATGACGCGAATGAATTCAAAGGAATCGGTCTGGCCTTTCATGTGCGCCAGCGGGGTGCCTTCAATCGGCACCAAGAGGTTGATCGGGACGGAATTCGGGTGGTGACGCATGGTGGCGAAGGTGCGAATCAGCTCGGCGCGGTCTTTGTGTTCTTCGCCCATGCCGATAATGCCGCCGGAACAGACATTGATGCCGGCTTT
>NZ_JBNGDN010000073.1:2779-10287 GCF_049975065.1 Hydrogenovibrio sp.
CAACCGCCGGACTTGATGTTCACCAGCGTGCTGGTTTGAACTTCATTGGGGTTGAAATGCTGACGATGCACCGTTTGGGCTTGAAAGATCAAGTCGTTAAACGGTTGATTCATAATGGTTTTGATTTCATCAAGCGTCCAGTCGTTGCGAATGTCACCGAGGGCCATAGTTTGCTTTCCATTGTTGCGTGCGGTCGATTATTATAACGTAATTTAACGGATAATAAGCGTGAGAAATGCCGATGAACCGTTTTGAAAAATGGGTGTTCCCGCCGACTTGTGTGGTGACAGGGGAGGCGGGACAGGAGGTTGATGTTTCGGCGCGGGTACAGGCGCAATTGGTGCGACCGGTGCAGGCCTGTTCCGTTTGCGCGATGCCGTTGGCTGCGGCGACTGGGAAGCCGTTGCACTCATTATCGGTTTGCGGTGCCTGTTTAAGCCAGCCGCCGAGTTTTGATCTTACTCAGGCGGGGTTTCGTTTCGATGGCTGGTTGGTGGACAGTATTCATGGGCTGAAATATCATTCGCAGCTTTATCAGGCACGTTTGCTGGCGGAACTGTGGCACCCTTATTTGGATGTGACCGGTGTTGACGCATTGGTGCCAGTGCCTTTGCATTCGAGTCGTCTTTTGGAGAGGGGGTTTAATCAGTCGCTTGAGCTGGCGCAGGCACTGTCGAAATTAACGGGGATTCCGGTGCGGCCTTGGGCGGTGCAACGCGTGAGAGCCACGCCCTATCAAGCGCTTTTGAAAGCACAGGCACGCCATCATAATCTGAAAGGGGCGTTTGCGTTGCTGGATACAGCCCAGTTGCAGGGGTTGAAACAGATTGCCCTAGTGGATGATGTGATGACTACGGGTGCCACGGTTGAGCAATTGGCAGCGGTTGTAAAGCGGTCGTTTCCTTCGTTGCGTATTCAGGTCTGGGTGTTGGCCAGAGCGGTTGGGCACTAGCTGGGCACTAGCCGATTACCTTGTATTGTATTGGGTGGAATGCTATCGTCCTTTGAGGGTGCGCAACCATTTCCATAGATTAAACAGGCTCGATAGCGAGGCGGCGACATAGGTCAGAGCGCAGGCCTGGAGGATTTTGCGGGCTTTTTTCAGGTCGCTGTCGTTCAGGTATTGGCCTTCTTTGAGCAAGGGCAGTGCGCGTTTGTAGCTGGCGTCGAATTCCACCGGCAGGGTGCTGAGGTGTATCATCAGGGGCACACCCATGGCGATGAACCCTGCGGCAAAGGTGACCAGTGCAATCAGCGGTGTGTGCAGCAGTGGGATGAGTACAGGCGTGACCATTAAAGCGATGCCGCTGAACTTGTGCATCCATTGCGAGCGTTCAATCAATACTGTGCGCTGGACTAAGGGTTCGTAGCCGCTTTGATCTTGCAGGGCGTGTCCGATTTCGTGTGCCACGGTGGTAATGGCGGTCAGCGAGTTGGAATGGTAGTTTTCAGAGGAGATGCGCACCACCTTGTCGATGGGGTCGTAGTGATCGCCCTGATCGCTCTTGGCCGTCTCTTCAAGGGTGACCGGCAGTTGATATTTTTGAATGAGGTGTTCGGCAAACTGAGCCCCTGTACCAGGGATGTCGGGATGGGGTTGGCGGTATTTGTTGAGGATGTGCCGTGTCCAGAGATTGGGCAAGGAGGTGATGGCGAACAGTACGATAAAACCGATGATTAGAAGTCCCATAGATCGGCCTTTCCTTTTTCGGTGACAGGGGCTGTGTGACGGTGCGGAGCCTGTGGAAGACGAGCGGATGGCGGAGGGTTAGAGGCCGATTCAAGCGCTGTCAGGGTCTGCCCGTAGGAAGCAAAGTCCAGCGGCTTGGCGCTCAATTGTGCTTGGGTTTTTGCCAGGCGTGATGGCTGACGCTCGAGACGTGCCGTTGGGCTGGGCAGCGCATCCTCTGGAAACGCCCATTGACCCATTTGTCCCGGCAGCAAGGGCGCATCGCTCAAATGCCAACCGTTGCCATCCAAGAACCGGTGTTCTGCCTGAGCCTGCAGCAAGCGGATCTCGTCTGGCCGACCCGGGGCAGGTTGCACCCTTTGCCAGTCGTTTAACCCCTGTATAACGTAGGCGAAATCCTGAAGGTTGGCACGACCGATGGGTTGATTGTCACGGGATAACGCTGTCGGTGGGTGGGTTTGCTGCAGCCACTTGATCAAAGTTCGTGCCAGCGGTTGCGCGTATTGTTGCCAGCGCTGAGACGCCTGCGGGTTCTGCTGCATGGCCGCGGCATAAGCCGATAGCATCAGCCCATTCCAGCCCAGCAGGCTTTTGTCATCGGTCGGGATGTCATCAGTCGCCGCTTGCAACCGCTTGCGAATCTGCGGCCAGTGTTGCTGGGTGGGTTTGGGATGCCAGCCCAGAGCATAAGGGGGCGAAGCGGATAACGACCAGGCCTGGTGGATTTCATGGTATTGCTCGTGTGTCAGTAAAGAGCGCAGCTCCGCAGCGGACCAGAGATAAGCCCCTCCATCGTCACCGTTTTGATCCAGTGCCGACTGGCTGCCCCGAAAGAGTGACGTCTCGGGGTGCCACAGATGCTGTTCGGCGTAGGCGAGGGTTTGCTGGGCGGTCTCGGCATAATCAGGGCGCTCAAACGCTTCGGCGGCCTTGAAATAGACTTGCGCCAGTTGCGCTTGGGTGTAGAGCATTTTTTCAAAGTGGGGGGTTTGCCACTCGGGATCCACGGTGTAGCGATAAAAGCCGCCATGAATATGGTCGAACAGGTGTTGTGATTGCATTTGATCCAAGGTCAATTTTAGCCAGGCCTGAAGGGTGTCGTCCGGCTCACTGTTGAGGGTGGCGAGCAGAATAGGTGCCTTGGGGAATTTGAGCGAGCCTTTTAGGCCGCCGCTGAAATCGTCCATTTGTGACTGCAGAGCCGAATGAAACAGGCGGTAAAAGGTTTGGGCGTTCAGGGTGAATTTAGGGGCTTCCTCTGGCGGTGTGGGTTGGGTTAAGCCACTTTGGGCGGCTTGTAGAATGCGCTGGGGATCCGTTTGCCAAAGCTGTTGTACGCGGTGTAATGTTTGGCGCAATTGATCCGTGGGCTGATACACAAAGGCGAAAAACGGCTTTCCATTTGGGGTGAGAATGACGTGCTGTGGCCAGCCCGCATGTCCGGCGGCTTTTTCGGCAAAGGCAATCATATAGCGATCAAGGTCGGGGGTGAGTTCACGGTCGATTTTGACATTGATGAAGTGGCGGTTGAGGTAGGCTGCGATCTCGGGGTTTTGGTAGTTTTCTTGTTGCATGACATGGCACCAGTGGCAGGCAAAATAGCCGCTGGACAAAAAAATCAATTTGTTCTCTGCCGCGGCGGTCGTTAACACCGATGGCTGCCACTCTTGCCAGTGCACTGGATCATCACTGTGCATGGCTAAGTAGGGCGACGGGTGGTCGTTCAATGGACTGGCAGCGGTTGAGTTGGCAGCGATGGCGGTCAAAAAATAAGCCAAACTGACAAGCAACGACAGTGTCCCAGCCCGTCTTCTCGAAGGACCAAACAGGGTATTTGCCAGGCCTGGCCGTTTGTTCGCTTTATCTATCAGAGCGATTCGGAGAGGCGTCTTGACTGGGATCCTGGTTTTGGTTCTGGCTTTGCGCTTGAGTTGAGTCCTTTGAATCCATTTGGGGATGACGATCTGAGTCGTCGGCATGGCGTCTCTCCTGCGGTGTCTCCGATGGTGTGGAGGCGTGGGATTCTGTTTCGGATACTGGGCTATCGTCGCCTGTTTTACCTTCTTTTCGAGCCGCTCTCGCGGCGTCTTCGTCTTTACGCTTCTGGTATTCTTTTTCCAGAATGGCAAATTCCGAGTCAATTTCATCAAAGGTGCGATCCCAATCTTCATCGTCTTCCAACTGGTCGGCATAGCGGTCGTCAAACTCGGGTTCGTCTGCCTGTTCCGTTGGGGCTTGGCGTTGGCTGGATGACGCTGGCGTCGCATCCGCTTTGGCGCGGCTGGCCTGGTAGTCTTCCGCTTCGTAAGCAAATTCGTCGTCGTCTTCAAACGGATGGTTGTCGTCGGAGGTGGATTCCTTTTCCGACTTGCGCCGCGCCTTGAGGACGGCCGCACCGACCAAAATGCCGGCTTCGTACAACAGCCACATGGGAATCGCTAAGAGGGTTTGCGAAACAATGTCGGGCGGTGTCAGCAGCATGCCGATGACAAACGCCGCTACGACGATGTACGGGCGGGCATGGGAGAGCTTTTGCGGTGACACCATGCCGGTCAGAATAAGCAGCACCACGACAATCGGGACTTCAAACGCCAGGCCGAAAGCAAAGAACATTTTAATGACAAAATCGAGGTAGAGTGCAATGTCCGTGGCAACAGTAACGCCTTCCGGTGCGGCCGTGGATAAGAATCCGAACACCAGCGGGAAAACAGCGTAATAGGCAAAGGCTCCGCCCGCGTAGAAGAGGAAAGAGCTGAAGAAAAGCAAAGGGCCGACCAGCTGGCGTTCATGTTTGTAGAGTGCCGGGGCAATAAAGGCCCACAGCTGGTAAAGCAAAAACGGCATGGCCAGATAAATGGCGAGCACCAAGCTCAGTTTGAAGGGTGTCAGGAAGGGCGATGCCACGCCGGTGGCGATCATGCTGGTACCTTCCGGCAAGAAGCGTGACAGCGGCTCGGAAATGTAAAGGTAGAGGTCGTTCGCAAACGGGAAGAGGAAAACGAACAAAACCAGTATTGCCAAGATGCCTTTTGTTACGGCATTGCGCAATTCCAGCAGATGCTGGACGAGGGTCATTTCCTTGTCGTTCGGCGGTAGGGCGCTGTCGCTCATGATGGCTGTTTCACTTCTTGAGAAGCCTGGCTGGGAGCAGCCCCTTGCGCTGAGTTGGATGCCGTTGCCGGAGCCTTTTCGGGCGAATCGGTTTGGGGAGTGGCGGCTTTCGCTGTGTCGGTTTTTGGCGCATCGGGTAACACCGGTTGGGCTGGAGCACGGTTGTACTGTGAGCCTTCAACTGGCTGGTTAGGATCCTGGCCGAAGGGGCGGGCGATTTCGTCGATGCCGTAGTCTTCTTGAAGCTGTGACAGGTCATTTTTCAGCGAGTGGCTGACGGATTCGATCTGGCGGCGCTCTTCTTCAATGTTGATGGAATGTTGCAGCTCCTGAACCGTTTCGCTGATTTCAGAGTTGTCTTTGACGGAGTTGATGAAACGCTTGGTCTTGCCGATAAATTGACCGATTTTACGCGCCACTTCCGGCATGCGCTCAGGGCCAATTACAATGAGTGTAATGACCAGGATGACGATGATTTCCAAAAAACCAATATCAAACATTTACGCTTGCCTATTCAGTGGGTGTTTCAATAAACGCTGGGATGCGTTGTGCCGTTGGCCGACCTTGTCAAGAACCGTTTTCGTTAGGCCTTTGGTTCGTCTTTTTTGGCGCCGTCTTTTGAGTCGGTGGTGGACGAGGCGGTTTGGGTCGATTCGGACTTATTCTCGGCTTTGACGTCAAAAACGTTTTCACCTTCTTTCTTTTCCAGCGCTTGTTCGGCGACTTTTTCGTCTTTATTTTCGTCTTCGGCGACCGCTTTTTTGAAGCCTTTAATGGCACCGCCAAGATCGGAGCCGACATTTTTGAGGCGTTTCGCGCCAAATAGAACCAATACGATGGCGAGAATGATAAGTAGTTGCCAGATGCTGATGCCCATTTTGTTTTTCTCCAGTAAAAGGGTGGCCTTTCATAAAATGACCGCTAATAATAGCAGAGTATGAAGGTGCTTTTCAATCGACTTTGTGCCTGTTGGACGTGAAAGGCTGTTCGAGGTTGGTGGATGCCCTAGCGGTTATTCGCCAAGCAGGTGTATGTGAACGTGGAAGACCTCTTGCCCACCGGACTCGCCGGTATTGATTTGGGTTTTAAATCCGTCCAACCCATGGGTTTGTGCCAATTGGGGCAGAAGCAACATCATGTGTCCCATCAGGTCTTTGTCTTCCGGTGCCAGCTCGAAAAGTGTGGGGATGGGTTTTTTGGGGATGACCAGCAGGTGAACACGGGCTTTGGGGTTGATGTCTTTAATGACAATGCATTTTTCATCTTCATAGACGATTTCGGAAGGGATTTCCTTGTCGATGATTTGGCTGAAAATGGTTTTTTCAGGCGTCATGGTTTTGTTCCTTTGGTTGGTTAGAGTCGTTTTGTGAACGGCTCGCTTTTTCATCATGGCCGGATAGGCCAAAACGTCTTTGTAATTCTTGAGTCACATTCCGGCTGGAACGTCCTTGCTGGGACAGTAATATCAGTGTATGAAACCAGAGGTCGGCCACTTCATAGACCAGATTGTCGGTGTTGCCAGTGTGTTCGGCGTCTTTGGCGGCCATCACGGTTTCGGTGGCTTCTTCGCCAACTTTTTTTAGAATTTTGTCGATGCCTTTGGCGTAGAGGCTGGCCACGTAGGAGCTGTCGGGGGATTCGGACTTGCGGGCTTCCAAAACTGCGTCAAGTTGCGACAGTATGTCATTCTTTATCTGATCGCTCACAAGCGCACCTCGATTCCAGATTGCTGCATCATAGCTTTCGCTTCCTGTATGGTGTGTTCGCCAAAGTGGAAAATGCTGGCGGCCAAAACGGCTTCCGCGTGACCGAGCTGAATGCCATCGCAAAGGTGCGCCAGTTCCCCTACGCCACCGGAGGCAATGACAGGAATTTTAACACTATCGGCGATGCGACGTGTGAGTTCAATGTCGAAACCGCTTTTGGTGCCGTCACGATCCATGCTGGTGACGAGCAACTCACCGGCACCGAGCGCTTCCATTTTCTGCGCCCATTCGATGGCGTCGATGCCGGTTTCTTTGCGGCCGCCGTGGGTGAAGATTTCCCATTTGTCGGGTTCGCCGTTTGGGCTGACTTTTTTGGCGTCGATGGCGACGACAATGCACTGAGAGCCAAAGGTGTCGCAGGCTTCTTGCACAAAGCCGGGATTAAAAATAGCCGCCGAATTGATGGCGACTTTGTCGGCACCGGCGTTGAGCATTTTGCGAATGTCATCAAGGGAGCGGATGCCGCCACCGACGGTTAGGGGGATGAACACTTGGCTGGCGACTTCTTCGACCACGTGAACGATGGTGTCACGGTCATGGGCGGTGGCGGTGATGTCTAAAAAGGTGATTTCATCGGCGCCTTGTTGGTCGTAGCGTTTGGCGACTTCGACCGGGTCGCCGGCGTCGCGGATGTCCACAAACTGAACACCTTTGACGACACGACCGTTATCGACGTCCAAGCAGGGAATAATGCGTTTCGCTAGACTCATGCGTGGGTCCTTATGCCTTGGACAGTTCGTCGGAAAGGGTTTGGCCTTCTCGGAAGTTCAAAGAGCCTTCGTAAATGGCGCGCCCAGTGATAGCGCCGGTAACGCCGTCGGATTCGATGGTGGCCAAGGCGCGAATGTCATCCAGATTGGTGATGCCGCCGGAAGCGATGATGGGGATGTTTAGGGCTTGCGCCAAGGCTTGGGTGGCTTCGATATTGACGCCTTGCATCA
>NZ_JBNGDN010000074.1:0-1502 GCF_049975065.1 Hydrogenovibrio sp.
GACCACCGGTTCACCCTTGCAAGCTGGGCAAAAGGTGTTGTGGCTGGCGGAAGTGAGTTTTCATGAAAAATTCGGGTTTTCATTAGTGGTGCAGGACATCGACCCCAGTTTTACGTTGGGCGAGTTGGAAGCCAATCTGAACAAAATTCGCCAGCAGTTGGTGGCTGAGAACTTATACGACCGGAATAAGCGCTTTGAACTGCCAAGTGACTTTTTTCGAGTGGCGGTGATTGCGCCCCCGAAAGCGGCAGGCCTGGGCGATTTTCGTGCCGATGCCGACCAACTGCAACAGGCGAATTTGTGCGAGTTCAATTACTTTTACGCCAGTTTTCAGGGGGATAAAGTCGAGTCTGAAATGCAGATCGCGTTCAATGCAGTCGAGGCCATGCATCAATCGCAACCGTATGATGCGGTGATTGTCATTCGTGGGGGCGGTGCCAAAATGGATCTGAGTGCTTTGAATCGTTACAGTATCGCCAAAGCGATTGCGCAGGCGTCGGTTCCAGTGTTAACGGGCATTGGTCATGAGCGTGACACCACGCTGCTGGATGAAGTGGCCGCCATGCGCTTTGACACCCCCAGCAAAGCGATTGCCGCCATCCGGCATCGAATTTTTGACGGCGCCCAGCGTGCCCAGGGTCACTGGTTTACCATCTCCCAGGGCAGTCAACTTTATGTGCAGAAACAAAAGCAGACGCTGGCCGAAATGGAAACCACCGTACAGCGTCAAAGCCTGAGCATTACCGAACGGCTGAAAAACTGGCTGACGCCCTTGCATTATCAAATTCAGCGGCAAAGTGTGAGCCTGTTGCACGGGCAGCGTTATGCCTTGTCGCAATCCAATCAGTTCATTCAGCAAACGGTTTCCAGTCATCTGCAACTGCAAAAACAGCAGCTGCTGCAGGCTGAATCCTTGTTGCGGTCGGCACCGTTTCAACGGCTGGAATCGGCACGTACACGCAATAAACAATGGATACAATTCATTCTCAGCTCCGGGCCGAAGACGCAACTCAACCGTGGGTTTGCCATCGTAAAGGATAAACCGGGCGGGCAGCCGATTAAATCGGCAGATACGGCAAAACGCTTGCCGCAGATTGAAATAACCTTTCGGGATGGTGCCATTCAGGCCATTCCGGTTGAAGAAACCCTAAACTGAAAAGGATAAAACACCATGGCCAATAACAGTGCGGAAAGCTATCAAACAAACTACGCCAAGCTTCAGGAAATTGCCCAGAAACTGTCCCATTCCGATGAAATTGACATAGACGAACTGGTGCCGATGGTGGATGAAGCCACGCGAGCCTATCAGATTTGTCAGTCGCGCATTGAAGCGGTGGAAGCGGCATTAAATAAGCGCATGGCACCCACGCAAGCTTCGGAAGAACGTGAATAAAAAAGCCATGCTTTATCATAATCCGCAGTGTTCTAAACTCTAAACGTCGTCAGGCAAGGATCGTCCTCAACGACGAGCGAAACCGCCAGGCTTGGCTGAAAATTCTGCA
>NZ_JBNGDN010000074.1:1602-10135 GCF_049975065.1 Hydrogenovibrio sp.
TGCATTATTTAATTTAACATAATATACATTATGCGAACATAGTGCTGGGCATGATGTCCGTGCTGAGTGTTTTGAGTTGGCACGGGTTTGGATTGTTTGGATGCTCACCTTGCGATTCGCATAGCGATGTTTTCAATCATTTGGCCGGTGGGTTTTGGCTGTTGATGTGTGGTTTATTAGGTCTCGTATTTGGTCTTGGAACCGGACGAAGGCTCATTAGCCAGGTCTGGTTATTTTGGAGGGCGTCTATCTTTTATTGGGCTGGATTGCGGTTAACTTGGATGGTTTACTTGAATTGGCTGGATTGAGACAGCAAAGATGGGCTCTGTCTCAACCATGCCAGATGGGTGTCATCAACGTGTTATTTAAAATACTCGGCATGTTCGCTGAGCACTACCAACATTGGTACGATGGAAACGATGGCCATCAAAATCGGAACCCAGGCTTTTGGTTGGTTGTTTTTCACCCCAATAACCCCCGCGACGATCGCAATCGGCGCGGCAATCCAAGTAATGGGTGGGAACACAAAAGCGAAGAAAACCGCAATAATACCGGCCACCATGCCCATAGTGGCGGCATTGCCTGGATTGTAAGTGCGTGTGTCGCGCATGTCATCTGGTCGGGAACTGGCGGAATCCAAGCGTCCCATTATGGTGGATATATCCGCTTCGGATAAGTTTTTCCGGGTGAGCTCAAGATCGGTCATACCCAAGGTGATTTTTTGCTGGCGGTATAGGCTTTTGACCAAATCGTTCCATTCGGCGTTGTCAGGAAGTGCGTCGATGATTTCGTGGGCTTCTTGTTTGATGGACACCTTTGTCGCTCCTCTTTTGGGGATAAATGATTGCGCC
This sequence comes from Hydrogenovibrio sp., assembly GCF_049975065.1. Lineage (GTDB taxonomy): Bacteria > Pseudomonadota > Gammaproteobacteria > Thiomicrospirales > Thiomicrospiraceae > Hydrogenovibrio. The sequence continues at coordinate 2,454 of NZ_JBNGDN010000074.1, forward strand.
CTTTCGACGTTACGATTCGTTCAAAAGGTTTTGGTTTGCAATGCATTTTGTAAATTGGCTTGTTTTTTAATTCTGAAACGTCTTCACGCCAGTGAGCACGCGTGTTAAGGTTTCAAGATAATACCGTTTTGTTGCATTTTCGATTATTATATAACCATTATTGAGATACTCAACCATTATTGGGCACTTCGACAAACTCGGCTTCAGGGATAAGAAATAAGGAGAGATTCTGTATGGCATTGATGCCAGGTTTACAAATCAATATCGGCCAACAATTGAAGCTAACGCCGCAGTTGCAGCAATCCATCAAAATTTTGCAGTATTCGGCGCTGGAAGTACAGCAGACCATTTCCACGACGCTGGAAACCAACTTTATGTTGGAACTGGACGAAGACCGACCCGATGATTTGGACGAAGCCTTTTCCGATCAAGAAGACCATTCGGATGTTGACGACAGTGATGCACCGGAAGCCAATGAAAGCGAACTCGACATCGAATCGGCGGATACCTTGTCGGACGACTTGCAAGTGGATTGTGAATGGGAGGAAGTTTACACCGATCTGAGCGTATCGAACAGCACCAGTAAATCGAACGACCAGGATTATACCGCTCCGGAAAACTACACATCAGCCGAATTGACTTTAAGCGAGAAACTTTATTGGCAGTCGGATATTTACCCCTGGACGGAAGTTCAGGAGGTGGTGGCTTCTTACATCATTGATGACATTAGCGATGAAGGTTTTTTAAAAACCCCCTTCCCCACGCTTTTAACCGATATTCAGGAAAAAGAGCCAGGCCTGGGCGTTCAGCTGGCGGACTTGGAAACGGTTCTGGCGGTCATCCAGCAATTTGAACCCACTGGCGTGGCCGCGCGCAGTCTGGAAGAATGTTTGATTCTGCAATTGAAAAGCCTCCGACAAACCCCTTTTGTGGTGACGGCCACCAAAATGATCGAAGAAAATTTCGAGCTTCTCAGTACCCGTGACTACAAGCGTATCAAAAAAATCTACCTGTTGAATGACGAAGAGTTGACGGAAGTGATTCAAGTCATTCAATCACTCACCCCGCGGCCTGGGCGGGCTTATTCCTCTACTCAAGGGGAAATCGTTGTGCCGGATCTCAAGCTGTCACGCACTCAGGATGGTTTTATGGTGGAGTTGAATCAAGAGGCCTTTCCACGCTTGACCATTAATTCCGCTTACATTGATATGGCCGGTGCCATGAGTGCGGCCAGCACCGAAGCCAAGCAAATTAAAGAACAATTGATTGAAGCCAAAGGGTTGATTAAAAGCATTCAAAGCCGTGGCGAAACGCTATTGCGCGTCGGCAAATACATCGTGGAAAAACAAGCACGATTTTTTGACGAAGGCGAGCAAGCGATGCAGCCGATGGTGTTGCGGGATGTTGCCGAGTCGCTGGAACTCCACGAGTCCACTATTTCAAGAGCAACGAACCAGAAATACATGCAAACCCCGCGTGGTACCTTTGAGCTTAAATACTTTTTTTCCACCGGCGTGTCGCAGTACGGCAGTGACGATCAGTCCGCCATTGCGATCAAGTCTCATATCAAGCAGCTCATCGAAAACGAAGATCCGTCTAAACCGCTCAGTGACAATAAGTTAATGGCCTTGCTGGAAGAAAAGGACATTAATGTCGCACGTCGAACCATCGCTAAATACCGTGAAGCGATGAATATCCCTTCGTCCAGCGAGCGCAAAAAACTCAATAAATTTAAATAGAAAACGCTTTATACCCGCTGCCACCAGCGCGTTGATTCATTTGGAGACTGCCTGCCTTATGTTAAACACGGACTTTACCATCAGCATTATTGAAGATGATCCGTTGCAACTGGAAAACCTGGAAACCGCCTTGAGTGAACAGGGCTTTCAAGTAAATGTCTTTTCTGATCGTCGAGCCGCCGAGGCCAGCTTTGATCATAAACTGCCAGACCTGGTCATTTCCGACATTATTCTTGGCCACGAAATTGACGGCGGTTTTGAGCTTGCCAAGCATTTATTGTCCTATGAAAGAGCGATACCGGTTATTTTTCTGTCGGAACGGCAATCCGAGTTCGATATTTATACCGGCCACGCCTTGGGCGCCATTGACTATCTGCCAAAGCCGATCAGTTTGAGTGTTTTGACAGCGAAAGTGAAAAATTTATTGCGCATAACCGGCACAGCGGCCGCCAATGGTCACCCCGAAAAATCGCAGATTGCCGGTTTGCGTTTAGCCAATGAAGAGTTTAAAGCCTATTGGCAAGAAAAACCTTTGGATCTGACCGCCACCGAATTCGAAATGTTGCGGCAGTTTGCCCTGACGGGCGAACGGGGCGTGGTGACTTACGATCGCTTGCAGGAGTCCACTCAGGGAGTGGTGGAACGTAACACGATTAATACGCATATTTGCCGAATTCGTTCGGCGTTTAAAAAAATAGATCCAGCGTTCAATTTGATTCATAACGAATACGGACGTGGTTACAGTTGGTATGAAAAATAACCAGGCCTGGTTGAATCGGTTTTTACACCGCAAACGCTTTCACCGGCAAAAGGGTTGCGACAGTGGTTAAGCGACCGTTTCAGTTGCGCTTGTCGATTCGAACGCGCTTTTTTATATTGTTGCTGCTGTTAACGATTCTCCCCTTTCTGGCCTATAAATTCGCGGTGGATCTTCATCGGCTGCTGTTGAATAATCAGGCCATTATTCAGCAGCAAACCGTGGTCAATCTGGCTTACATTCTGGAAAATCGAACCGACCTTTGGGCGCTGCAAATTCAGGCTGGCAACCCCACCAGTCAACTGTCGCACCTCAATCTGGAAAAATCGGTTTTGTGGATTGTGAATGAGCTGGGGCAGGCCACTTATGTTGTGGGACGCTTGCCGGATTACAATGAAAATGCGAATCAAAACCGAGACCCTTTCAGCTTATTGGGGCATTTTCTGATTAAATCCTTTTCCGCAATCATTCCCTACACCCTTCCCTATCCCTATCCGCAAAGTCAAACGCCCGAAGTTGAGCTGATTCAACAGGCCATTCATGGCCGAACCTTTCAACAATATCGCATGAATCGTGATAATCAACCGATTTCGCTGATGTCCGCCACACCGCTCAGGCTTCAAAATAAAATCATTGGTGCGGCGGTGCTGGAACAAACCATGGACAGTCTGCTGTCTGACTCGCTCAATTATTTTTATCGGTTGATCGGCATCGGCGGTCTGGTGTTTTTGCTGGTGATATTCGGTGCGATTTTTTACACAGCATCACTGTCCAATCGGATTGTTCGACTGGATAAGGATGTCAGCAATACCTTCGATGCGTATGGCAAGGTGAATCAATTGTCTTTCCCGGATACCCGCATTCGCGGTTATCACGATGAACTGTCCGATCTACGCCATCACATTTACGAAATGCTCACTCAGTTAGCCGCTTATGAACGTTATCTGAAGCAGTTGCCGCGAACCTTGAGGCACGAAATTCACAATCCGCTCAACCGTTTGTCGATGTCGCTGGCGCTGCTGGAAAAAGATGTGGATCACAAACAAGTGCATTACTCCAAACACGCGCTGGAACAGCTCAAACAAATCATCGCATCCCTTTCGGAGGCTTCCAGCATTGAAGACAGTTTGCACTCGCAACGGCCAGAGCCTTTTAATATTCAGGAGATGCTGCAGCACTATCTGGGCAGTCTGAGTGAAATGCATACGGCAGACGAATTTCAGGTCGATAATCGTTTGACGCACCCCCTATGGGTGCTTGGGGACGGTTTTATGATTGAACAAATGATGGATAAGTTACTCAGCAATGCCAGGGATTTTTCCGATCGCAAAACGCCTATTCGTGTTTGCATTGCGCAAACCGATGATAAACGGTTGGCGATTTCAGTACAAAATTCGGGGCCACCGCTGCCATCCGGCTATGAAAAGCAGATTTTTGACGGCATGATGTCTATTCGAGAGGTCAACGCCGATAATCAAACCCATTTAGGACTGGGGCTATTTATCGTTAAGCTGATTGTGGATTTTCATCAAGGCAGTGTTGAAGCGGAAAATCTATTGGATGAAAACGGCCAGGCCTGGGGCGTTCAGTTTCGCATGGAGCTACCGACCGTTCAGCCTCCTGCCTAATCATGTCGCTAACTCTTTCGCGCTAAACCGAATGGTTTGCGGTTAAGCCAACGAACGATTTATGGCGTCTAACGCCGCGACGGGGTCTTTTGCCTGGGTAATGGGTCGGCCAATGACCAAATAACTGGAACCGGCCTGAATGGCTTCATTGGGAGTCATAATACGGCGTTGATCGTCCTGAGCGCTGTCGGCTGGACGAATCCCGGGCGTGACCAAACAAAAATCGGCGCCGAGTTCGGAGCGCAAAGCCGCCGCTTCATGTGCTGAACAGACCACACCATCCAAACCTGAGCGTTTCGCCAGGCCTGCCAAGCGAAAAACCTGATCGGCCGGTGTGCCTGTCAGTCCAATTTCGGTCAAATCCGCTTGCGCCATACTGGTCAGAATGGTGACCCCAATGAGTAACGGGGGTTGGGCGGTTTGAGACACTGCTTCTTTCGCCGCTTCCATCATGCGCCGACCGCCCAGTGCATGTACATTCAGCATCCAAACGCCCAAGTCGGCGGCCACTTTACAGGCGTTGGCGACGGTATTGGGAATGTCGTGGTACTTCAAATCCAAAAAGACGTCAAACCCTTGAGCCACTAAGCGTTCAACCAGTTGCGGCCCACCACTGGCAAACAACTCTTTGCCAACTTTCAAACGGCAACTTCCCGGTGTTAAATGGGCGACAAACTCGTGTGCTTGCGAGACGCAGGCAAAATCCAGAGCGACAATGACTTTAGGGTCTGAAATAACATGGTTTGGCATGACGGTACTCTTATTTAGAATTGAAGTCTGAAGGTTGAAAAGGCTGTTTAGCCTCACCTTTGACAGGCGGTTGTATCGGATTAGGGGGGTTCCGTAGCTTGAACCGGTGCGATCACGGCTGAATGCGATTTTTGTTGCTCAAGAAACTCTTTTTTTAAGCGAATGATTTCATCCATCTGTGCGCGATTCTGCTTTTCCGACTTTCGAAGTTTCCAACGCAACTGCATGAGATGCGACAAGGCGTAGAATCCAGCCAGTAATAACCCAAAGACAATGGAAACTGCCAGAAGAATGGATAAGGGTAATTCGATTTGCGTCCAGAAGAGATCGACGGAGACCGGCGCTGGATTGAGAACACCCAGAAGGATGCCAGCGGCAATCAGCAAGAACGTCATGAGGGTGGAGAAAATTCGATACATAAAAAAAGGCCACAATATTTTTTAATATTGTAACCTTTAATATAAAGAGTTTAAATGATTAACCGATGATATCGGTGAAATCCTTAGACTCATCCACACGATCTCTCAGGGACTTCCCTGGTTTAAAGTGTGGCACACGTTTAGCATTGAGTTGAACTTTTTCTCCGGTTTTCGGATTACGTCCCATTCGTGCTTTTCGGTGATGAAGACTGAAACTTCCAAAGCCGCGAATTTCGATTCTGTCCCCTTCTGATAAGGTGTCTATCATAGCATCCAGAATTTGATTTACGGCCAGTTCGACGTCTTTTTGGCTGAACTGAGTCTGTTTTCTGGCGATCAATTCAATTAATTCTGACTTCGTCATTGTAATGTCTCTTCTTCATTCATTCGACATGAATCAGCCCACCTTTTTTGATAGGTAAAGGTGGACTCAGGTTTGACAGGTTGAACCTGTCCTACGATCATTACTCGTCAGAAGACAGTTGGCTTTTCAATAGGTCGCCCAAAGTGTTTTGAGCCTGTGGCTGATTAGCAGAATAGTCTTTTACAGCATTCGCTTCTTCTTGAGCCGCTTTGGCTTTGACAGAAAGCGAAACATTACGATTTTTGCGATCCACATTAGTGACTTTGGCTTCAACCGTATCGCCTACCTTGAGAACGGAACTGGCATCACGGGTATCTTCGTCCAATTCAGAGACGCGCAGGTAGCCTTCGACTTCTTCCGCAAGATCAATCACAGCCCCTTTTTCGTCAACGGATTTAACCGTACCGGTTACGATGCTGTTTTTACCGTTTTCAGCGACAAATTCACCGAATGGATCTTGTTCAAGCTGCTTCAGACCCAATGAAATGCGCTCGCGATCTGGGTCGATTGACAGGATGACGGTTTCCAGTTCATCGCCTTTTTTGAAGTCGCGAACCGCTTCTTCACCTGACTGAGACCAAGAAATGTCGGTCAAGTGAACCAAACCGTCGATATTGCCGTCTAGGCCGATGAAAATACCGAAATCGGTAATGGACTTGATGCTACCGGTAATCTTGTCACCTTTGGCGTGGGTGGCCGAGAAGGCTTCCCAAGGGTTAACCGTACACTGCTTGATGGACAAGGAGATACGACGACGCTCTTGATCAACATCCAAAATCTTCACTTTCACTTCTTCACCTAGGTGAACGACTTTCGATGGGTGAATGTTACGGTTAGTCCAATCCAGTTCAGAGGTGTGAACCAAACCTTCAATACCGTCTTCGATTTCAATAAAGGCACCGTAATCGGTAATGTTGGCCACTTTGCCCATGATTTCCGAGCCAATTGGGTAGCGCGCCACCATATCGGTCCATGGATCTTCTTGCAGTTGCTTCATGCCCAGAGACACACGGTTCTTCTCGCGGTCGAATTTCAAGACCTTCACTTCAATCTCGTCGCCCACTTGGATGACTTCAGAAGGATGGTTTACACGACGCCAAGCCATATCGGTGATGTGCAACAGACCATCAATACCACCCAAGTCGATAAAGGCGCCGTAGTCGGTCAAGTTCTTAACAATACCGCCCAATACAGAACCTTCTTCCATATTGGCCAGAAGCGCTTCACGTTCCACAGAGTTTTCCGCTTCAATCACTGCACGACGGGATACCACCACGTTATTGCGTTTACGATCCAGCTTGACCAGCTTCATTTCAACTTCTTTACCTTCCAAGAAACCGAAATCGCGAATAGGGCGAACATCCACAAGTGAACCGGGTAGGAAACCACGAACCCCTTCAACATCGACCGTCAGGCCGCCTTTAACTTTACCAGTAACCAAGCCGGTGACGGTTTCGCCGTCTTCCAGAGCCGTTTCCAAACGATCCCAAGTCTTGGCGCGTTTTGCTTTCTCGCGCGAAAGACGCGTTTCACCAAAGCCGTCTTCCAGAGTTTCAAGATAGACTTCAACGTCATCACCAACCGAGACTTCCAATTCACCATTGGCGTCTTCAAACTGGTTTTTTGGGATGGCCGATTCAGACTTCATACCTGCGTCAACCAGAACGGTCTCTTTATCGATACCAACAACTTTACCGATAATCAAAGAACCGGTTTGGAATTTGTCTTCTTGCAAAGACTGCTCAAATAATTCAGCGAAAGATAATTCACTCATGGATAATTTACCAAATTTTCATAGCCGTCCACTTCTGTCGTATTGGGGTATCCAGAAAGTGAACGGGTCCGTTATTAAAGTTGTTGACGTCCCAACAGGTCAACAATACATCAAAAAACAAAATCCCCATTCGTCAATCGAACGGGGATTTTGTTAAATTCTTTTAATTCAATAAGTTAGATTTATTTAATGCTAGCTTACTTGATTAACCCATGTTTCCATAATTGATCCATCGCCAATTTGCAAACGTC
>NZ_JBNGDN010000075.1:0-9939 GCF_049975065.1 Hydrogenovibrio sp.
TGAAAACAAGGTTCTGCGCAATTTCAGCACAAATTCATGAAATATTCGGGTTAAGTTGCACCTAAGATGACCTTAATGTTGCCCTATGACTACCTTATGACTACCTTATGATAACCCCCAAGCCAGTTTTACCGAGCCATTTTTTATGTGATCGCAAGGCACGGGGATAACGGTGCATTCGGGCTAGTTTTCCGGTTTCGGTTCACCGACCATGATGGTGAGCATTTTATCCGGATGAATGTGCTTTCGCCAAGCTTTCAAGACATCTTCCTTGGTCAACTCAGACACTTTCTGCGGAAACCGTTCCAGATAATCCAACGGCAAATCGTAGAAACCAATCATGGAAATGTAACCGGCGATTTTGGCATTGCTGTCAATGCGCAATGGAAAGCCGCCCACTAGATTACGCTTAATAGCATCCAGATGGGTATCCGAAAAGTCCGCCATAAAGCCTTCCAGTGTCTGCCGAACCACCTTGTCGGCCTCCATTGCTGAGGCATTTTTGGTCGATAGTTGAATCTGGAAAGGCCCTGGTACCCGCATAGGATAGAAACCACTGGAGACGCCGTAAACCAGTCCGCGTTCCTCACGCACCTCTTCCATTAATAAGGAACCGAAGCCACTGCCACCGAACAGGTGATTGCCCAGAAACAGGGCATAGTAATCCGGGTCACCTCGCTTAACGCCCAACTGCGCCAAGGTGTAGTAGGTTTGCGTGGAGCCAAATTGAATGGTATCGAACTGCGCCCGTTGCAACGGCTGCGGCTCGGGAATCGGTGCAGGTTGTTTACCGGTCGGCAAATTGCGAACCAAGGTTTCCGCCATCTGTTCCGCCGCCGTTCGATCCACCGCTCCGACAATGGTCACTTGCGCATTGGCGGCCACATAATACTGCTTGTAGAACCCTTTGATGTCGTCGGTCGTCAAGGCGTCAACCGTTTGAGTTGTGCCTTCCACTGGGTGCGCATAAGGATGGTCACCGTAAAGCTGCGACCAGAGCGCATCTCTGAGCATGGCTTGCGGCTGCACCGTCTTTTGTTTCAACCCAGTCATTAAACGGGCTTTTTCCCGCGACAAGGTTTCGGTGCGAAATACCGGCTGGGTCAAAACCTCGGCAAACAGTGCCAGCGCAGGTGACAGGATGGACGCGCGCGTCAAGCTGCGCATTTGCAGACTGGCCGCATCACGTCCGGCATCAGCGCCTATTTGCACGCCAAGATCGTTAAAGGCTTCTGAAATCTGGTTTTCATCTTTAGAAGGCGTCGCTGTGGCCATCATGCCAGCGGTAAAGGAAGCCAAGCCCCACTTCTCGCCGTCACGCGCGGAACCGGCATCAAAACGCACTTCAACATCCACCATCGGCAATTCCGGGGCATGGACGTACATCACCTTACTGCCTTTGGAAGTCTGCCAGGTTTCAATGGTGACTTTTGCCCAGGCCTGGCCAAAAAAGAGCGTGGTGCAGGCGAACACCAGCACCGTAAATTGCTTAAACGTCATCACTATCGAATTCCTCCGTGCATTTCCGGCATGGTTTGGGGGGTCGCCGTTTCGCCGTTTGGCAGGAGACTGGCGACGGTCACTTTATCCCGGGTCAGATATTTTTGCGCCACCGCTTGAACCGATTGCGGCGTGACCTTTCGCAAGCTCTCAACCCAATGGTCATAGGTTTCAATCGGCAGACCGACACTGACCAAGGATCCTAAAATCATGGCTTGCGCCTGAATGGAATCCTGATGAAAAACGTACTGCGCTTCGGATTGCGCCAGAACACGTTCCAGCTCCTGCTGGGAAATCGGTTGCTGCTGCAGTTGCTCGATTTGCGACCACAAAGCGGCTTCCGCCTCGTCTAAGGTTTTGCCCTCGGAAGGCGTAATATTCAGGGTGAACAAGCTTTCCAGACGACTGGTTTCATCGTAACCGGCACCGGCTGAAACGGCGACTTTGGAACCACGCACCAATTCGCGCGGCAGACGCGCACTGTCCGACCCGGCCAACACCGAACTCAATACCGACAGGGCATAGACCTCACTGTCATTGTCCGTGGTCACCAAAGACGGCACATGAAACCCCATGACTAGGCTGGGGGATTTGGTGGCGCCTTTTAACTGAATGCGACGTTCGCCTTCTTGAGCAATTTCAAGACGCGGTTTGGGCGGGGTAATGGTTTCCGGCGTGTGAACACCGTAATATTGCTTGGCCCACTGGTACACCTGCTGAGGATCCACATCCCCCACCACCACGAGAGTGGCATTATTCGGTGCATACCATTGTTGATACCAGCTTCGTAAATCGTCCACCGTATAAGCACGAATATCACTGATCCAGCCGATGACCGGATGGTGCTTGCCACTGTTGACATAGGCGGTGGCACGAAACAACTCGTACAACTTGGAACTGGGCTGGTCTTCAACGCGCCAGCGACGTTCTTCCGTCACCACGTCGCGTTCCTTCTGAAATTCCGCCTCGTCAATCACCAGATTGCGCATCCGGTCGGATTCCAGCGCCATCACTTTTTCCAGATTCTGTTGCCCGACCACTTGATAATAGGCGGTATAGTCGCTGGAGGTAAAGGCATTATCCTCCCCGCCAAGTTCGGAAACTCGCTTTGAAAACTCGCCTGGAGGCAGGGTTTTCGTGCCTTTGAACATCATGTGTTCCAGCATGTGCGACAGACCGGTAATGCCGCCGTATTCATAAGTGGCACCGACACGATACCACACCTGCTGCACCGCCACTGGCGCACGGTGATCGACCTTCACCAGCACCTGCATACCATTGTCCAATTCAAATCGTGACACACTGGCGTTCGCCTGTGTGCCCAGCAGAAAAAGCGTGGCCACCAGACCAAGGGTCAAGCCGCTTCTCAAGCAACCTGTCAGCCGACTTTTCAACCCCGTTTTCAACCCAGTTTTCAACATTGGGAATCTCCTAAAATCATCAAAATTTGCTTTATAATAACGCAAATTACAAACTCAAGCATTAATGAAACTTTAACCCGGGTGTTTTTTCAAGACACACTAAGATAATTCATCCACAATTCAGACGTCATTTTTTGAAACGGGCGGGTTAATACACAGGAAGCGACATGTTCAGTTTTTTAAAACGCAAAAAGAAAGACTCGCAAACCGACAAGGCCAGCGAAGCTCAAGACGCAATGCAACCGGCGGAAGAAACGGTTTCTTCCGACCACCCACCCGAAGCCCTTTCCGACAAAGCGATTGAAACCGAAACCCCTGTCTCGCCGCAAGACACCTTGATTGAAAATGCACACGAACACGAACCGGACATTGCGCCGCCTGACGAAGCCAAGCATGAAACCCCACTTGAAGCCTCGCACGAACCCCCACCAGAGAAAGAAGCCGAAACGCCCGCTGAAGTCATTACCGCCACGGCCGACATCGGCTCGACGGAAGACCAAACGGTAACGGAATCGGAACCAATGGCTGAACCAGTTGTTGAATCAGGCGCTGAAACAACACCAGAAATAAACAACGAAGCCCCAGCTGAAACACAGAGCAAAACCGCCAGGCCTGGCTTTTTTACCCGTCTTAAAAACAGCCTGACCAAAACACGTCGCAATTTCACTGAAAGCTTGGCGGCACTGGTTCTGGGGCGTAAGGAAATTGACGCCGACCTGCTGGATGAGCTGGAGATGATCCTGCTGACATCGGATGTCGGCGTTGAAGCCACCGATAAAATCATCCACAACCTTACCGAACAGGTTTCCCGCAAAGAACTGCAAAACCCAGAGGCGTTGATTCAGGCGCTCAAATCGCAACTGGAATCGCTCTTGGAGCCGGTCTCTCACCCTCTGGTGATTCCAGACCGGACAGACAGAGATAATCGGCCTTTTGTGATCCTAATGGTCGGTGTCAACGGCGTCGGCAAGACCACCACCATTGGTAAATTAGCCAAAAAATTACAGAATGAAGGGAAATCGGTGATGTTGGCCGCTGGCGACACCTTCCGTGCCGCCGCAGTCGAACAGCTGCAAACCTGGGGAGAACGCAATCAGGTGCCCGTGATTGCTCAAAAAACTGGCGCGGACTCGGCCGCCGTGATCTTCGATGCCATTCAGTCCGCCACCGCCAAAAATGTGGACGTGCTGATTGCCGATACCGCCGGTCGCCTTCACACCCAGTCCAATCTGATGGAAGAACTGAAGAAGGTGGTGCGGGTTATGCAGAAGGTCAACCCGGAGGCACCGCATGAAGTGATGCTGGTGCTGGACGCTGGCACTGGACAGAATGCACTCAACCAGGCCGGGCAATTTCATGACGCCGTGAACCTGACCGGCTTGACCATCACCAAACTGGACGGCACCGCCAAAGGGGGCATTGTGTTTGCGCTGGCCGAACAACTGGGCATTCCGGTTCGATTTATCGGCGTCGGTGAAGCCATTGATGATTTGCGCCCTTTCAAATCGGATGAGTTCAGCGAAGCTTTGTTTGCACAAACGGATGGGTAATCAAGGTGAAACTACCGGAAACGGAAAACGCACATCATATCTTCGCCTTTAAAAAAGGCTACCGCTTGGCCATGGAAGGCAAGCCCAAAACACACATGCCCAGCAGCATTCGTCGTGACCCGATATTACGGCAATATTTTCAAATGGGCTGGGAACAACTTCAGGAAGACGCCAGCGGAAACGAAACCGAAGACTCTAAAACGCCGTTGCGAACACGATTTGCCTGGTATTTCATGATGCTGCTGGCGGGGATCGGAACCGCCGCTTTAATGATCAACCAGATAAACGAACGCCAATCCGAACAACAGCAACGCATCCAGCAAGGCCACACCGCAACGGCTGCAACCGCTCAATCAAACGATACTCTGCTGAACGATAAAACGACCAGGCCTGGCGATTCGCCCAAAAGCCCATCTCAGTCGCCGGATAAGATACCGACAGCAGGCAACCAGGAGGAAGCCGCACTCAGGCTGATCGAGCCGGAAGCCGCCAGCGCGTCACCAACCTCACCGCCGCCAACCGACACCACTCAAGCGCAAACGCCACCAAACAAACCGCTCAACCCGCCCGACCCAGCAACAAGCGAACAGGCATTATCTTTGCTAACAGCAGAAGCACGGCAAGACTTAACGGAAACCCTGACGGAAAAAACCAACGCAGCGGCGGCCACTTCGACTCAACAACAACCGATTGTGAATGACAGCCCGATTCAGATCAAAAGAGCGATTTTGGCCGAGAACATTGAGAAGATGGCGCCGGTTGGCTGGCTGGAAAACACGGTACCGAAATATGTGCGCAAAGTTTATTTTTACACCTTGGTAGAAGGTGCAGAGGGTAAAACACTCTACCACCGTTGGATATACCGCCAACAAATCATGGCCACCATCCCGTTAAACATCCGCAGTGCGTCTTTCCGAACCTGGTCAAGCAAGCGCATGAGCAGCGCCTGGACGGGCGATTGGCAAGTGGAGGTGCTGGACCCCGACCAAAACGTTATTTTTCGCCACACTTTTATTTACAGCAAACAGGATGAATCATGATAACCAGACTCTTTAAATTGACTGTAACCCTCTTCATCGCCAGCAGCTTGGTGGCCTGTTCTTCGAACCCACCCAAAGAAACCCACGATAATATCTGCCAGATTTTCGACCATGACCCGGACTGGGCGGAAGCCGCACGTGATTCCGCTAAACGTTGGGGCACGCCGGAATACATTCTGATGGCGTTTGTCCATCAGGAATCGCGTTTTACCCACGATGCACAACCACCTCGCGACTATGCGCTTGGGCTCATCCCGCTGCCGCGACGATCGTCGGCTTACGGTTATCCGCAGGCGCAAGATCCCGCTTGGTACGACTACCAAAAAGCCACGGGCAATTGGTCGGCCAAACGCACCAATGTCGATGACTCTTTGGATTTTATCGGCTGGTACAACTATCAGTCCTACAAGCGCAACGGCATTTCTCGACATGATCCTTACAATCTGTATTTAGCCTATCACGAAGGCCACGGCGGCTATTCACGGCGCACATTTGATCAAAAAAAGTGGTTGAAAAAAGTCGCCTATAAAGTCACCAAACGTGCCACGCTTTACAAAAAGCAATTACAGAACTGCAAACGCTACGCCGCAACACAAGGGACAAAACCCGCACAGAAATCCCCCACGGCACCAAAACGCAAACCAGGTTGCAATGCGCCTTGGCCTTACTGCTAGGGTCAGCATCCTAGCGGCTTGGCTTGGGTGCGTTTCAGAAATACGACCACGCCATAATTTCGAGCTGAGGCGCTAACCATTGATCGGTTTGGACAATTCACCAGGCCTGACATCGATGATAAAAACCCACATAATAAAAAAGCCGCTCAAAAGCGCGGCTTTAAAAGCGTATGAAACAGGGTTCAACCTTGATATTTTTCAAACACTAAAGACGCGTTGGTACCACCGAAACCAAAACTGTTGCTCATCATTCTGTTCAGACCCGCATTTTCGATCAGTTCACAGACAATCGGCATGCCTTCGCATTCCGAATCCAGATTGTCGATATTAATGGACGGCGCGATGAAATCGTGTTGCAACATTAACAGGCTATAAATAAACTCATGCACCCCCGCAGCGCCCAATGAGTGACCGGACATGGATTTGGTTGAGCTGATTTTGGGCACCTTGTCACCGAAGACATCACGAATCGCTGCGGCTTCCTTTGTATCCCCGACTGGCGTAGAAGTGCCATGTGGATTAATGTAATCCACCTCACCGTTCACAGTGGATAAGGCCAGTTGCATACAGCGCACCGCCCCTTCTCCAGAAGGGGCGACCATATCAAAGCCATCGGAATTAGCGCCATAGCCGGTAATTTCAGCATAAATCTTGGCACCGCGAGCCAGAGCATGCTCCAATTCTTCAACGACAACCATGCCACCGCCGCCAGCGATAACAAATCCATCACGATCTGCATCGTAGGCACGGGAGGCTTTTTCAGGCGCATCATTATACTTGGTGGACAAAGCCCCCATCGCATCGAATAAAACCGACATGGTCCAGTGTAACTCTTCACCGCCACCGGCAAACACAACATCCTGTTTGCCCAGCTGAATCTGCTCAACGGCCGTACCAATACAATGCGCCGAGGTTGAACAGGCCGAGCTGATGGAATAATTTATCCCCTGAATTTTGAAGGGGGTCGCCAGACAGGCCGAAACCGTGCTGCCCATAGTACGCGTTACCATGTAAGGTCCCACACGCTTGACGCCACGCTCTTTGGCGACGCTGACGGCCTCCGTCGCATTCGAATTCGACCCACCACCGGAACCCGCGACAAGACCGGTTCTAGGGTGTGAAACCTGTTCAGCGGTCAAACCGGAATCTTCGATCGCCTGTTGCATGGCGATGTACGAATAAGCGGCGGCATCCCCCATAAAACGAAGCTGTTTACGTTCTATATGCTCTTTAAAGTCCAGATTTTTGACAGCGCCATGCACACGGGATCTCAAACCATTTTCTTCATACTCAGGCGCATAGACAATCCCTGAACGCCCGTTTTTCAATGCGTTTGTGACTTCCTGCGGATTGTTTCCAAGACTGGACACAATACCGATACCTGTAATAACAACTCTTTTCATTTTAAAAACTATCCGTATTGGTAAACAAACCGACTTTTAAGTCTTCCGCTGAATAAATTTCTCTACCATCTACTCGTAAATGCGCGTTCGCAATCCCCATGTAAAGTTTGCGTTTGATCACACGCTTGATGTCGATCACATATTCGACATTCCGAGCCTTGGGAAGCACCTGTCCGTAAAATTTAACTTCTCCAGCACCCAGTGCACGCCCCCGTCCTGGCCCTCCCGTCCAACCTAAATAAAAACCGATCAACTGCCACATGGCATCCAAACCTAAGCATCCGGGCATAACAGGGTCGTTATTGAAGTGGCATTCGAAGAACCACAAATCTTCTGTGACATCTAGCTCAGCACGGATTTCACCTTTACCAAATGCACCGCCTTCCTCCGAGATGTGCGTAATCCGATCAAACATGAGCATAGGAGGTAAAGGAAGCTGCGCATTACCAGGGCCGAACAATTCACCGCGCCCACACGATAAAAGTTCTTCTTTATTGTAGCTAGACTGCTTTTCCATGAAGTTTCCATATTGAAAATTGTGGGGTCATTATAACAGCACCGAGAATTCCTTTACAATGCCATTACCGCATACAAAAAAGCCCGCTATTTCAGTGTGAAATGCGGGCTTCGAATATGGTGCCGACAGAGGGACTTGAACCCCCAACCTACTGATTACAAATCAGTTGCACTACCAATTGTGCTATGTCGGCTGAATGCGGCGTATTATAAGTTGTTAACAAAAGTTGTCAACTATTTTTTTAGACTCTCAATGACTTCAACCATGCCGAGCAAGGTTAAGTCTTCAATGTAATCAAAATCGCCATCCAGCATGGGCTGCAGTCGAACAAAATCGCCTCCCGTACCAACACACATAAACTGCAATCCCGTATCACTGGATAAATCCGCCAATAACGTATTAATATAAGCGGAAATCATATAGAGCGTTCCTGCGGCTATCCCCGTGGACGTATCGGTTGCCAGTAACGTGTCCGGCAGTCGGTTATCAAGCGCAACCCATTCAGGCTTTATGCCTGTAGACTCCAGCAGGCTTGACTTCATTGTTTCAAGGCCAGGAACGATAAAACCACCCATATGCTGCTGGTCAATCACAACGTCCACTGTAATGGCCGTGCCCGCATCGACAATAAAAGCGGACTGTTCTTGCTTCGAACAGGCTCCAATAATAGCCATCCACCGATCACTGCCAAACTTTTCAAAATCAGTATAACCACACTTAATACCACAACATTTTGGCTGCGTATTTAAAAAGGTTGGGTAACACTTAAAAAGTCTCTGTACCGAATGGGTGAACTCTGCTGACAGCATCGAGTCAACAACGGAACAGGCATACACAAATTCAACATCATGCGCGTCAATTTGAAAGGATTTGAGCAATTCAACAGTCGAATGCCCGTCATAGACAACCCCGCCCAAATATTCATAGGAGCCGTTATCTAAAACAGCCGCCTTTAACCGGCTGTTACCCAACTCAAAAAAAACTAACATAAATCATCTCTCGTAAACCTTTTTATGGAAATGGCACCGGAGTCGAAATAATTTAATTCGCCATCCACTTCAATCATTGCACGAGCCATAGCGTCCAGCCCCATATAACGACCCCTAACAAGGCATTGATTATTAATAACTGAAACCAATTCATTGGACTTGAAGTAATCAAAGCAACTCCAAGATCGCGCATCAAAACTCGGCACAACACCGTGACTGAACTGATCGAATAAATTTTGAGCAAATTGTACCAAAAACCTGTGTTTATCCAGGCCTGATATAAAGCTTGAACGAAACAGTTCGCAATGGATAGGAACCGTATTCACGCCCACACCAACGATCATATAGAGTGCATTCGTCTTGGCATCCTTTTGCAGCTCGATCAAAATGCCCGCCAGTTTACGACCGTTAAAATAGACATCATTAGGCCACTTAACCTCTAATAATTCGGCTTCACCGTGTGCCCGTGTTAAAGCATCACGCAAGAGTAAAGCAATTTGCGGCGAAATGTAAGGTTTATTCAACGGATTAAACCGCAATGGAACGGCAATTGAAAAAGCCAAACTCCCCTCTTCATGCACCCAATTTCGACCCTGCTGACCATAGCCGTCAGTTTGCAAGCGCGCTAACACCATGATCGGCGAATCGAGCATACCATCAGCGAGCCGCTTCTTGAGATACAGGTTAGTCGAATCGACCTTATCTAAATAGACGAACTGACACCTAGAAGCCAATTGCTTTCTGAGTAACGATTCATTAATGATCTGAGCGTCCACCTAGAAATCCATAAAATAACAATCGCGCAAAAAAAAACCCATCAAGAGATGGGTTTTTAGGAATAAAAG
>NZ_JBNGDN010000076.1:0-9513 GCF_049975065.1 Hydrogenovibrio sp.
ACACGGCTGCGGTGCAACGCCCGGAGCTGATCAATGAAATGGCGAAAACCTTTGGTGAGCAGTGTGTGGTGTTGTCGGTCGAAGCCATTCAGCAAACCGATGGCAAATGGCTGGCGTTTACCGATAACGGTCGTGAGCATACCGGTCTGGATGTCGTGGAATGGGTCAAGGAAGCGGTGGCGCGTGGCGCTGGAGAGGTGTTATTGACCTCAGTGGATAATGAGGGCGGCCGTAAAGGGTATGACTTAGCGTTGATTGAGGCGGTTTCCGAAGCCGTATCGGTGCCAGTCATTGCCTCCGGTGGCATGGGGCAAGCGATGGACGGCGTGCAAGCGGTAAAGTCCGGTGCAAGCGCCATTGCCATGGCGGATATTTTGCATTATGAGCGCGATACTGTTGAGGGCATTCGACAGGTGTGTGCCGAAAACGGTTTGTTGGTTCGATCACAAGAGGCAATCCATTCTGTTCATACCGTTCACGGAGGGGAGTTGTCATGAGTTCCATGAGCCAAATGAGCCGCCATGTGACCTTGATTGATTACGGTGCCGGGAACTTGCTGAATGTGCAACGTGCGTTTGAGCATCAGGGCGCGAAAGTCGAAATCGCCACACAACCCGAGCAAATCGAGCAGGCCGAACGGTTGGTGTTTCCGGGGGTGGGAGCCTTTCCGCAAGCGATGCAGCAATTGCAGGCGCAAAACCTGGTGGAAGCGATTCAGCAGGCGGCCAAGGATAAACCCTTTCTGGGGATTTGTTTGGGCATGCAAATGATGTTGGACGAAGGCGAAGAGTTTGAAAAAACACCAGGCCTGGGGCTTTTGCCCGGTCGGGTCAAACGGCTTCCTGCGCTGGGTGTGAACGGTCAAAATATGACGATTCCACACATGGGGTGGGCGTCGATTCAGCCGAACAAAATGCCCTGGCAAGGTTCTTTGCTGGAAGCCGTGCCGGAGCGCAATGCGTTTTATTTTGTGCATTCGTATTATGCGGATGTGGCCAATGACGCCGACCAATTGGCGGTGTTCGATTTTGGCGGGCACGCCATGACCGCCGCGATACAGCGTGACAATAAAATCGGTTGTCAGTTCCATCCGGAAAAATCCGGCGAGTTGGGGTTGAAATTGGTGGAGGCCTTTTTGAAATTATGATGGAGTATCGGGAGGGGTGATATGGATGTAAGAAGTTTTTGGCAAGACCAGTTGCACTCCGGTCGTCCGATGTTTTTGCCGGATATCGGTACCTATTTCAATCAGGATATGCAGCAAGCCGAAGCCTTGGTGGAGGCACTGGCCGAGGCGGGCGTGACCACCATCAAGGGTGAGATTCTGCAAACGCCGGAAATTTGCCTAGATGCGCATTTGTCCGGTAATGAAAAATACTGGGGACATCAAACCGGTGCGCTGAAACAGGAAAACTACCGTGATTTGATTGAGCGCAAGGTGGTGCCGTTATCGTCTTATGAATCCTTGTTCCGGTACGCCAAAGATAAGGGCATGGAGACCCTTGTGTCCGTTTACGATTTTGAAGGGGCGGACTTTGCCAAACAAATGGGCTGTGTGGCGATTAAAATCGCCTCGTCCAATATTACCCATCAGCCGCTCATCGAATATGTCGCACAGTTAGGGTTGCCGATGATCATTGATACCGGTCATTCCACGATCGAAGAAATGGCGCGTGCGGTTAACTGGGCGCAGGATTGCGGTTTGAAAGGGGATGCGGTCGACATTGTTGTGGAGCACAGTCCAAAAGGACCGCCCAATCCGGTGGAGCAGCAAAATTTACGTTTTATGCAGACGCTGGGACAAGCGGTTGGCTTGCCCTATGGTTTATCGGATCATCACGGCGGGGAAGAAATGCTGTATGCGGCCACGGCGATGGGGGCGGTGGTGTTGGAAAAAGGCATTTGCCCGGATGACATGGGCGATGAACAGGATGGCGGTCATGCCATGCCGGTCAGCCAAGTGGCCGCCGTTTTGCAGAAAATCAATAATATCGCCGATGCGATGGGGGATGGCATCCGCGTGCTGCCACGGCAACGTGAAAAATACATCTCGCGCATGGGCTTGGTGGCCAAAACAGACTTGGCGGTGGGGAGTGTCTTGAGCATTGATAATGTGCGTTTTGCCTTTCCGGCACTGGGCATCAAAGCCGAATATTGGTCGGAAATAGAAGGTCAGCCTCTAAAGCGCTCCATTTCGGCGGGGGACGTCATTGGCTGGCCGGATATTGCGTTTCGTGAGACCTAAGCGGCATTGGATGAAATGATGCGCTGGCTACCGGAACGGCCTGCTTTCCCCGGTCTTCGTCCACCGGAATTGAAATGGTTGGCGATGCGAACGCCATCGCTCGAAACATCACCCGAAAACGCCCAGGCCTGGGCGTTTTTGCAATTACTGTCCGAAAAGCATTCCGTCAAAATTGACCAGGCCTGGCAATTGCAAACGCACCAAACGGAACCCTACGGTTTTTTTCGTCTGACGGGCGAAATGTCGAACAGTGAACCCTTGGACTGGTTTTTAAAGCTGGTGGCACCGCAAAAAGCGAAACGTATGCTAGAAGGTCAGGCGCTGGTGGATGCAATGATGACCCTTCCCCAGCCTGACGTCATGGCTTCAAACGCGACTTTTTCTGTGCCGCCGATGATTCATGGGTTTCCGAATCGTCTGTCGGAAGAGGTGACCGCTTTGGCGTTTCCTTTCTGGGAAGGGCGTTTTACCGACTATCAGGCAGCGGATTTACGATTATTGGGGCAAGCGCTGGGGCAATTGCACCGTCGACTGAAAGGCTTGCCACAGGTGGCAAAAATCCAAGCGGGCGCGAAAGAGCGTCACGCGATGTTAACGTCACGGTGGCAGGCGTTGCTGCAGTCGCCCACGGAAATGGCACAATTGCCGGCTGAAGCCCAAGCCTGCTTAAAAGCCCATTCGCCGGATTGGCTGGGGCATTTGATGGACGATGGCCAACCCGTGCATGGCGACTTAAATGTCGGCAATGTGTTGTTTCGGCCAGATGGTCGGGTGGCGTTTTTGGATTTTGAAGACAGTTTGACCGCTTGGTTCGATCCTTTAAAAGATTTGGCGTTTGTGATCGAGCGGTTTGTGTTGTGTGTGCATGAACCTGCACAATTGGCGGCCATGAGTCATGCGCTTTTGGATGCCTATCTGGCAGAGAACCCTGTCAGAATTCACTCTGAAAAGCGTTTTGTTGATTTATTGCAGGGGCTGGCGGTGCGAGCTTTTTTGATTTTGGCGGAATTACAGTTGAGCACCCAGCAGAAAATACCGCAATCCGAGTGGCAAAAATTCGCATTTTTATATAATCTAACCCTTCGACATGACAGGGAGTTAAAAGCCATGGCCGCGCCTTACGTTGTTTGAGGCGGCGTGTTTGGTTAAAGGTTTGGATGATGAAGTTATTGATGACCGCACGTGATCCCGCGACCGCGGTGTCCTTTGAAAAGCTGGTGCCAGAGCTGTTAAACAGTGGTCGGTTTGAAATACGTCTATTGTGCCAGTCTCCGGCTGATGAGATTCTAAAGCCCTGGGTGCCGGAATCGATGTTGTTTGCGCGGCCTAACGATGCGTTCACGCGCGTGCTGGAGGACGACTTTTTGCAGCAGCAATTTGCGAGTTTTCAACCGGATGCGGTGTTGACGGGCATTTCCGGCCCGGACACGGGAATGGATGAAGCGGTGCTGCATTATGCGGCGACGCACGGCATTCGTTCGTATGCGTTGCAAAGTTTCTGGGGCGATATGAATCAGGCCTCCGGTGCGCTGCCCGACATCGCCTTTGTAATGGATGATGAAGCCGCGCGTATTACCCATGAGCGCTATCCGCAGGTGGTCAGTGTGCCGATTGGCTCGATTAAACACATTGACTATCATTGCTACGATCCTTTAGCGGCGCGAGCTGAAAAACGCCCAGGCCTGGTGGAAAAGGATGAAGTGATTCTGGGGTTTTATGGTCAACCGATTTTGGAAATTGCCGGTTATTTTGCCACCCTTGAGGCGCTGTCACGGCAACTCAAACGATGGTCTCGTCCGTTTCGATTGCTCTATCGCCCCCACCCCAAAGAAACCGATGTGTTGCGACAAAAAACCTTGTCCTTGTTTACCGGGGCGTTTGGCGAGCGGGTGCAGCTGGATCCATTTGACGATATTAAAGACAGTTTAGTGGTGTGCGATTTGGTCTTGAGTGCCTTTTCGACCTGCTGTTTTGATAACCTCTATTTAAATGAGTTGGCGCCACAGCCGTTCAATGCCAGTGTGTATTTATGGTTTGATCCGCAACTCATTCAATGGTGGCGAGACTACAGCCAATTACACGATATGCCGTTAATCAGTGAACAATTGCTGTTATCGGTCGATACAGAAGAAGAAATGCTGACGGTATTGGAAAAAGGCTTGCAGGCAGAAACCCGACAAGCGTTATGGCACAGAGCCAAACAGCATTTGCCCAGTCCGCAGGCGGCCATAGGCATTGTCATGGAAAAACTGCTGGCGGATTTTGACACAGAAAGGAAAGTGATACATGGTTGAGCAAACCCATATTTTAGCCTTGATTCCGGCCAGAGGCGGTTCGAAAGGGTTGATTGGCAAAAACCTTTATCCGATTTTGGATAAGCCGTTGTTGCAATACACCCTTGACGAGGCGCAAAAAAGTCAGTATCTGACCGGTTTGATGATGTCCAGCGAAGACGCGGAGATTAACGCCTATGCTGAGTCATTCGGGGTGGCGGTGGAGTATGTTCGCCCAGCCAGTCTAGCCGAAGATCACACCACGACTGCGGAAGCCGTGCTGCACGCGCTGGACTGGTTGGAAGCACAAAATCGTTTGCCGGATGCGGTGGTGTTGTTGCAACCCACGTCACCGTTGCGCACGGCCGAAGAAATTGATGCGGCCATTTTGCAGTTTTTAGAAAGTGAACAGGATTCGTTGATCAGCGTTCAGCCGATGAAGGAGCACCCTTATAAGTGTGTTCAGGCACAATCCGGCGGTTGGCAGTATCTGGCGCAGCCGGAGCAGTTTGTATCGCGTCGTCAGGATTACACCAATGATTATTATGTGATTAATGGCGCCATTTACATCGTCACGCCGCAGTTTTTACGCCAGCATCAGGAATTTACCCGAGAAGGCTTGTCCGAACTGTTTGTCATGGATCCGATTTCTGGGGTGGATATTGACGATTTGGCGGATGTGTTTCAGGTGGAAGCCTTGTTGAAAATGCGGCAGATGCAACTGAAATAATCGGGTGAAACCGCATAAGAAAAGGAACGGCTATGGATTTATTTGACTGGCAAGCGATTTCCATTGGCGAAGACGCGACCATTCGCGATGCCTTGACGGTGTTGGATCAACAAGCGATGCAGATTGCCTTGGTGATTACAGACGATCGTCGGCTTATTGGTACCGTAACAGACGGTGATATTCGCCGCGGTCTATTACGGGGCGAGAGTTTGGATAGCGCCATTACCCAAGTGGCCAACCGCGAGCCAACTGTCGGATTTGAGGCGGAAACAGAGATGGTGTGGCACCAGCATATGAAACGGCGATCCTTGCGACATCTACCGATTTTAAACGGCCAGCAGCAACTGGTCGGGCTGTATTATCATAAAACACGCTTGACACCGCGGCGCGAGAATCCTGTGGTTTTGATGCTGGGTGGCTTGGGAATGCGCTTGCGCCCGTTAACAGAAACCGTCCCTAAGCCAATGTTACCGGTGGGCAATCAACCCATTTTGGAAACCATTGTCAAACACATTGCCGAGCAGGGGTTTACCGATTTTTATTTTTGCATTAATTATCTGGGCGAAAAAATCCGTCAGTATTTTGGCGATGGTAAAAAGTGGGGCATTCAGATCACTTATATTGAAGAGTCCAAACCCATGGGCACGGCGGGCGCTTTGAGCCTTTTGCCGAAACGCCCAGGCCTGCCGTTTATTGTGATGAACGGCGATTTATTGACCAAGGTGGATTTTCGCGCATTATTGGATTTTCATGCCGAACACGACAACTGTGTCACCACCTGCGTGCGCGAGTATTCGCATCAGGTGCCCTATGGGGTGATTGAGATGGAGGGGGCTTACATTCGTGAGCTGGTGGAGAAACCGGTGTATCGTTATTTCGTCAATGCGGGCATTTATTGCCTGTCACCGCAGGTATTGGACAAGGTGCCGCCCGACAGTGTGTACGATATGCCCACGCTGGTGGATACCTTAATTGACGAAAATCAACGCACCGGCGGCTTTCCCTTGACGGAATACTGGATGGACATCGGTCACATTCCCGATTACGAACAAGCCCAGGCCGATTACGAGGTCTATTTTAAGTAATCACCGAATCACATAATCCGCCAGGCTTGGTCATTTCGAGTCGGTTAGCTTTTCGGGCGGGTGGCGAGTTGCATGAGTTCGTCGGCCACGAAATTGTCTGGGTCGATTTCCTGAATTTTTTGAATGGTCTGGATGGCGTCTTCCTGAAGGCCTAAATGAATCAGCAGCTTCGCCAGTTTAATGCGGGTGGCATTGTCCTGTTCATTACGCTGCAGATAGTGAATGTAAATCTCTGCGGCTTCGGTTTGGTTGCCCGTCGCGGCGGTAATGTCGGCATAGGAAATGAAATACTCGTCCGAGTAGTGGGTCAGCACTTCCAGTGCATTCAACGCGGTTTGATAGTCTTTTTGGGTCAGGGCGAGATGCACAACGCGTTTCAGGCCTTCCATCAATAATTTACCTTCCTGTATTTGTACATACTCATCCATGGCCGCATCCGGCATCTCTTTGAGTTCATACAAAAAGCCGGTGCCGAGGTGGCACAGCGATTCCGAATTGGTTTCGTTGTTTTCGGCAATGTAGTTGATCAGCTCTTCCAAGTCGTAGGGGCGGTTTTCAATAAAATAGCGGTAAAGACGATCAAACTGGTTACCAATATGACTGCCGCGTTCTTTTAATTCTTTACTGAGCTTGGTTTCGGTGCGGTTGAGTTCTTCATAGTAAATGTCCAGAAGGGCTTGTATGGCCGCCTGCTGTGCTTCGCTGAGGTCGTTCAGCGTTAAGCCGTGCATTTTCAGCCAAACCAGCGGGCGACCTTCTTCGTGATAGTCTCGCCATTTTTCAATGAGGGTATCAAAGTGTTTGGTGCCTTCGACTTCCTTGAGCCGAAAATTGAGGCGTTCAATGCCATATTGAATGGATTTTTTCAAAGGGGTGGCGGAATCGATCAGACCTGTAAAATAGTTTACAAACGAGTCTTTGATCTGGTCGCGGGTCATGTCGTCCTTGCCAACGCTGGGGTCCATAAAGTCTTTGTAGGCCTTAACGGAGTAGTTGAAAATGAACTCCCCATGCGATCCCATCTGGTGGTTGAGGTCGCGTTGCAAGCCAACAATTTTCTGTGTCAGCTGGTCGGTTTCGGCTAGGTCTTTAAACAGGCGCTTCGCCAGTTTTTTGCCTTGACGCGACTCGCGGATAACGTCACGGCACAGCTTCAGCATTTCCTGGCAGTAAGCTTTGGCCTCTTTCAGGTGTTGCTTGTAAGGTTTAATTTCTTGATATAAAGCCTGTTTGACGTCAGAAACGGCACTGTCTTTTTTAAGTTCGGGTAATTCAATGTCGCCTGTGGCAATGTATTCCACCTGATCGATTTTAGCGGCTTCCCGGCTGAGAGTGTAAAAACGGCTTTTGAAAACAACGGTGGAATAGGCCACTAATTCCTCCATCCCCTGGCGGGCATTGGCAAAGCTGGGGGTGGTTTCGGCAATGCGACCCGAATAGGTTTCGACCCGGTTGCTGGCGGAATCCAGGTATTTACCGGTTTTCGCTTCCAAGCTTTCCGATTCGTAGCTTTTACCGCCTTCGCCATAGCAAAAATCCACACCGGAGAAAAAGATTTGTTCCGCCCCCAGGTAGGCCGCCACCGAAGCCATGGTGTTGGTGACCGTGGGGCCGATGATTTGCAGGTTTTCAGGTTGCGGGTGCTTGGCGTCTTGCCAAGGGTACATTAACCCTAGGTAAGCGTGCGGGCCTGTCCATTCCGCCAGCAGCTTGCTGTTGGCATTATTGGCATGCACCAGTATGGCACTGTCGCCAAACGGCAGCATGGGTTTACTGTTGTCGTAACTGACGGCGTGAGGATCTACGGTGACAAAAAAATCCGGCTGAATTCCCTCTTTTTTCAGGCGGTTGGCAATGCGTGCGGCGGCAAAAATAACCAGCCGTTCCTGGTTCGCTTTGATCCAGCCAATGCTCTCATCCAAGCTGGGACCGCCCCCCATAATGACGGCGGACGTGCCTTTTAATCCCTCGGCGGCTTTGGAGAGGGGCGTGCTGTTACTGGCCAGACTTTCTAACTGACTGTCGATAAAGATATTGTTAATGGCAAAACCGCTCTCCGATGAGGCAAAAATATTGTAACGATCCAGCATGATTTCCCACAGTTGGCGATAGGGCAGACTTTGGCTATCGACCACGGCAAGTGATCGCAAGAGTAGAAATCGCCCATGGGCAATGTAATCCGCGTAGGTTTCGGCAAAACCGTCAAAATTGAAGTCGTCCGATTTCAAATCAATTAAGTTTTCATCCCACTCAAGGTTATTTTGAATGTAGTCCAGCATTTCCGGTTTTTCGATAATGACATAGTGACGTCCTTTGCCGGATTCATATTTTTCCAGGTAGGGAATCAGCAGCCCGGAGTCGGAGCCGACAATGAAAAACAGGGTGTTTTCTTGATCCAGTGTGTCATGAAACACTTTGTTAAAGGTTGATGAGGAACCCACGTTATCGAAAGCGGTTTGATTGATTTCACGAAAATAACGGTCGCCAAAGGCATTGGTGTAGATGTTTTGAGTATCGATAGTCTTCATAGGCTCTCATTTTTGCAGTTTGTGGATAGAAGGATTTTGGGCTGAAACACCTTATTTTTCAAGCTTTTTGCATTTTGCTAACCTTTTAACAGGAAATGTGCCAAAAAAAATTAAAAAAAATCGCATTTTTTTCTAAAGGTTTATAAAAGGTGGCCGTTACCAACAGTGAAGGGAAAGATTTTGACGATTGATGATATAAAAATAATAACAATCGCTTATTCATAAATGTAAAAAGGAGATAATATCATGGCTATGGTAATCAACACCAATATTCCATCGGAAAATGCGGTACGCCTATTGGATCGTTCCAGCAGTGAAATGACCACTGCGATGGAGCGTTTGACCTCTGGTCTGCGTATTAACAAAACAGCGGATGACGCCGCCGGTAAAGCCGTGGTTACAGGGATGTCAGCCCAGATCAGCAGTACAGAAATGGCCATTCGAAATGCCAATGACGGCATTGGTTTGGTACAAACTGTTGACGGAGCGGCGGAAGAAACCGTGAATATGTTGTATCGAATCCGTGAGTTGGCGACTCAGTCGGCCAACGAAACCTACACCTCGGCGCAGCGTTCACAAATGAACATCGAAGTATCACAGTTGAGACAAGAAATTAACCGGATTGCCTCAACCACCAAGTTTAACGGTGTGC
>NZ_JBNGDN010000077.1:0-9509 GCF_049975065.1 Hydrogenovibrio sp.
CGAAAATTTCCTTGTGAAACAAAGAACTCGACGCCCGAAGGGGTAAGTCGAGAAAACAATGCTCTGCGCAATCTCAGCACAAACTTATGAAACATTCGGGCTAGTCGTGGTCGAAGTGCCTCTTGTCAGGGGGCTTGACACAGCGTGTATAATATTCTAGAGAACAGTGCCATGTGCGCCTAAACTGAATAAGCATAACCATACAATCATAACAATAATAATCCTAGCGGATCCATCCATTTTCAGGAGATTTTCATGTCCGATTTGCCCGTTACACAACGTTCCGTCATGACGTTATTTTCCGATTCCAAAAGCCCCAGCTCGCATCGAGTGCGTTTAATGGCCAAGGAAAAAGACATTCCCATGGAGATTATCGAAGTCGATACTTCCGCCGGAATGCCGGAGGACTTATTGGAACTCAACCCTTACGGCAGTTTACCGACGCTGGTGGATCGCGATTTGGTGCTGTACGACCCGCAAGTGATTGTGGAGTATCTGGACGAGCGTTTTCCGCATCCGCCGCTCTTGTCGGTGGATCCGATTTCCAAAGCGCGTTCGCGTCAGATGTTGCGTCAGATTGAACAGGAATGGTACTCTTTGGCCGATACCATCACCAACAGCGATGACGAAAAAGCGGTGAAAGCGGCTCGGCGTGATTTGCAGGAACGTCTGATTCAGATGATTCCGGTGTTTGAGCATCAGCCGTATTTTATGAGCGAAGAATATTCGTTGGTGGATGTTAGTTTGGCGGTGTTGATGTGGCGTTTGCCGTATTTGGGCATTGATTTACCGAAATCCGCCAAACCGGTCATTGATTATGCCGAAAAGGTCTTGGCGCGTGAGGAGTTCCCGGACAGCTTATCGGACGATGAGTTGGATATGCGAGAAGTGGTTTAAAAGGATAGCGGGGTTCGAAATGATTTCAAACCGACCTTATATGATTCGGGCGCTGTTCGATTGGATCGTGGATAACGACTGGACGCCGCATTTGCAAGTGGACGCGCATTATCCGGGCATTGAAGTGCCGATGGAGTTTGCCCAAGATGGCATGATTGTGCTCAATGCCCACCCGAATGCGGTGCGTGAGCTGATGATGGCGAATGACTGGTTCAGTTTTAAGGCGCGTTTTTCCGGTGTGGAACGGCGTTTGGGCTTCCCGCCGGAAGCCGTTCTGGCGATTTTTGCGCGTGAAAACGGGCAAGGGATGCCGTTCCCACCGGAGCCTTATCCGCAAGCGTCTGATGAGGGGGCTTCGAAACCGCCCAAGCCGTCTAAACCGACCGTATCGGCGGTGAAGGATTCCGGTGTGTCCCATGCGGCCGCTGAGAAAACGGCTGACAAAACGGCTCAAAAAACCGACAAAGACGACAAATCGAAAAAGCCCAAAAAAGGCTCACACCTGTCTGTGGTTAAGTAAAGGGTTTCAGACATTTCATTTCCGGAAACGCCCGCATCAACGCGGGCGTTTCTGCTTCTGGAAACAGCAATTTCAAATTCGGTCCGGCATCCATGGTGAAATACACCGTTACACCTTCCTGGCGCAACTGCCAGACTCGGTGCATGGCGGCGACCGATTCCGGTTGCCAATACAGAATCGGCGGCCAGGTGGCAATCATGGTGGCGTGCATCGCCAAAGCATTGTTTTCCGCGGTCTCACCGAGCGTTTGAAAATCCTTGTCCAGAATGGCACGGTGAATGGTCGCTAAATCCTGTTCCGCCTTTTCCGGCCAGGCCTGGTAAAGTTCGCAATGATTGACCGTTTGCTGCATGCCTTGTGTTGAGCCGATTGGTTTGGTGGAGGTGTCGATTTTCAGTAAGCCGATACAGAATTCCGGCCAGGCCTGGTCAATTTTCTCGGCGTAACTGTCCAAACCGTCTGCGCGTTCGCCTTTATGCCAAAGGACAAAACCGTCATACAGTGAACGGCTGGCGCTGCCGCTGCCTAGACGCGCCAATAAAGACAGCTCGCGCGGTGCAAGTTGCCATTGAAAACAGTCGTCCAAGGCCTTGACCAAGGCCGCATAACCGGAAGCCGACGACGCCAGCCCAGCGGCCGTGGGCACGGTATTTTGAGTGTTGACCTCAAAGCCGCCACGCGCATTGGGGCGAAAAAAATCCAAAAAACGACTCAAGCGTTTGGCAAAGGGAGCGTCCTGGGACAGTGCCTCACCGTTCAAGGTAATGCGATCCTTTCCGTTTTCATGCCAGCTTAAACGGGTTTCGGTGCCGAGTTCCGGCAAACTGATGGACAGGCTGCTGTTGGTGGGCAGATTCAATGCCACATCGCGCTTTCCCCAATATTTACTGAGGGCAATATTGACCGGTGCCTGCCCATAGCCCGTTTTGAGCGGTGTATGCCCGGGGGGGGTGATGTGGTGGATAAACTCAGTGGGTGTCATAAAAATATCTCAAGGCGTTAAGGCTCAATTGGGTGCGTTCATCACAGTAATTGCACATCACAGTAATTGCACTTCCAAGCCACATGAATCCATGGCGATGGGCAGGGGGTGAAAGTCGGTGAGTGGGGCGCTCGTGTGACCGAATCCTAAAACACAATCGCCCAGGCCTGAGCCGGAAATTTTGCTGGCGGCAATGCCCGCGTCTTGGCGCAAACGATAAACCAAGTTCGACAGCACTGGATCATTGACGCCCAGCGCGTCCATCAGGCCTTGATAGCTGTTGACCAGGCGGTAAAACTCGGCGGTGTTGTCGGCTTTTAACGCTTGATAAGCCGCTTCGGTGGTGCGCCCCATTATGCGATAAAGGGCGGCCAATAAGTCGGCTTGCCCCCGCCAGTCGTCGGCGACTTTTTGCAGAACCTCGGCTGTCGGCGTTTTGTAGCCGCAGTAAACCAATGTCAGCGACCAGTCGGCTTTTAGAGATTCGACGGTTTGTGCTTGGGGGTCAAACAGCACCACGCCGCCCGTTAAACTGGCAGCCAGGTCGGTGCCGGAGCCACGCCCCTGCAAAGTATGTATCAGTGCCAGCCCGGTTTCAAAACGGGTTTTAAAATTCGGTGCCTGTTCGGTAATCGCATCCAATCCACCCAATAAGGCGGCCAGCAGAGCCGCAGAGCTGCCCAGCCCCAGCGTGGACTTGAAATCGCTGGTGATGGTGAGTGTCAGCCCCTGCTGTAAACTGGGTCGATAATGGTGCAGCGCCGCCAGTACCCAAGTCAGTTGTGGGTGCGGTGTGAGGCGATCCAAATCGGTTTTGTGGTGACCGAGTTCGGACAGGATATGAACCTGACGGTCGTTGCGAGCTTCCCACTGAATGCGCAGCCGCTGGTTTAAGCTACAGGCGATGGCTTTTTCCCCCGCGAGAACACTGTGCTCGCCCATCAGCATAATATTGGCCGGGGCGCTAGAGATGCACTTCACATTGACTGCCTGTGTCGTTGATTTTAAGGGCATAGAAGTCATAGCCGTAACGTTCGCACAATCGCTCGGGCGGCTCGGAACCGATGCAGAGTACCGCACCGGCGGAATCGCCGCTGACACTGCCAGCCCCGCAGACCTTGGCCGAATAGTGCGTGCTGTTATTCAGTGCCGCTACAAACGCTTTCACTTTATCGGGCACCACCCCTAGCTGTTCGAGAAGCGCCTGGTTGGCTTGGATGGCGCTGTTGAGCTGTTCGGCATTGGACAGTTTCCAGGCGGATTCCATTTCGGAAGCCACCTGTTTGAAATCCTGCCAGATGCCGCTTTGGTGGGTGAAATATTGATGAACGTGATTGACCGCTTGACCGGTCGTGGAACCGGGTTTTCCGGTGTCAATCATCCAGGCACTGAAGCTCTGGTGTGGCAGTTGTTGGGTAGGGTAGCCTTGCTGAAATCGGAGTAGGCCGCCACGATACACAGTGGTCGGATCCACGCCGCTGGAGGTGCCATGTTGCCGAGCCTCGATTTTCTGTGCCAGGGTGATAAGTTCAATTTCGCTGACATCCAGCCCGTGGTGGACAAACAGGCTGTGCAGCAAGCTGATGATGATTGAAGCCGAGCTGCCCAGTCCGCGTCCTGTCAAAGGGTGCGAGTCTAGGGTGATCGACCAGTGCCCGGGTTTTAGCTTATAAGTGTTGTGAAACTGCTGAAACGTCACCAGTACCAAGTCCACTGGCTGCTGCAGAACGGTTTGGATGGCCAAGGCGTTTTTTTCAAACAGCGCATAGCGTGATTCGATGTGGGTGACGTGTTTTTGCCAAGACAGATAGGGAAACACCATCTTTTGGTTGAAATTGTGCAACGCAATTTCCAAAACGGGCTGGACCCCCCGAGCGTCGTTGGGCGTATATTGAACGACCGCATGGGTGTTGAGTTCAATGGCCATCGACAAAGCCGGTGCGCCGAACAAAACAGCATGTTCTCCGGTCAGAATCAGTTTGGCGGGCGTGGTGCAAAGGGTTTCTTTCATGAGTGGCTCTTTGAGTGATATGGCATTATAACCAAACCCTCGCCGTAACGAAACGGCTTGTTTGGTGTGCGTTTGCGATGAATTCACGTCCATGAATGCCGTATTGCATAATCTTTTCACAATCAGAGCACCCCGTTGAAAGCCCTTTAAACGCAAGGCATTTGACTTGTTGGATATTGAAAAACACTTTTTTTCAGCTGGGTTTTAGGCAGGATTGAGACTTTCGCGTATTTTACCGCCAGTGGAAAGTCCTTAAAATGAGTTCGCAAAAGCAAAGACCTTGCTGTAACGAATGATTCTTGTCTTACTAATGAGCTAACTTGGAGCAGATATGAAGATGAAAAAACTTATGCCAATCGGTTTAGTGGCCGCCATGGGCGCTTCTTTGGCCATGCCGGTTCAAGCCGAACCCCTGTCCGTTAATGTGAGCCGTTTGAGTATGGACATGGCCAACAAAATTGCCGTGGCGGCGGTTGAAGCCTGTCGTGAAAAGGGCATTCCCATCAGTGTCACCGTTGTTGAACGAAACGGCATCCCGCAAGCACAACTGCGCGATACTATGGCACCGCCGGTTTCTTGGTCAATCAGCCAGAAAAAAGCCTACACCGCTGTGATGTTTAATGTGAAAGGTTCTCAGCTGGGATCCAGAGCCAACAGCCCTTTGCAGACCATGGGTGAAGGCTTGGCGTTTATGGCCGGTTCGGTGCCGATTACCGCTGGCGGTAAACTCTACGGTGCCGTGGGCGTGAGCGGTGCACCGGATGGAATGGACGATGAAAAATGTGCCGCCGCCGGTGTGGAAGCCGTGCAGATGGATTTAGAAATGATGTAGTCTACTCCTGTAGAGCGTTGAGGCGGTTGAGCCCGAAATGGGTTTGATCGTTTTTTGACAATTAGCCAGACCTGGCTGGTTTGTTTTTACCGGCTTAGGCCGGTTTTTTTGTATCACCTGCATCGCGTGCGATTTCTTGTTTTCGGTGCTGGACATTCATGGGGATTGGCAGTAAAATACGCCACTCTTTTACGGATAGCTGTCTGAGCGGTTGAAGGAGCACGCCTGGAAAGCGTGTATAGGTTAATAGCCTATCGGGGGTTCGAATCCCCCGCTATCCGCCAAATACCTAAATCAAGGCGTCTCATGACGCCTTTTTTTATGCCTGTAATGCCGAAAAATCAACAACTTAGCCTTTTTTAGCGTCTCATGGCATTGCACCGCATATCATCCAAGCGCATAATAAACGGGGGTAAATTTGGGGGTAAATCTTCATTTACCCCCGAATCGTTCAGGATTTACCCCCGTTTTACGTATTTTTACCCCCGCCTTTATTGGTAAGGCTTGAAACAAAAGGGTTTAAGGCAATGGCACTGACAGACGCACAGATCAGAAAAGCAAAACCGACAGGCAAATTACAAAAGCTTTCAGACGGGAGCGGTTTGCGCTTGGAGGTTACCAAGGCAGGCACGAAGGTTTTCAAATACCGCATAAGGATGGATGGCAAAGATTCAGATTATAAGATCGGCGAATACCCCAATATGACACTGGCCGAAGCCCGTAATGTCCGTGACGAGATTAAGGCGCTGGTACAGCAAGGCATTCACCCCAACGACCACAAAAAGCAACAGCAAGCCGAACAAGAACAAGAAGCGGCACGGCAGCAAGCCAAGGCCGCCCGCCTGTCCTTTCGCCAACTGTTTGAAGAATGGCACCGCCACAACAGTGAAAGCAAAGGCGGTGACAATTGGAAAATCAACTACGCCAAAGACATACGCGAACGGGTAGAAGCCCACCTGATCCCATTGCTGGGCAATCTACCCGCTGAAGACATTAAGCCACAACATATGATACGCGCCCTAAAAGAAATCGAAGCCAAGGGCAGACTGGAAACCCTCAAACGAAGCCGCCAGTATGCCAGCCGTATTTTCAGCTATGGTGTCGGCATGGGATATTGTGAACGCAATCCGGTGCGAGACCTACCCAATGACATTTTCCAAAAGCAAAAGAAAACCAACTACAGCCACGTTTCAGAGCGCAAAGACCTACATCAACTATTGAACGCCATTGACGGCTATCTGGGCGACATCAGCACCGCCACCGCCTTAAAGCTTGCACCCTATGTTTTTTTAAGACCTAAGGAATTGGCAGGGCTAAGGTGGGATGAAGTCAATCTGACGGATGACTTAAAACTGGGCACGGCCACCCTGAAGCACGGAGCCATCACCATTAAAGCCGACCGCATGAAAATGGGGCGGGAACACATTGTGCCCCTAAGCCAACAGACCCGAGCCTTGATTGAATCCATGCTGGTATTCAGTGACGGCACCGACTTTGTATTCCCATCCCCCAGAACCAAAGCACGGCCAATCAGTGAACAAAGCCTCAATGCCGGACTTCACCGCATTGGTTTCAAAGGCAAACAAACCGCCCACGGCTTCCGCCACACCGCCAGCACACTACTGAATGAACAAGGCTTTAATCGAGACCATATCGAAAAACAACTGGCGCATGAAGGCGGTAAGGATGCGGTCAGGGAAACCTACAACAAAGCCGAATACCTTTCTCAAAGAGCGGACATGATGCAGGCCTGGGCGGATCATCTGGACAGCCTAAAAGCCGGTGCGGATGTGGTGCCCTTGTTTGCCAAAAACAGACCGGTGTAACATTTTTTCACCGGTATTTTTTTGCCTTGAACAATAATACATTCATTAAAAACAACGGTACGAACGGTACGAGCGGTACAAGCCGCCACCCGTGTGGGTTTCAGCCCGTACCGTTTTAATTTTCAAAACGGTACGAACGGTACGAAATCGAACAAATATTAAGTAAAAGGCATTAAAAAAGCCGTTATTTAACGCACCGGCACCCAAAATCAGCCACACAAAAAAAACAACTTCACGCCCAAAAATAACCACCCAAAACAGACAGGTGTAACATTTTTTAAGGCACGACCAACCGGCTAGATCGGCACCGCATCCACGGCATGAAATCAACAGGCCTGATCGGCAGCACGACCACTGGAACGGAAGCCATCAGACCTGACAACTGTAAGCACTGGCACCGGTACGGAAAGCACCAGACCTGACCAGCGGCACGCCCACTGGAATGGAAACCACCCGACCTGACCGCACCACGGCCACGGCATGGAATCAACAGACCCTAATAAAACCCTTTTTATTGCCTTGTTTGTCGCTTAATTGTTACAATTAACCCCATGAAGTTTATAATCGTCACGACTGCAAAATTTGATAAATGGTTTAAATCCATCAAGGATAAAACCACCCGTTACCGATTGGAGTCAAAAATTAATCAAGTGGCACGCGGTAACTTTGGAGACCATAAGCCGATTGATTCCAATATAGGGGAATTACGCTTTTTCTTTGCAGGGGGAATTCGGATTTATTACACCATCCGAGGCAATGAAATTGTTCTGCTTCTTAATGGTGGGGACAAATCCACACAAAGCAAGGATATAGCAACGGCTAAGGGCTTGTTTAGCCAACTAGGGGAATAATCATGGCACTGGAATTAAAAGAATTTGAATTTGCACAAGATATTGAGACCAAAGAGGACGCGGCCTTATACCTTAGTGCATTCTTAGAGGACGGCGGAACGCAAAGCTTATTAGATGGTTTGCGCCACCTGATCCAAGCCAAAGGGATGAGCGAAACCGCAAGACTGAGCGGCATTAATCGCCAGCACCTATACCGCCTATTGAATGGCGAAACCCAACCGAAATTTGAAACCCTTTATAAATTGCTACATGCACTGGGGTTTAAATTGTCGGTCAATGTCGCTTGACCTAACAGTAATGGCTTCAAAGGCAAACAAACCGCCCACGGCTTCCGCCACACCGCCAGCACACTACTGAATGAACAAGGCTTTAATCGAGACCATATCGAAAAACAACTGGCGCATGAAGGCGGTAAGGATGCGGTCAGGGAAACCTACAACAAAGCCGAATACCTACCCCAAAGACCGGACATGATGCAGGCCTGGGCGAATCATTTAGACAGCCTAAAAGTCGGTGCGGATGTGGTGCCGATTTACAAAAAACGCTGGTAAATAAAAAATATAGAGGAAACATAGGTTGCGTTTCTTATAAATATAACGATTGAATAAGGTTTTATAACCTGTAAAATATAACTATGTATCAAATCAGCATTAAACGAAAAGCGGCAAAGGTGCTTAAAGCATTGCAGGCTAAACAAAGAGAGCGCATAGCGGAAAGTATTCAGCAGTTGGGCGTTAATCCTGACAATGAAGCCTTGGACGTAAAGCCTTTAACTAATCACCCAGCCGCTCAATATCGGCTTAGAGTGGGGAAATACCGAGTGCTATTTGATAGAGACGACCAATTAAAAATTATTGGCATAGAGAAGATAGGACACAGAAAGGATATTTACCAATGAGCGCACAGATCATTTATGACCAAACGGGAAAAAACCCAGAATTTGCCGTGATTCCGTGGGATGAATACCAGCAACTCATTCACCAAGACAGTGCAGACGATGAAGAAATGATTCCGTTTAATGTGGCGGATTATATCGACAACCCCATTAAGGCAATGAGAATAAAGGCCAACCTAACACAAGTGCAACTAGCCGAATTGATGGGCGTTTCACAAGCCTATATAGGCAAAATCGAGCGAGCCAACTATTCGCCAACGGATAACCTATTGAGTCGAGTAGAACAGACCATTCACACACACCAGACAGGCTAAAAAAAACAGAACTGGCGCGGCCTAGATCGGCCAATCGAAAAGCGGACTATCCACCCGCCTGACCGCGCCACCCTTATTTTTTGTCAGTGGATGTGAAGCTGGGAGGCTTTAACTTTTATGTCTCATTTTAAAGCGCCTTTGCCGGATATGGTAAGCCTGAAGTTTTTATTGTACCGCTGGGGCTTGGTCGCACCTTTCCAAGAAGATCACTATCTGGGTCTTATTACACTTGATGAGTATCTATTGGATTTAAACCAATTTAAACCTTACATAAGCGGTCTTGAATTCAACCATTAACTGCAACACCCAGCTTTAAAATCTCTGCCTTCAGCCTTTCCAAAGGAGATTCATAGTCATACCGCTTTCTGGGGCGATTGTTGA
>NZ_JBNGDN010000078.1:0-9417 GCF_049975065.1 Hydrogenovibrio sp.
GAATCAGCCATAACCAAGCCATTGGCGTGATGTCTAAATGGTCAAAGCCGATAAAAACGCCGAAATACGCCAGTACAAACAGGCTGGAAACACTCATCGCCATACTGGTAAACCAAAGGCTGCCCAGCCGGTGAATCATCTTTTTACTGAACAGCACATAGAAAGAGAAACTCAGCGCGGCTAAAAATACCAGCAGCGTGCCCAGCACCGTATTGTGGCCGCCCGTGGAGGCTTCCTGATGAAACACCAGCCAGAGGCCGCTGTAAGTGATCACCAGCGAGATGAACACCTTTCGGGTAATCGGCGTTTTAAAAAACAACGCGCCGAGAATTGCGACCAGAATGGGGTAGGTAAACAGCGTTAAGCGCTCCAACTGCGCGGAAATCATTTCCAAGCCTTTTAAGTCCAGCCAGGATGACAGGAAATAGCCGATAAAGCCGAGAAAGAAAATCCAGCCGAATTTTTCCCAGCGATTGTGCGGATGTCGCCCCGGCGTCCGTGCCAGCCAAATCAGAATCGCCAGGTAAATCGGTAGGGCAATCGCCATGCGCAGCATTAAGACACTGTCGGTGTTCAGCCCTTCGGCATAGGCGAGCTTGATGAAAATCGACTTTAACGAGAAAAGCGCGGTGCCGAAAGCGGCCAGCCAAAATCCGAGCCAAGGCGTTGATGAGGCGAGCCGGTGCATTATGACGCCGGTTTGGTGGCAATCAGCCAAGCGTAACGGTGGGCTTGGTCGCCATCGGCCAGCCAGCCTTCGCCGTGCACCTCAACGGTGAAATTTGACCAGACCTGGCCGTTTTCGGTGAGTTGGGTCAGTTCACCGGGCCTGAGATAAAAATCGGGGTTTTGCGGCGCATTCGACTGAACCGGGGCTAAAAAGGTTTGGATGAACAGCTTTCCGCCAGGCCTGAGGGCTTGCGCAATCTGCGACCAGAGCGTGCGGTTCAGGTAGCGACTGAGGGTGATGACTTCATACTGCTGGTAGGGGAACAACATCTGCTCGAAATCGGTGATGGTGCAGT
Source organism: Hydrogenovibrio sp. (assembly GCF_049975065.1). Lineage (GTDB taxonomy): Bacteria > Pseudomonadota > Gammaproteobacteria > Thiomicrospirales > Thiomicrospiraceae > Hydrogenovibrio. The sequence goes on from NZ_JBNGDN010000078.1 coordinate 1,026, forward strand.
GAATTGGCAGGCGGCGCACCGCCGCCCAATTGTTTAAATGTGTGAGCGCTGCATCGGAAATGTCCCAAGCGTCCACCGTGAGACCGCACCGCGCCATGAGACGCGCGTTGCCGCCCAGACCGCAGGCCAAATCGAGCGCACGGCCTTTTAATGGCAGTTGCGCGAGATGCTGTTGCAGCACCCAAGCGGCGGCAATCGGCTTTTTCGGGCTGACTTGGGCGTATTTTTCATCCCATTTGCGTGCGGTATCCGTCATTATTTTCGCCAAAAAGCTGCGGTAAACAGCACCAGAATGGTAAAGAGTTCCAGGCGTCCAAGCACCATCAGAAAGGTCAAAAACCATTTGACCGGATCCGACAGGTTGGAAAAGTTAGACGCCACACCGCCCAGGCCTGGGCCGAGATTGGTAATGGTGGCGGTGACGGCGGAAAAGGCGGTTAAAGGTTCCAGCCCCATCGCCATTAACAGCAGAGTGGAGACCAGTACGATAAACACATACAGCGAAAAGAAGCCCCAGACCGCCGCCATGATTTTTTCCGAGACCGGTTTGCCGCTGAGTTTGACCGGCATCAGCGCATTGGGGTGCAGCAGTTTGTGGACTTCGCGCAGACCTTGTTTGAACAGCAGCATCACGCGAATCACTTTCATGCCGCCGCCCGTGGAGTAGGCCGAAGCGCCAATGTAGCTCATTAGAATTAGGAAAATCGGCAAAAAGGCCGGCCAACTGCTGAAGTCGGCGCTGGCAAACCCGGCGGTGGTGCCGATGGACATCACCTGAAAACTGCCGTAACGCAAGGCTTCCTGCCAGGTGCCGTAGGTTTGTGTGCCGTAGAGATAGCTGGTGACAATGGCGATGCCGCCCAGCAGAATGAGTGTATAGACTTTGTATTCCGGGTCGGAAAGATAGCGTTGCACCGACATATGACGAAAAGCGGTAAAGTGCAGCGCAAAATTAATGCCGGCAATGTACATGAAAATCATGGTGATGACTTCAATCTCGACACTGTTAAAGTAGCCGATACTGGCATCGTGAGTGGAGAAGCCGCCAATCGCCACCGTGGAAAAACTGTGGGTGATGGCGTCGAACCAGTTCATACCCGCCATCCAAAAACTGACGGCGCAGGCGGTGGTGATACCCAGGTAAATGTACCACAGTGCCTTGGCGGTTTCGGAAATGCGTGGAGCGAGTTTGTTGTCTTTGACCGGGCCTGGGGTTTCGGCGCGATACAACTGCATCCCCCCGATGCCGAGCATCGGCAGAATGGCGACGGCGAGCACAATGATCCCCATGCCGCCCAGCCATTGCAGCTGCTGGCGATACCAAAGAATCGAAGGGGGGAGATGATCCAGCCCGGATATGACGGTGGCACCGGTGGTGGTCAAGCCGGAAAAGGCTTCAAAAATCGCGTCGGTCAACGAGAGATTGATATTGGTGGCAAAGTACATGGGCACAGCGGCGGCAAAGCCTAACACTGTCCAGAACATGACGACGATGAGAAAGCCGTCACGGATCTTGAGGTCGCGGCTTTCATGCCGGTTCGGCAGCCAGAAGCTCAACCCCAGCAGGAATAAGCCCAACGCGGAAAATCCGAAGTCGTCGGTGCCGTTGTCCATATAGAGGATGGAAATGAAAAAAGGTGGAATCAGCGTGACACTGAAGACCATCAGCAGAATGCCCAGCACTTTGAGAATGATTTTGTTATGCATAAAAAAGAACCGTTTGCGGTGTCATCAAAACCAGCTTTTCTTTTCTCTCGGGGTGAAAAGTTCGGTGACGTCACTGGCTTGAGAAGGATCGTTTAGAAACAGAATGACATGGTCTTCGGCTTCAATGGTCAGGTCGCGATGGGCGAAGTGAACGTCATCATCGCGAATGATGCAGCCGATGGTGATGCTGCTGGGCCACTGAATCTCGCCGATGGTTTTGCCGATCAGCTCTGACGAATTTTCGCTGCCGTGGACAATGACTTCCATCGCTTCGGCGGCACCGCGGCGTAGGGTAAAGGCTTTCACCGTGTCGCCTTGGCGCATGTAATGCAGCAGGCGGCTGGTGGTGATCTGATCGGCGGAAATCGCCACATCAATGCTGTTGAGCTGGATCAGATCCACGTAGGACTGGTTATTCACCAGCGCGATGACGCGGCGCACGCCCAGTTTTTTCGCCAGCATGCCGGATATGATATTGGCTTCGTCGGAGTTGGTCAGGGCGAGAAATAAATCGATTTCGTCGATGTTTTCTTCGATCAGCAACGACTTGTCCGCGACATCACCGCGTATGACAATCGCCTGTTCCAGTTGTTCGGAAATTTCCCGAGCTTGGGTCATATTGTGGTCAATGATTTTGACTTGATGCTGCTTTTCCAGTTCTTTGGCAAGGTTAAAGCCGATATTGCCGCCGCCGGCAATCATAATATTGCGTGACGGCCGCAATTTGTGGCGGCGGAGCTCTTGAACGATTTTGGGAATATTGGCGGGTTCGGCGAGAAAAAACACTTCATCCCCGACCTGGATGGTGACATCACCCGTGGGCAGGACGATTTCGTCACGGCGGTAGATGGCGACGATGCGGTGTTGCACGCCGTCGGGCAGATGGTGTTTGATCTCACGGATTTTTTTGCCGATGATCATGCCGCCGGAGTAGGCGCGAATGGCCACCAAACGCAATTTTCCGTCGGCAAAATCCACTACCTGAAGCGAACCTGGGTATTCGATGAGCTGGAGAATGTAATCTTTCACCAACGTTTCTGGGCTGATCATGACATCGATGGGAATGGCGTTGATGTTCTGGTAGCGGTCAAACAGCTCTGGGTGATTGAGGTAGCTGGGGCTGCGCACTCGGGCAATCTTAGTGGCGGTTTTGTGCATAATGTGCGCCAGTTGGCAGGCCACGATATTGGTGTCGTCAAACTGGGTGGCGGCAATGAGCATATCGGCTTCTTCCAGTCCCGCTTGCGACAGCACGTCGGGGTTGGAGGCGTGGCCATTGACGGTGCGGATGTCAAGGCGATCTTGCAACCGCTGCAATTGCGTTCGATCCAGATCCACAACGGTGACGTCGTTGTTTTCCGTCGCCAGCAGTTCCGCCAGAGAGGTGCCGACCTGGCCTGCACCAAGAATAATGATGTTCATTTGGGAATTAACCTTTTTGATCGTGGAATCATATCGGTATTCTACGTTGCTTACCCTTAAAATTTAAACTGTTTTTGCCAACCCGTTTCGCATCAAAGATTCAGTGCACCCTCGGGTATTATTTCGGGTTTTTCGGATCAATGTTCAGTGCTTTGAGTTTGCGGTAGAGGTTGGTTCTTTCCACGCCTGATAAACGTGCGGTTTCGGCGACATTGCCGCCGGTTTCTCTGAGCAGCTGGCTTAAATAGGCCGCTTCGAAACGCTCTTTCGCTTCTTTGAGGTTGATGGAGGTGTCGATGCCGGTCATGGAAACGTCTTCATTGCGTTTATTGCTTTCCAGTGCCCGACGAATCTCTTCATCCATCACCAAGCCTTCGCCAAGAATGAGCAGCCGTTGAATCAGATTCTGCAATTCACGATAATTGCCAGGCCAGCTGTATTGACGCAACACATTAATCGCACCGACATCGAACTCGCGATAGTCCAAACCTTCATGGGTGAGAAAATAGTCGAGAAAATAGTCAATTAAGTCGGGAATGTCTTCCGTGTGCTGCCGCAAGGACGGCACCTCCAGCGGCATGACATTCAGACGTTGCAGCAGGTCTTCTCGGAACTGGCCAGTTTGGGTCATGTCTTCCAGCCCCCCTTTGGTCAGAGCGATAATGCGCATTTCCAGGGCGATTTTTTTGCTGGAGCCTGGGCGGATAAAGGTGCCGTCAAACATCAGCTGCGCGAGAAAATTCTGCCCTTTGGCGCTGAGTTGTTCCAGGTCGGAAATGACCAGGGTGCCGCCATTGGCGTGAATCAACTCGCCGGTGAGAATGCCGTCGCCCGTCTCCTGCCCCAGAATGAGGGTTTCTTGGTCGTCGTAATCGGGGCTGTGGATTTCAAACACCGTCTGTTCTTTGCGTGCGCTGAGCTTATGGATGGCTTCGGCCACGCGGTGTTTGCCGGTGCCGGCCTCGCCCTTGACCAGAATCGGCATGGAATATTTGGCGAGGCGGTTGATGGAGTCGCGCAGCTCGGCGACCAGTTTGCTTTTGCCGATGGGCAGTATTTGATCCGGTAGCTTTTGTTTCAGGTGGCGATTTTCGTGATGCAGTTGCAGATGTTCCATCGCCCGTTCGGCGGTGATCAGCAATTTGGCCAGCGACAGGGGTTTTTCCAGATAGTCGTAAGCACCGAGCTTGGTCGCTTCGATGGCGGTTTCGATGGTGCCGTGACCGGACATCATAATCACACAGCTGTGTTGCAGCACCTTTTCGTTAATCATTTCTTTTAGCAGGGAAATGCCATCAATATCGGGCATCCAGATGTCGAGAAAAATCAGGTCGGGCGCCATGTCTCGCCAGATGGTTTGAGCTTGTTGGCCGTTGGCCGCGACCATGACGTCGTAGCCTTCTTCGGAAAAAATTTCTTCCATCAGATTTCGGATATCTTTTTCGTCGTCAACAATCAGCAGTTTGCCTGGTTTCATAGCGGGGTTCGACTTTGGTTAAACGGTTAATGGGCTGTCTGGGGTTCTTGTAGGCTGTGTTGTGGTAACTGTACCACAAAGCGCGTGCCCTGTTGCGGTTCTGATTCGACTTGAATGCGCCCTTGGTGTTCATCGACGATTTTCTTAACGATCGCCAAGCCGAGTCCGGTGCCTTTGGGTTTGTCGGTGGAGTAGGGTTCGAAGATCCAGTTTCTGGCTTTTTCTGGAATCCCAGGACCATTGTCACTGACGGAAAGCTGCACTGGATAGTCTTGCTCAGGATCATAATGGGTGGTGACGACAATGCGTGTGGCCGGGCAGGTCTCACAGGCTTCAATGGCGTTTTTAATCAGGTTGTGCAGCAGTTGCCGCAGTTTGGCGGCATCGGCGGAAATGATCGGGCAGGTGGGGTCAAGCTGCTCGCGCACCTTCCAAGTGACTTTCGCGGTCTGGTACATGCTGACCACGTCTTTGACCAGATTGTTGAGCTTGACGGGGTGGAGGACGATTTCTGGGGTGTCGGCGTATTCGGTAAAGGCTTGCACGAGGTTTTGCATGGTGGCCACCTGTTCGATAATGGTGTCGGTCATGCGGTTCAGCAGTTTTTGATCGGGCTTGTCGAGCTTGTCGGACAGCTTGTAATTCAGGCGCTCCGCTGAGAGTTGAATCGGCGTCAGCGGGTTTTTGATTTCGTGCGCCAGACGTTGCGCCACATCGCTCCAGGCGGCGTGTAATTGGGCTTGCACCAGTTGGGTAATGTCCTCGATCACTATGACGAAGCCGCCGATTTTCTGGTCGAGGCTCGGCAGGGTGGAGCCATGCACCAGCAGGATTTTCTGGCCTTCTTTGCAGTCGAAGGTGACTTGCTGGCTCCAGGGCTTGGTTTCGTTTTGAAACAGTGGAAAAATGGTGTCGAAAAAGGGTTGCAGGTGCAGGGCTTCGGGTTGTTTGAGCACTTCATTTAAAGGTTTGCCGAGCTGTTTGAATAAGTCGGTATTGAGAATCTGGTTGGTGGCGTCGTTAATGGTTTTCAGCAACAGATTCATGTCAAGGGTCAGCACCCCGCTGTTGAGGTTTTTAATAATGGCTTGCAGGTACAGCTTTTGCACTTCGGTTTGCTGGTGGCCGAATTTGATGTCGTTCCGCGCCTTGGCGATTTGTTGAATCATGTCGTTAAAGGATTGAATCAGTTGCCCCATTTCATCGTCCTGAATAACGGGCATAGAAATGGTGTAGTCGCCTTTGGCCACGGCTTTGGTGCCTTTAGCCAAGGTGCGGATGGGGCGGGTCATGTTTTGTACGGTTTGAATGGTGAACAGCAAGGCGCTGGTCAGCGTCAGCAGCAGCACCATGCTCAAAATCACGGTGAAACTGGTTTTCAACGGGCCTTTGAGATAAGAAAGCTCTTGATACTGGCTGGCGGAAAGTCGGACCGTTTCCGCCAGTTGCGTGAGCTGCTCGGGAATGGTGAATACCGCTTGCAAGGCATAAAGTTTGTTGTTTTCGATGTCGTTGGCGGGCAGCATGATTCGGATGACTTGATAGGGGTTGTTAATCCCGAGCTGCGTTTCCATGGCGGCGTAGCTGATTTTTTTGCGGATTTGCTGAAATAACCCCAGCTCGGGTGATTCTGGCAGGATGCTGACGTTTTCTGGGCTGCTGAAGGCGATGAGCTGGCCATCGCTGCGGTAAAGGGACACTTCGCGGGCATTCAGTTGTTCGCCGATTTGGTTCAGGGCCAGAACCGGGGTGTTGAAAAGCGACTCCTGATTGATGTCGAGGGCTTTTTGGGTGGCATTGAGGTTGCGCCGGATTTGATCGTCTAGCGTGATTTGCACCAGTTTCACGGCATTTTTCAGTGCGGTTTCGGTTTTGATGTCAAACCATTGGTCAATGCCTTGATGCACAAAGCTCATGGAGAAATAAAAAATAATCGCCAGCGGCACCCCGAGAATCAGGCTGAGAATGCCGGTTAGGCGGGTGGTGATTCGAGAACCTGGGACGCGCATTCGGTGGTTGCGCCGGAGCTTGATCAGGGTGCGCACCAGCATGACCAGCAGCCAAATCATGCCGATGAATGAGACGATCAGCAGGGTCGAATAGGTTTGTGCAAAATGGGCGGCGTTTTGCAGAATCTGGCTCATGACTACCAGCGAAATGAGCACGATGCTTGAGAGCAGGATCAGCCAACCGTATTGTTTAAGAAAGCGTGCGTAGGGCTGCGATAACATCCATGGCCTCCGTCGTTAGAGCCAGCTTTTCGGCGACTGTATTTGGGTGGGATACCAACCGCTGTCCAGTTGCCAGGCGGGCGACCATAACGTATCAATAATCAACGGGGTTGGCAATTGCCATCTGTCCAGCGAAATGCGCATTTGCAGGCTGTAAAGCGTATTGGGGTGTAGGTCGGACAAATCAGCCACCGGAAAGTTTGACAAGGTGCCGAGGGTTTTCATGGCGTCGGTTAGGTTGCTGAAACGGCGGATGTTTTGATTGCGCTGGTTGGTGATGACGTATTGACGGTTAAAGCCATCGTATTGCAGCTGGGTTTGATACCGCAGTGAGGCGCGGTTACGTTCAAGGGGAAGCCCAAAAACACGGTGCACCTCGTTGAGCGTGAGTTCCGTGGTAAACGTCAGGGTGATTTCGTGGTGAATGGCCTTGAGAACCGCTTCGGAAAATTCAAATTTGACGCTGGCATCCACCACCAGTTGCTGATCTTGCTGATAGTCGTTGAGAAACAAAATCTGAATGCCTGGGGTTTGTGCAAAAATGCCTGAGGCAAAGCTGCTGAAAAGCAAGCCGATCATCCAAGCTAATCTTTTGGGGAAGGCCATTATGATCGACATCCTGTTTCTCCGGTCACACGAGTGCGCTTTGGTTTTCGGTTATTTCGGTTTTTTCAAGCAAACAGTAATAAAAACCGTCCATTCCGTCCAGGCCTGGCAGAATCTGGCGTCCGGGCGCGTTTTCGATTATCAGGCCCCAATCGGCGTTGATGGGGATTTCCCGAGCGTCATTGGTGGCTTGCAAAAACGCGCTCATCTGGTCACGGTTTTCGGCGGGCAGCACCGAGCAGGTGGCGTACAGCAAGCGTCCGCCCGGTTTGAGTAACGGCCAAAGCGCCTTGAGAATCGCCGCTTGCGTCGCCACCAGGGCGTCGATGTCTTCCGGGGTGCGGTGCCATTTGATGTCCGGGTGGCGGCGGATAATGCCGGTGGCGGAACAGGGTGCGTCCAACAGAATTTTATCGAAGGCTTCGCCGTTCCACCAGTCGTCGGGTTGGGCGGCATCGCCGACGTCCAGATCGGCGTGCAAATCGAGGCGGAACAGGTTTTCCGATAGGCGTTCCATGCGTTCCGGCTCTTTTTCCAGCGCGAATACTCGGGCTTGGTCGTCGCTCAGTTCCAACAAATGGGTGGTTTTGCCACCGGGGGCGGCGCAGGCATCCAGGATATGTTCGCCAGCTTGAGGCGCCAGTAGGGTTCCGGCTTGTTGCGCGGCGGCGTCCTGCACGCTGAAACCGCCGTCGTCGTAGCTGGGCAGACGGGTGACGTCCTGACTCTGTGCCAGCACCACGCCAAACGGCGCTTTCGGGTGAGCTTTCGCTTCAATGTCGTTTTTGGCCAGGCCTGCCAGAAAGGCTTCACGGGTCTGGATGCGTGGATTGACGCGTAAGGTCAGGGGGGCCGGTTCGTTATTGGCGGAAAGAATCTGTTCCCAGTGGGTCGGGTAGGCGTTGCGCATGGCTTTAGTAAACCATTGCGGGTGGGCGAAACGATAGGC
>NZ_JBNGDN010000079.1:0-6233 GCF_049975065.1 Hydrogenovibrio sp.
TGGTTACGCGCTTCCACCAACTCCTTCAGCTTGGCATCTTCCTCCGCATGCGCTTCCGCATCTTTCACCATCGCTTCAATTTCGTCTTCGGACAGACCGGAAGACGCTTGAATGGTGATGTGCTGTTCTTTATTGGTGGCCTTGTCTTTCGCCGAAACGTTCAGGATACCGTTGGCATCAATGTCGAACGTCACTTCGATTTGTGGCGTACCACGCGGTGCCGGCGGGATTTCGTCCAAGTTAAACTGCCCCAGCGACTTGTTGCCAGAAGACATTTCGCGCTCACCCTGCAGCACGTGAATGGTCACGGCAGACTGATTGTCTTCCGCCGTTGAGAAGGTTTGCGACTTCCGTGTCGGAATCGTGGTGTTCTTCTCAATCAACTTGGTCATCACGCCCCCCATGGTTTCAATCCCCAAGGACAGCGGGGTCACGTCCAGCAACAGCACGTCGTTGACATCACCGGAAAGCACGCCCCCCTGAATGGCCGCACCCATAGCGACCGCTTCATCCGGGTTCACGTCTTTACGTGGCTCTTTACCGAAGAATTCTTTAACAGCCGCCTGAACCATTGGAACGCGTGTGGAACCCCCCACCAAAATAACATCATCAATTTCAGATGCGGATAAACCGGCGTCTTTAAGCGCTGTCTTACAGGGGTCGATTGAACGTTGCACCAATTTCTCGATCAAGGATTCGAACTTGGCACGGGTGATTTTCATGTTCAAGTGTTTCGGACCGGTCGCATCCGCCGTGACATACGGCAGGTTGATGTCGGTCTGTTCACGCGAGGACAGCTCGATTTTGGCTTTTTCCGCCGCTTCACGCACACGTTGCAACGCCAATTTATCCAGTTTTAAATCTACGTTCTGGTCTTTCTTGAATTCTTCAGCGATGTAATCCACGATGACATTATCAAAGTCTTCCCCACCCAAGAAGGTGTCACCATTGGTCGAAAGCACTTCGACTTGTTTTTCACCGTCCAGATCGGCTACTTCGATGATGGAAATATCGAAGGTCCCGCCACCCAGATCGTACACTGCGATTTTGCTGTCGCTTTTGACTTTATCCATACCATACGCCAAAGCCGCTGCCGTCGGTTCGTTGATGATACGCTTCACTTCCAGACCGGCAATTTTACCGGCATCTTTGGTGGCTTGACGTTGCGAGTCGTTGAAGTAGGCCGGAACGGTAATAACCGCTTCGGTCACTTCGTGCCCCAGATAATCTTCGGCGGTTTTCTTCATTTTCATCAAGGTGCGCGCGGAGACTTCCTGAGGAGACAGCTTTTTGTCGCCCACTTCCACCCAAGCATCACCGTTGTCGGCTGCCACGATTTTATAAGGCACCATGTCCTTGTCTTTTTTCACCACATCGTCTTCGGCACGACGACCGATCAGACGCTTAATGGCAAACAAGGTGTTTTCAGGGTTCGTGACCGCTTGACGCTTGGCCGAGTCCCCGACCAAAACCTCGCCGTCGCTGGCATACGCCACGATGGACGGCGTGGTACGCGCACCTTCCGCGTTTGGAATGACTTTGGTTTCTTTACCTTCCATAACCGCCACACAGGAGTTGGTGGTTCCGAGGTCAATACCGATAATTTTTCCCATTCGATTTTCTCCAAATTTCAATGCTTTGCAATGCAAAGCGAACTCATTTTTTAACAATAACTTCATTGGTTACAGTGTATATATGGCGTCAAAAGCCGTATTCAAGCGTAATCCAAATTTTTTTCACTTTACTGTGCGACCACCACCCGAGCCGGGCGCACCAGACGCTCGTTCAGCACATAGCCCTTCTGAAAAACCTCCATCACCACTTGTGACTCGTGATCCGGCGACGGCACCATGGTCATGGCTTCGTGCAACTGTGGGTTAAATTTCTCACCCGCGGGATCCACACGCTCCACATTAAATTTCTGCATCACATCCAAAAATTGCTTAAACGTCATCTCCAAACCTTCACGAATACTGTCGGCGGAGGCATCCTCTTTCGATGCCGCATCCAGGCCCATTTCCATGGAGTCCAGTACCGGCAGCAATTCGCCAACGAATTTTTCCAACGCAAATTTATGAGCATTTTCCACATCCATGCGCGTGCGACGCTTCAAGTTTTCCATATCGGCCAGGGTGCGCAGCGCCAATTCCTTTTGCGCTTCGGCTTCCCGCTTGGTTTCCGAAAGCATGGCTTCCAAGTCGTGTTCAACCGCATCTTCGGCCTGATGGGTTTCCTCAGAAACACCGTCTTCCGCAGTTGGAATCGGCTCTTCGTTCAGTTCTGTCTTGTTTTCAGACATAAAAATTTCTCCAGAAATTAATGACAATCGAAAAGGGTAATGGGGGCGCTTGACGGGCTTTCAACCCCGGCGACCATCGAATCATGCACATAATTGATGAAAACTCAGGTTCATTCAAAAAATGGGACTACTTATTCAATAGTGAACTGAGAATCCGTGCCGTCATATCGACATGCGGCACAATTTTGTCATACGGCATGCGGCTGGGCCCCACCACGCCGAGCACCCCCAGCACCTCACCATCCCGTTCATAGGGCGTGGTGATGACGCTGCAATTTTGATAAATCTCATTACCGCACTCACGGCCGATAAACACTTGAACCCCCTTCGCCTGCATACTTTTATTCAGCAACGCCAGCATTTCGGAGTGTTCTTCAAACGACTGAAATAACGCCCGCAGTTTTTCCGCATCCGCCAACTCATCGTAATTCAATAAATTGGTTTTACCGGAAATAAAATAGGGCATTTTCGGCTGCATTTTGCTGCCAATGGCTTCGTCCGTCGCTTCGACAATCGACACCATCAGTTGATCCATGGTTTGCCGCAATTCATCCATGCGTTTGACCAATAACGACTTGACCTCGTGCAAATGACGCCCCGAAAAATGGGTGTTCAGATAATTAGCCGCCTGTTCCAAATGCGAGGCCGACACCGCCGATTCGAATTCAATCACCCGGTTTTGCACATCCAAATCATTCAACACCAGCACCACCAGCGCCCGTTTATCACTCAAACGCACAAAATCGATGTGGCGCAACACCTCCTGCTCCTGATTCGGCAGCATCACCAGGCTCGCCATGCCGGTCAAGCCAGACAGTATCTGCGAAGCCGACCCCAATAACTCCTGCTGCGTCTGCGCCTTATCAAACCCCTGCTGAATTTGTTTCTGATAATGGGCATTGAGCGGTTGAACGGTTAGAATTGAATCGACAAACACCCGAAAGCCATGATCCGTCGGCACGCGTCCCGCCGAAGTGTGTGGCGAATGAATCAACCCCATTTTCTCCAGATCCGCCATCACATTGCGAATGGTGGCGGAACTGACCCCCACATCCGGCATTTTCGCCAACAAGGATGACCCCACAGGTTTCCCTTCGTTTAGGTATAATGCCATCAGGTGTTTGAACAGCAGTTGTGATCGTTCATTCAGGTTCATATCGACTCGGTGACTCAGCGGTTTTCTTAGTAACCTTACGATTATGGGGATTGACGGTCATTTTTCAAGTCACACTGCCCAAGCCGCCCCAGCTGCGAGAACAAGGAAGTAGCAATGTTCCATAAAATCGGCATTTTTGCAAAATACAACGGCATTCAATCCTGGGATGTCATCGATAAACTGATTCTGTATTTTCAAGACAAACAGAAACGGGTTCTGCTGGATGAACGCTCCTGCTCCGACTTTCCCATTGACCGCTACGGCATTGAACGTCTGCCGCGCCCGGAACTGCTTAAAACCATTGACTTCGCCATTGTCGTCGGCGGCGACGGCACTTTTTTGGATGTCGCACGCGCCATAGTCGATTATCAGGTGCCACTCCTGGGCGTCAATCTCGGCCGCCTCGGGTTTCTCACTGACGTCTCACCCGACACCATGTTCGACACCCTTGACGAAGTCCTGGCGGACAATTACCAATGTGAAGAACGCACCCTGCTGAAAGTGGTGGTGCAAAAAGAAGGCGAAACCCTATTCGAAGAAGTGGCCTTTAACGATGTGGTGCTGCACAAAAACGACTCCCCACGCATGATTGAATTCGAAACCTTTGTCAATCAACGTTTTTTAAACAGTCAACGTTCCGATGGCCTGATCGTCTCAACGCCGACCGGCTCCACCGCCTACTCCCTTTCCGCTGGCGGCCCGATTGTCGATGCCGGGCTGAACGTCATCACGCTGGTGTCAATTAACCCGCACACCATGAGCAACCGCCCGGTAGTGGTCTCCGGCGACAGCGAGATTCGCATTCGACCCCACGCCAACTGTTGCGGCGTCGCGTCCATTATCTGTGACGGGCAACGCTCCTTTCAGTTTATGACCCATTACGAAACCATTGTGACGCGCCATCCGAATTTTATTAAAATGGTGCACCCCAAAAACCATGATCATTACGAACTGCTCAGAGCCAAGCTCAACTGGGGACAAAAGCTGTAAAATCTAAAAACTTCCCAAGTGGACGCGATACAAGGATTAAGCCACACCATGTTACAAGAGTTGACCATTCAAAATTTGGCGCTGATTGAAAAACTGCATTTAACCTTTGAAGCGGGCTTCACCACCCTCACTGGCGAAACCGGTGCCGGCAAATCCATTCTGCTCGATGCCCTCGGGCTGGCACTCGGCGAACGTGCCGACAGCACGCTGGTACGCCACGGCACCCCCAAAGCCGACATCACCGCCGACTTCGACATTCACCGCCTGCCCAGTGTTCAGGCCTGGCTAAAAGACAACGAACTCGACGAAGACAACAGTTGCCTGCTGCGCCGCACCCTCACCGCAGAAGGGCGCTCTAAAGCTTACATTAACGGCTTGCCCGCCTCGGTATCGCAGCTCAAGCAACTCAGTGCCCAGCTCATTGACATTCACGGTCAGCACGAACACCAATCCCTGATGCACAGCCGTCAGCAACTCGACCTGCTCGACGCCTACGCCCAGCACCCAACCCCCCTGGCACAGACCGCAAAAAACTACCAGGCCTGGCAAAAATTGAATCAACGTTACGAAGAACTGCACGCTTCGCAAGCGGATCGCCAGAGCAAACAGGCATTATTGGAATTTCAATTGTCGGAATTCGATAAGGTGCACCCGCAAGCCGATGAATTTGAAACCCTCTCCGAAGAGCAAAACACCCTGTCGCACGCCAGCGAAATCAAACAAGCGGTGCACAACGCTTACGAAGCCATTGAAGGCGACGACGGCCTGACCCACAAACTGTCACAAGCCATTGCCGAACTGGAAAACGTCAGCGACTTTTCCCCGCAACTGAGCGAGGCACTGGCGCAACTTAACTCCATCCAAATCGACTGTCAGGCCGTGGCCGACGACATTCAAGCGCAAAACCATCATGTCGAACTCGACCCAGAGCGCCTGCAACAAGTGGACGAACGTCTGGCCGAACTCTTCGGACTGGCGAAAAAATACCAACTCGACCCAGAACAACTGGTCCGCAAGCATCACGAAATTCGCGAGGCGCTCGCCGAACTCACCGACTCGGATCAATCCTTAGACACCTTGAAACAGGACATCGACCAGGCCTGGCAAAACTTCACGCAGGCCGCCGACAAACTGCACCAATCCCGCCGGAAAGCCGCCAAACAACTCAGCGATAACGTCACCGCCGCCATGCAAACGCTGGGCATGGAAAACGGTCACTTTCAAATCGACGTTGACACCACTGACAAAGCCAGCGCCCTCGGCTTGGACAAGGTGCAGTTTCAAGTCAGCGCCAACAAAGGCCAGCCATTGCAACCGCTGGCCAAAGTCGCCTCCGGCGGGGAACTCTCGCGCATCAGCCTCGCCATTCAAGTCGCCAGCGCCGAAGTCGCCAGCCTGCCCTCGATGATTTTCGACGAAGTGGATGTCGGCATCGGCGGCGGCATCGCAGAAGTGGTCGGTCAGAAAATGCAACAGCTTGGACGCCATCGCCAAGTCTTCTCCATCACTCATCTGGCACAGGTGGCCGCTTACGGCGACCAGCAACTGCACATTCGCAAACGCACCGAAAAGAATCAAACCAAAACCCAAGTGCAGCCACTGGATGAAAGCGAGCGCGTCCAAGAGCTGGCGCGTATGCTCGGCGGCGTCCAACTCACCGAACACACCCTAAAACACGCCGAAGAAATGCTCACCCTCGCACAACAGCGCAAACTCTAAAAATGAGGACAGTGTGACATTTGTGACATTTCGCCAGGCCTGGTGATATTGGTTTTTTGAACCACAGAG
>NZ_JBNGDN010000079.1:6333-9399 GCF_049975065.1 Hydrogenovibrio sp.
TTTGAACTGGACTGTCAATCCTTTTCATGTCACCCTGAGCGAAGCCGAAGGGTCTCACACCGGCAAACGTACAAGTTCACACACTGCTAACCCGCCCGAGAGGCTTCGGCGGCACTCAATATAACACCCGTTAAAGCCTTCTCTGAGCCTCTGTGTCTCTATGGTTGTCGTCTGTACACAAATTTTCAGGGAATCAACACAGGTGTCTTGACTCCGGTGGGTTCGTCCTCTGGTGGGGCTAGCCAGACGGTGTCTTTTAAGGATTGAATGTGTGGTGTGCGTCCGTAGATATAGCTTTGTTCGTCCACAATCACTTTATAGGCTTTGTTTAACAGCTTGGCTCGCTCGATGGAAGGCAGCAACAGAAAACCAATGTCTTCGTGCAACCGCTGCACGGCTCTAGGCTTAATGTCTCCGTTTTTGTCAAAAAACCTTTCCATGACTTCCGCGTTATCCCGAAACTCATTGCCGGAGCGGTTTTCCAGCAAATACTGGGTATATTCATAGGTACCGTCCGACCATTTTGGTTCTGGAATGCCCGACAAGCCTTTTTGCGTCCAATGGTACCAACCGCCTTGAAACGCATCGGCGTCCAGTTTACGCGGAAACGCAAAACTGGCATCGGTTGTTTGGCTAATCCCGGCATGACAGCCGATACAGTTCAACGACTCTTCATAACTCTGTGGTCGCAAGTCGCCGTTCTGATCCTCGATAAACCCTTGATATGTCCAGCCAACACCGCTGAGCATGCCGCCTTCCGGCGAACCTTGCACGTATCGTAATCGATCCGGAAAATCATGCGCGTCTTTCACCTCTTTCATCGCAACGTTACGCAACTGAGTGTAAGTGTTCCAATTGGTTTTGATGCCGTAACGCAGTTCTTTGAAACGTGGCGACATCCGAATTTCACCGTTTTCATCAAAGTCGATGTAACGTACACTGTGAATGAACTCGGTGCCTTCGGGATACAAACCACCGGCCAAATGCACTTTTTTCTGCGCCAATTGTTGTTTGGCCTGACCGACATAAGACATGTAACGCCCTTCCAATGGGGCCCAATCATAAACCACTTCAGTCGCTTGTCCGAGTTGGCCATCCTTATTCAAATCCACTTGATATAAGGTTTCATCGGTCGGTGGAATCGAAACATTACGACGCTTAATCAAGGCTTCGACAATCGCCAGATTCAAACGATATACCTCTCGGTTCCAGGTGCCGTTTTCATCCTTACGGAAAGCCGGAGCTAAACGGATAATCACGTCATCGGTACTGCCGTTGGTGGGCCAAAAAGTTCCTAAAAACGGCGTATAACCAAACGAACGCCAGCCGGAATCCTTTCCGTTCGGCATTTGATCAAAGCCTTCGGAGTCGAAGTTGAAATAACAATCCGGACGATAGCCGTTCCATTCACCGTCACCGTTAAAATCCCAATTTTTGGGAACGTCTTTCAGGGTTTCGGCCAGAATGATTCGCCCGTCTTCATCAAAGTAATTCGATTGACGAACGTATTCCATAATGGTGTCATCGGAAATATTTGCCACCGCTTCGGTTCGATCCTTGAACAAGTTAATCCAAGGGTTCTTCCGAGACGTATCACGAAATTCATAGGCGACCTGAAAGCTGGTGTCGTCAATATAGGTGGGAGCTTTAGGCGTGGAATGGCATGTAAAGCACGGGTTGTGCACCTGGCCGTTTTGCCCTTCCGTACGGGTGTAACACTGGGACGGGATGTAGCTACTGGCTCGATGGTGCACCTTGGTATTCAACAACCAGTCGTCGTCAAACATGGCGGTCACCTGCTGGACGGTTTGTGGGCCGTCCAAGGTGATGATTTCAACGTTTTGAACCTTGTTCGATTCGGTTGCATTCGAACAGGCCGAGAGCCCAACAATAGACGTCCAAAAGGCCGCCTTAAAAAAATAAGAAACAATCATAATTTTGACTCTTTACACTGAAATACAAAAGCCCCGCCATAAGGCGAGGCTCATTGACATTGGCCGAGAATCGGCCAAGAGAGATGATCGGATTATTTGACGTCCGAGAAATCGAACGGCCCGATGTAACCGGCTTCCGACTTGGTATCAACACCGGCTGGTCGCGTATAAGAACCGCTGACTTCACCGAATGGGTGCTGCGTCGTCACCGTCAGGTAACCGAAACCATTGATGTCTTTATGCCAGAAAGTCGATGTGGTTTCAGAACCGTAAGGACCGGTGAAGATACGCTCCATGGAACCGTCTTTGATGTTATACGCCCAGACCATGTCATTTGGGTGTTTGCTGGTATCTTCACCAATCACCAGAATATCGGAACCTTGCAAGAAGGTAACGTTATCCGGGTTAGCGATTCCGTCCACATCACAGGTGTTTCCTTCCAAAGCCGTTCCGGAGTAATCCACTGGTGTACCACTCACCAAGCCTTTCATGCTGTAGGCCACATAATCGGAACCAATGGTTGAGTTGGTAGCCACATCCAGAGCATAAACCGCACCACAAGGGTTGTATTCAACGCGAATATCATTATTTCCGCCTAGGTCGTAAGAAGTGTTGGGAACCCCTTTCTTGGCATTGCTTTCCATACCGTAAGCGACTTCGGACATGGCGATATACAACTTGTTGTCACGCTCATTGAAGGTAACCCCTTCCTCTTTACGGAACTCGGTCGTCGCCCCTTTGTAGGCCGCCATACGACGTGTTTCCAAACGTGCGGCAATCGCTTCATCCGCGGCATCCACAACCGTATCGCCATTGACGTCTTGCAATTGCAAACATTCGTTGCCGGCTTCGGTATTGACGTTGAAAAATCCAGAAGTTGCGCAGGAACCATCATCTTGTGGCGTTTCCGTTGCAAAAATGTTGTCAAACTTCGGTTTGTCCGCGACAATCGCTTTAATTGCAGCATCCGTGGCATGGCCCATATCAATCCACTGAATAACGGCTTGTCCCATGCTTGAATTATCTTCTGAGGTTTGAACCCATTTAGCGGCATACAAAGTACCGGCACTCAAATCTTCCGCCGTATCGGCCACAAACATGAACAATCCAACGTTAGTGCCGTCATCCGACA
>NZ_JBNGDN010000080.1:0-9381 GCF_049975065.1 Hydrogenovibrio sp.
TTTCTTCTTGATTGCACAAGCATTATATTCCCAGTTGGCCGTTATCGTGGATGCGTTCTCGAAACGAAGAACGCCATGCCCGAAGGAGTAAATCGAGAAAATTTACTTGTGAAACAAAAGTTTTGTGTTGTTTTAGCACAAATTTATGAAACATTCAGACTATGTTGGTAACAGAAAAAAGGAGATTTGCATGGCAAAAGTCACAATAGATGATGTGGAATATCAGTTGGCAGATTTGTCCGATGAGGTTAAGAATACGCTTCAGTCGATGAATTTTGTGGATAAGAAGATTGTGGATTTACAAATGGAGCTAGCGGCAACAAAAACGGCACGTAATGCGTATGG
Organism: Hydrogenovibrio sp.; assembly: GCF_049975065.1. Taxonomy (GTDB): domain Bacteria; phylum Pseudomonadota; class Gammaproteobacteria; order Thiomicrospirales; family Thiomicrospiraceae; genus Hydrogenovibrio. Next base: position 346 of record NZ_JBNGDN010000080.1, read on the forward strand.
TCGTTCGTTGTCGGAAAATTTGCCCGACCAACAAACCGAGTTGGATGAAAATGTTTTACGCATTGATGATAAAAAATATTTATTAAGTGATTTGTCTGATAATGCACGTGGTCAGGCGGCTTCAATTCGATTTTGTGATCAGCAGTTAAGTCGCTTGGAAAGTGAGTTGGCGATTGTGCAAACAGCACGCCAAGCTTATGCGAAAGCCGTTCGTGAGGGACTTAATAATCAAAAGCATTAATTTGCGGGAGATGAATACACCTCGTTCTGACTCGCGTCTGTGAGTCTTGAGTCCTGTCTTCTAACCCGATCGATATTTGGCGGTCGGGTGTTCTTTTTTGCCCCTTTTGCATTATTCGGTTTGTCTCTTAACCCGAAAATTTTATCAATTTGCGTTAAGATCATGCAGGATATTGTTTTCACAAGGGAATTTTCGATTAAGCGCCGTATTCGCGATTACGAATGACTGAGAAAATATTTCTTGTAAAATCAAAGGGTAAGCGATAGAGCGCATAATTTATGAAATTTTCGGGTTGAAACTACTTTTATGATGTTTTCTACGTCTATTTTGAATGTTCATTAAGGGGGCAATATGTAATATTGAATAAAAGTGTGACAAATGTCACATTTTTGAGGGTATAATTCGTCTACAATACTCAGCTTGAGTTCAAGAGTGTTGTTATTTGGGCGTAATGAATGAGTGTTTTTAAATGTGTTTTGCGGGAAAGCTTGAGTTTAGGCTTAAGCCATGGTCTTAGGCATTGAATTAGTGATTAGGTTGTTGAGTGTTTAAAGCTTTTTTGCATCCAGATAAAGCTTCGTTTGTCTGGCTACACCGTTTTCTGGATCTTGCCGTGACGGCCGTGCTGTTTGTGTGGTTGTTCGGTTCAAAGATGGTGCTGGACTCATTGTGGCTGGCGATGTTTGCAATGGTGTCCGGGATGACTTTTGTGGTGCTCGCTCAGGTGTCGGGCATTTATCAAAATTGGCGCGGACGACCGTTTTTTGCCAGTATAAAAATGGTGCTGGTGGCATGGCTCTGGACTTGGCTCCTTTGGCTGGCATTGATGTTTGTATTGTCTTCTTGGGCTTTATGGCCAAAGGATATGGTGCTTTTGTGGGGCGCTTTGACTCCATTGGTATTAATGTTCTATCGTTTGGTAATCCGCAGGGTCTTGATCGTTTATCGTGCGCATGGTGGTAATAGTAAAAATGTGGTTATTGTTGGGCGTAATGCCTTAGCGGAATCATTGGCAGAACGGGTTGTGCATGATGCGGGGCTTGGATATAGGCTGTTGCGATTTTATGATTCGGATCCGATTTCTGGGACAGAAATCCAATCCGATTTTTACACGAATAATTTGACTCGATATGACGGAACGGAACCGGTGATTGTGCCGTTACAAAAAGCCAATTTGAAAGCAGATATTCATCGTTTGAAAGTCGATGAAGTTTATTTGTGTTTGCCTGTGGAGCAGATGACGCAGATTAAATCGTTACTGGAGACTTTATCGGACACATCTGTTGTGGTGAAGTATGTGCCGGATTTGTTTGTTTTTGACTTGCTTCATGCCAAAGTGACCGACATCAGTGGCATTCCCGTGCTGGGAGTATTTGATTCGGCCTTGACGCATCCGTTTGCACAATTTATCAAGCGTGTAGAGGATGTCGTGATTTCAGTCGTGGCTTTGGTTGTTTTTGCTCCTTTGATGCTGGTCTTAGCTTTTGCGGTTAAGGTTTCTTCTCAAGGTCCGGTGCTGTTTAAACAGCGTCGTTATGGTTTGAATGGCCGTGAGATTTCTGTGTATAAGTTTCGGACTATGTATTGCGATGCATGTGAAGATAATCCTGCAGATTTGGTTCAAGTGCGAAAAAGAGACCCGAGAGTGACGCCAATAGGTCATATTTTACGGCGATCCAGTTTAGATGAATTGCCGCAATTCTTTAATGTAATTCAGGGGAAAATGTCGGTGGTGGGGCCGAGACCTCACGCAGTGGCGCAGAACGAAGTTTATCGCAAACTTGTTCCGAAATACATGCAGCGCTATTTGGTTAAACCGGGAATAACTGGATGGGCACAAGTGAATGGTTGGCGTGGGGAAACGGATTCGTTAGATAAAATGTGTAAGCGCGTTGAATTTGATTTGCATTACGTTCGCAATTGGTCACTTTGGTTTGATGTGAAAATTATTGTGATGACATTTTATAAAGGTTTTTTGCATCAGAATGCACATTAAAAATTTTGAGTAATTTAAGTTTACATTGGTTCAGTCTGAGAGGTGGATTTTGCGGTTAAGTGTTTGGATTGTCGGTGGTTTGTTGTTAAGCGCTCAAGCGTTGGCGCAAACAGAGAAAGTGATTCCGTCTTTGTCGTTGGTGGATACCTATAAAACCGCCTTGGTGTATAACCAGTCGTTACTGTCAAAGCAAAGTCAGTTGGATTCTGAAAAAGAAGCGATTGACCAGGCCTGGTCAGAAGTCTTGCCGAATTTGTCGGTGAGCGGTCATTACGGCTATGGCGAGTATTCGACGGATTTTCTTAAAAACGAGTCGGATAATTTTAATCGTCGTGGGGTGAATTTAAGTCAACCATTGTTTTCGTATCGTCGTTTTCAGGGTATTACGAAAGCGAATGAATCGGTGCGCAGTGCAGAGTTGGAGTTCAAGCGTGCGGCCTTTGACACAGGCTTAGAGGCGATTGAAGCCTATGTTGATGTGTTGGAGAGCATCACGATGGTGGAGATTTCAACTCAGGAAGTGGCGGATCATGAAATAAAGATGGAACGCTTGGAAGCGATGCTGGGTCGGGGGATGGCTACCAAAATGGATATGCTGGAAACCACGTCAAAGTATGACGAGCTGAAGGCGAGTTTGTCAGCGGAAAAAACCCGTGCTCAGGTGGTTCGTAAGCGGTTGGAGCAACTCATTGGGGTGAAGTATGACAAGGTTGAGCCTGTTCCCGAAGATATGTGGGAACGTACCGAGTCGCTTTTGAAGAAAACGGACTGGGTGGCGGATGCACGCGAGCATTCTATTTTGATTCTGGCGGCGCGTCAGCGACTGGATGAGGCGCAGGCAGATGTGGAAGTGCAGATCGGCGAGTATTGGCCGGAAGTAACGGCACGTGCAGAATATTATGATGCCGACAGTTATGAAAATTCGATCACGGAAAACGCTAAGGTTTTAGTGGAGGTGCGTATGCCGATTTACGAAGGGGGGCGTACCAATTCTCGTGTGTCGGCTTCACGCAGTATGGTACAAAGCGCACGACATAATGTGGAAGATCAACTGTATTTCGTTGAGGTCAAAACCGAGGAGTCGTTGGCGAACTTACAAGGTTCTTACGAAAATATTCTGGCGTTTGAAAAGTCGCTGGTGTCGGCCGATGCGTATCTGGCCGCGGCGGAAAAGGGTTTAATGTACGGTTTACGTGGTGTTTTCGATGTTTTGGAAGCGAAAACCCGTATGTATAATGCGCAGCGCAAACTGAATGCTGAGATTTTTAAGAATTTAAAATCGCAATTTGAACTCTTGTATTTGATCGGAAAATTTGAACCGTCGGATGTGGAGACTTATATGACGGATCCGGTTGCGGTTGTTAAGGGATATTAGTCTTGTCTGCGGGCAGAGCGTTGGAACGAAAAAATGAACACATCTGAATTGTTGGGAGTGGTAGAAAGCAGATGAGAAATCAGGAAACGGAAAAAACCGAAGTACAGAAGGCGTTATTGAGTGTCAAACATTCGTTTGTCAGCATTGGCGTATTCAGTTTCTTTATTAATATTTTGATGTTGGTGCCGGCACTGTACATGTTGCAGGTATACGATCGTGTGGTCACCAGTCGCAGTGAAGAAACCTTAATCATGCTGACGTTGATTGTGGTGTGGTTGTTTATGACAATGGGCTTTTTGGAGTTTATTCGGGCTCGTATACTGATTCGGGTGGGTAATCGTCTGGATCAATATTTAAATGTCAATTTGTTTGCATCCATGTTTTCGCGTTCGGTCAAGGAGCCGGGTAAGGATTCGGCTCAGCCCATTAATGACATGAATAATCTGCGCCAGTATATGGCGGGTAACGGTCCGTTTGCGTTTTTTGACGCGCCTTGGTTGCCGATATACATCGGTATACTGTTTTTGTTCGATCCTTTGTTCGGGATTTTCGGTATCGTGGCCGCGTTGACTCTATTTACGATTGCCGTTTTAAACGAACGTTCGACCAAAAAATTGCTGGAAGAGTCCAACGGCGAAAGCTTGATGTCAGTTAATTACGCTTCGTCTTGTTTGAAAAATGCGGAAGTGGTTTCGGCGATGGGGATGGAGTCGAACCTGAAGGATCGTTGGTTGCAGCGTCATCTCGGATTTTTGAAAAAACAAAGTGATGCCAGTGACCGCGCCAGTATTTATTCGAATATTTCTAAAAATTTGCGTTTGATGTTTCAATCGCTGATCTTGGGGTTAGGGGCTTGGTTAGCGATTAATAATGAAATTACCCCGGGCATGATGATTGCCGGTTCGATTATTTTGGGACGTGCTTTGGCACCGCTTGACTTGCTGATCGGTTCTTGGAAAGGTTTCGGTTCGGCACGTTCGGCCTACAAGCGCTTGTCTGAATTGTTTGAAGCCTACCCACCTAAACCCGAAACGATGGCGCTGCCTGACCCAGAAGGGCATTTAAGTTGTGAGGGTGTAATGGTGGTGCCACCGGGGGCTCAAGCGCCTTCCGTTAAAGGTGTGACCTTTGCCCTGAACCGTGGCGAGATTTTGGCTGTAGTCGGGCCGAGTGCCGCCGGTAAATCTTCATTAGTGCGAGCTTTGTTGGGGGTTTGGCCGCTTTTAGCCGGTAAGGTGCGTTTAGATGGTGCCGATATTCACACCTGGGATAAAAATCATTTGGGGCAATATATTGGGTATTTGCCACAGGACATTGAATTGTTTTCGGGGACGATCTCAGAAAACATCAGTCGTTTCGGTCAGCTGGATCCGGATTGGGTGGTGCGAGCCGCAAAAATGGCGGGTGTGCATGAAATGATCTTACGCCTACCTCAGGGATATGACACAGTTTTGGCCAGTGGTAATGCCGGTTTGTCTGGTGGACAACGCCAGCGTATCGGCTTGGCACGTGCTTTGTACGGTAACCCGAAACTGGTGATTTTGGATGAGCCGAATTCCAATCTGGATGAGCAGGGTGAAAAGGCTTTGTCGGATGCCTTGACACAGTTAAAAGACAAAGGGGTGACGGTGGTGTTGATTTCTCACCGTAAACAGGTGTTGAAGCTGGCGGATAAGGTGTTGCTGATGGCGCAAGGCGAGCTGAAAGGCTTTGGTGAGCGTGACGAAGTGTTGTTGGCGCTGCAGAATGGCCAAATTTCTCTTACCAATCAAAATCGTTCTTAGGAATTCTCAGGAAGTAGTATGTCAGATAACCGTTTGAAAAAAGTTGCAGAAAAGACCGATGTGACCGAGCCGTTGCAAGGTGACGTGGTCGCCAAAAAACACGAGCCTTCCGATTTTGACTCGCTGGCACTCAAAAAGCAGGATGACCTGCCGGATATTCCGACCAGTGACGGCTTTTATCGTCGCTTTGGTTGGATTATCTTGCTTGTTGTCTTTGGCGGTATGGGGGTTTGGTCGGCCATTGCCCCCCTAAGTAGCGCTGCGGTGGCGCCGGGTGAAGTGGCGGTCGAAACCAATAATCTTACCATCAGTCACTATGAAGGTGGCATCGTCGATGAAATCGACGTTAAGGAGGGGTCGCATGTGGAAAAAGGACAGGTATTGTTGCGCCTGTCCCCCACGCAAGCTTCATCAGAGCTGGCTTCGGTTCAAGCACGTTTGAATGAAGCCTTGGGAATGGAAGCCCGCCTGAAAGCCGAAAGAAGCATGGCGGATAAAATCGTATTTCCCAAAGCCTTGCTGGCTCAAAAAGACAATCCCGATGTGGCGGAGTTGATGTTGGGGCAGCGCGAACTGTTTAAGGCCAACACCGAGTCGCTGAATCAAGAGCTGGCGATTTATCGCAAGAAAGTCAAGGCGCTGGAGCAGCAGATCAGCGGCCTGGAAAATGTGTTGGTGAGTTTGGACAGTCGCATTGCCTCCTATCGCAAAGAAGTAGTGGACTGGGAAGCCCTATTCAAGGAGCAGTTTACCGACAAGGTGCGCTTGGAGCAGATGAAGCGTGACTTGTCGCAATTGGAAGGTGAAAAGGCCTCCAATGAATCGGAAATTGCCCGCTTGAGAGTACAGATTCAGGAGACGCAAGCTGAATTGGTGTTGCGTAAGCAGCGGTTTTTGCAGGAAGCTGTGGCGGAGTTACGCCGTGTGCAAACCGAAAAGTTGGATTTAATGTCGCGCAAAATCACCCTGCTTGATCGTTTAAACCGCATTGAAATTACCGCTCCGACCAATGGGTCGGTAAAAGGTTTGGAAGTGCACACGGTCGGCGGTGTGGTGCGAGCCGGTGAACCTTTGATGGAAATCGTTCCAGACTCGAAGAGTTATGTTGTTGAGGTGCGTGTCTCCACTTCGGATATTGATCGGGTGCATGTTGGCTTGCTGGCAGACGTGCGGTTTTCCGCCTTTAACACCCAGATGACCCATGTCATTGAAGGGGAAGTCGTGCACCTGTCACCGGATAGTTTTGAGGATAAACAAAATGGAACCAAATATTTTGAAGCCAAAATCCTCATTACCGAAAAAGGCGTTGAGCAGATGAAAAAGGATGGATTGTTCATGTTGCCAGGTATGCCTGCAGAAGCGATTATTCAAACCGGCGCACGTACTTTCTTTGGCTATCTGGTCAAGCCGATTGCGGATATGTTGGTGCGTGCCTTTAATGAAGACTAATGCTCTCATTAAAATGAGTAATACGTCTTAAATAATTTTTATACGTAAAACTCAATATTCTGTCAATCTGGGTGCTTTTTAGGCTATTATAAAGACGCATAATTTTGCGTAATCTTTGATTTTAATAGCTTAATCTTAGGAAGATATTATGATGACAAAATGGATGACGTTGGTATTGGGTTTGTTTTTTTCCGCTATGGTTTTGGCGGCCCCTGTGAATATAAACACCGCTTCTGCAGAGCAGATTGCGGAGTCTTTAAACGGTGTGGGTGAGGTCAAGGCCAAAGCGATTGTGGATTATCGCAAGGCGCATGGTGATTTTAAATCGGCAGACGATCTGCAGAACGTAAAAGGAATTGGCGCCAAATTAGTGGATAAGAACCGCGCTGATATTTTATTGGTCAGCTCAAAACTGCAGTAATACATGACTTTTAATAAGCTTAAACATGAACGGAATTTTATTCTTCGCCGTTTCATAAGTGTGGTGGAGACAAAATGACGTGCAGGTGGTTGCTTGGGAGGCTTTTTAGCCTCCTTTTTAGTTTTTGGGTGGTGGCGGTTGCGAATGCGGCGGAGCCGCCCGAGCTGTTTTTACCGAAAGTCTATCATCAAGGGCAGCCAGTGGTCGGCTGGTTGATGAGTGAAAAACTGGATGGGGTGCGTGCCTATTGGAATGGTCGCTCATTGCGAACCCGCGGTGGGCATGATATTGCCGCACCAGATTGGTTTCTCAAAGGCTGGCCACCGTTTGAATTGGATGGTGAGCTCTGGACGAAGCGGGGAGATTTTGAAAACATCGTATCCATTGTGCGTCAGCAACAGCCTGACACGCGCTGGCAACAAATTTCCTTTCAAGTCTTTGAGGTTCCAAATCAGCCAGGCGGCTTACTGGAGCGGTTAGCGGTATTGAAGGCTTACCTTACATTACACCCGATTAAACAGTTGCAGCTCATTGAGCAAGTACCTGTTCGCAGTGAAGTGCATTTACAAACCGAACTGAAGACCAAGGTTGATAAGGGGGCTGAGGGGCTGATTTTACGAGCCCCTAACCGTCCTTATGAGACAGGTCGTACCGTTTCGGCGTTGAAGGTGAAAACCTATCTGGACGATGAATGTCGTGTTGTGGCCTTTACCGCGGGAAAAGGCCGGTTGACTGGAAAAGTCGGTGCCTTGGTTTGTGAATGGAAGGGTCAAAAAAATCGATTGGGAACCGGTTTGACGGATCAACAGCGAACCCAGCCGCCCCCGCTGCATTCCTGGGTAACGTTTAAGTATTATGGCCTTACGAGCACCGGCAAACCACGGTTTCCGGTTTTCTTGCGTGTGCGAGACGACGCAGACTTAAACTGAAGGGAGCGGATGGGCGCGCCTGCGCAGAGTGCGCTGACGCTGGGTGTTGCTCTGGTGTTTAGAATGCGAAGGTGTCTTTCGGTTCGGCATGCACTAAGTATGGGATGCAGGTCTCGAATAAGGTTTCACTTTCCCATTCCGACTCACTGATGCGGGTATAGACTTCCGCTGTCATCACCGGTTTCTGGCCATGAATAACCGCCAGACGCCCGCCTAAATTCAGTTTGTTTTTATACGCTTGGGGTGTTTCTGTGACCGCACCGGTAATAAGGATCACGTCGTAGCTTTGGGCATCCTGCCAGTCCTGGCTGGCATCCCCTTGTTGAAAGGTGATGTTATTGAATGACTTGAGTCGTTCTTTTGCCTGGGATTGCAAACTGGGGTGGATTTCAACGGTGGTTACGTGTTTGACCGCTTTGGCCAGAATGGCCGTGGTGTAGCCGGAGCCGGTGCCGATTTCCAAGGCGCTTTCGTTAAAAGAAGGGTCAAGAGCCTGCAGCAGTCGTGCTTCAACGCGCGGTGGTAACATGGTCTGGTTTTCGCCAATGGGCAGTTCAATGTCACTGTAGGCTAAGGCTTGCTGGGCTTCGGTAACAAATTCATGGCGAGGGGTTGTCATGAAAAGTTCGAGAATCTGCGGGTCGAGCACGTCCCAAGGGCGTATTTGTTGTTCCACCATATTAAAGCGGGCTTGTTCTAAGTTCATGAATGTTCCTTCTAGAGTGAAATCGGATTTCTGTGGAAAAACGGACGCATCCGCTGTCACTGAATCGCTCATTAATGATGTTAACCCGAATGTTTCATAAATTTGTGCTGAGATTGCGCAGAGCATTGGTTTCAC
>NZ_JBNGDN010000081.1:0-9257 GCF_049975065.1 Hydrogenovibrio sp.
GAATGGGTGGACGAAGTCAATGCCGAACGCCCCCATTTCTTCGAAACCCTCTCCCAACAACAAAAACCCGAATACTTATGGATCGGTTGCTCCGACAGCCGCGTGCCGGCCAACCAACTGGTGAAAATGGACCCCGGCACGATCTTCGTGCACCGCAACATTGCCAATCTGGTGAACTCCAGCGACATGAATGTACTGTCCGTCATCCAATATGCGGTGGAAGTGCTCAAGGTCAAGCACATTATCGTCAACGGACACCACGGCTGCGGTGGCGTCATGGCCTCGCTGGAAGAAGGCAACCCCAGCCTGATCGACCACTGGGTGCGCCCGATTCGAAAATACTACCAGCGCAACCAAGCCCAACTGGACGCCATGCCCTATGAAGAAAAAGTGAATCGGTTGTGTGAAATCAATGTGGAAGAACAGGTGCGCAATATCTGCCATATTCCGGCGGTGCGCAACGCTTGGAAAAAGGGGCAATGCCTCGCCATCCACGGGTTTATCTACAATATCAAAGACGGTCGTTTGAAAAACCTAAACATCAGCATCGACAACCTCGACGCCGCTGAAGACGCCGTGCTGCGCGCCTGCAATCATAACTAATTTCGCTCTTCGCGTCCCGCCAGAAACGCCTGCATCAACGCCTGATGCAGGTCGGAATCCGGCTGCAACCTAACCCCCAGACACGACTCGGCAATCACAGCCAAACGCTCAAACGCCTTCTGTGCCAGCCAGTGCGCCCGAAAGCCTTCAAAATCAAACGTGCCACTCTCGGCATCCAAAAATGCTCCCGCCTCACCGGTCGGATGAGTAAAAACCGGCTCCGAGACTTCCATCACTTCCAACTCGTAAGAATAAGCCCCGATACCGTTTTCCTGCGCCACCCGTTTTACCAGGTCTGGCCATTCACCCGTACCGCGCTGTGCCCAATCGTCCAAATCCAAACGACTGGCCGGTTCAAATAACTGCCCTTTAAAATGAAACGGAATTTTAACCTCAATGCTACTGTTCAAGCCCTAGCCTCCTAACCCGAAAAACGAACCGAATACCTAACCGATCATTATACCCTTTTCACCAGGCCTGGCCATTTGTCGGATTTCGCAGTCGTGCGGGCGAACGCATTATGACGGCAGGCGCGTTGGAATCCAAATCGGCACATCACAGCCTGGCTGCGCACACATCGAATTCATCGGGCACTGAGCGCACACCTTCTGCACACAGCTTTTCAGACAGGCCTGGCGAATCATCGCTTTCGTCTCGGGATCGGACGCATGAATATCCGCCCCACACAACACCCCGCTTTGCATTAATTCCAATAGTTTATCCCAATCCAAATCAACCGTGACACGCGCTTGGCTCTCAATCGCTCGACTCATGACCCGTTCCTCAAGAAAATATTAATAATAACAATTATCATTTTACTTATCACAAACCAGAAGTCAATTTAATCACCCAGACAAGGTGATATTACCCAGGCCTGGTCAAACCCACTTATCATCTAGAACGAAGTCCACCGCTGTCAGCGATCAGCCAGTCACTCAGCCTGTATTTTAGCGCCACAAGCCTTTCGTGATGAATCGAGCCAATTTTCCTAATAAAAGGCTCCCGTCCAATACCGCTAAGCGGGATAACCTTATGACACTGGTCACTTTCAAGCCCGTGCGCTCAAACTCTGGGTCTTTATCATCCAGCACCCAGTCTAAATTTTCGTGGTATTGATGGATTTGAGACGAAATCACACAAACAAGCCAATCATCATGTTTTTGATCGAGGCGGCGCAATAGTAACACTGGGCGACGCTTACTGTTCGTTAGATCGGTGAATGGAAATGGCATCAAGGCAATCTGGCCTTCACACTTCATGACCAGCGCTCTTTCAGGTCATCATCATGATACATTTCAGGTTCATCCTCTAAACCTCGCATCGCTTGGTCTAAACTCATGCTGAGATAGCTTTCACCCGTCCAAGGTGCCACGCCCTTCAACTCGGCATCTGAACGAGCATAGCGGGATTCCAAAAAAGAGATAAAATCAATCACCTCTTCACGCTTATCACGGGGCAATCGATTTATTTTTTCCAGCAAAGACAGTTCGTGCATTACGACCTCCTAGATAATGGTCAAAACCAAAGCATCACTCAAAAACCCACAATTATCAGTTTAAACCTTAAACCGGTTTATTTCACCAAACGGCGTTGTTTTTAGCGATAAAAAAACCCGCTCGGCCAAGCCTGAGCGGGTTATGGGCGGGTTATATATCCGGTGATTTTGTTCGCCGAATCACGGCTGAGTCACCTCAGTGAAAATCGATTTCGCCGTCCGTCAAACCGATATGAACCGTGTCGCCCGCGGCAAACTCGCCTTTCAACAAACGTTGCGCCAAGGGGTTTTCCACCAATTGTTGCACCGCACGCTTCAAAGGTCGCGCGCCATAGACCGGATCGAAACCGGCCTCACCGATTTTATCCAGCACACTGCCCGCGATTTCCAATTGCAAATCGTTGTCCGCCAGTCGCGCACGCAGATGGTTCAACTGAATATCGGCAATCGCACGAATTTGCGCCTGATCCAATGGATGGAACACCACGATGTCGTCAATCCGGTTAATGAATTCCGGGCGGAAATGACTACCGACCACTTCCATAACATCCTGCTTCATTTCATCGTAGGTCGCCGTGGCGGCTTTTTCCTGAATAATGTGCGAGCCCAGGTTGGACGTCATCACAATCACCGTGTTTTTGAAATCCACCGTGCGCCCTTGGCCATCGGTCAAACGACCGTCATCCAGCACTTGCAACAGGATGTTGAACACATCCGGATGCGCTTTTTCCACCTCATCCAGCAAAATCACCGAATAGGGTTTACGGCGCACCGCTTCCGTTAAGTAACCGCCCTGTTCATAACCGACATAGCCCGGAGGCGCACCGATCAAACGCGCCACGGAATGTTTTTCCATAAACTCCGACATATCCAAACGCACAATGGCATCCTGAGTATCGAACAGAAAATCGGCCAAGGCTTTGGTCAGCTCGGTTTTCCCGACCCCGGTCGGCCCCAGGAACAGGAAAGATCCGTTCGGACGGTTCGGGTCCGACAAACCGGCGCGGGAACGGCGAATCGCATCCGACACCGCCGACACCGCTTCCTGCTGGCCAATGACCTTCGCGCCCAAGGCTTCTTCCATGCGCAACAATTTATCGCGCTCACCTTCCAACATTCTGGAAATCGGAATCCCGGTCCAACGCGCCACCACTTCGGCGATTTCTTCCTCCGTGACCTTATTGCGCAATAAATGCACCTGGCCTTCGGCTTCATTTTCCGCTTCTTCCGCCGCTTTGATTTTGGCTTCCAAATCCGGAATCACGCCGTATTGCAGCTCCGACATACGTGCCAAGTTGCCCTCACGGTGCGCCGCTTCCATTTCAATCCGTGCTTTATCGAGTTCTTCTTTATACTGCTTGGCACCTTGCAGCGCCGCCTTATCTTTTTTCCAAATTTCTTCCAGGTCAGCGTATTCTTTTTCCATCTCGTCGATGGATTCTTGCAAGACGTTTAGGCGTTTTTTCGAGGCGTCATCCTTTTCCTTTTTCAAGGCTTCACGTTCGATTTTCAATTGAATCAAACGGCGATCCAGCTTGTCCATTTGCTCCGGTTTGGAGTCGATTTCCATGCGGATGCGCGAGGCGGCTTCATCAATCAAGTCGATGGCTTTATCCGGCAATTGTCGATCAGCAATGTAACGCTGCGACAGATGCGCCGCTGCAATAATCGCCGGGTCGGTAATCGCCACGCCGTGATGCACTTCGTAACGCTCTTTCAAACCGCGCAAAATGGCAATGGTGTCTTCTTCGCTCGGTTCGTCCACAATCACTTTCTGGAAACGGCGTTCCAGCGCGGCGTCTTTTTCAATATTTTCACGATATTCGTCCAGCGTGGTGGCCCCGATACAGTGCAGTTCACCGCGAGCCAAAGCCGGTTTCAACATATTTCCGGCATCCATCGAGCCTTCGGTTTTACCGGCACCGACCATGGTGTGGATTTCGTCGATAAACAGAATGACCGCGCCTTCTTGTTTTTCCAAGTCTTTTAACAAGGCTTTTAAACGCTCTTCAAATTCACCGCGATATTTCGCGCCCGCCAAGAGTCCAGCCAAATCCAGCGACAATAGCTTTTTGTTTTTCAGGCCTTCCGGCACTTCGCCATTCACAATGCGTTGTGCCAAACCTTCCACAATCGCGGTTTTACCCACACCTGGCTCCCCGATCAGCACCGGGTTATTTTTCGTACGGCGCTGCAACACCTGAACGGCACGGCGAATCTCGTCATCCCGTCCAATCACCGGGTCCAGCTTACCGCTGCGCGCCCGTTCGGTTAAATCCAGCGTGTATTTATCCAACGCCTGTCTGTTTTCTTCCGCATTTGGGTCTTGCACGGTTTCGCCTCCTCTCACCTGGTCAATGGCTGCTTCGATCGCCTGTTCCGTCGCGCCCGCCTGCTTCAACACATCCTTGATCGAATCGTTGGACTGCAAAGCGGCTAAATAAAACAATTCACTGGCAATGTACGCATCGCCACGTTTCTGCGCCAGCTGGTTCATTAAATTCAACACGCGCCCACTGTTTTGCGACAGTTGCACATCGCCGCCATGCCCGGATACTTTCGGCAGGCCTGGCAGTTTTTCATCCACCGCCCGCTTTAACTGGGCGACGTTCACCCCCGCCAACTGCAACAAAGACGTTTGCTCCGCCATCATCGCCGCCAAAATATGCACCGGCTCGATAAACTGATTCCCCAAGCCCAGCGCCATCGACTGCGCCTGACTGAGAACCGACTGAAATTGTGACGTAAATTTATCCATCATCTGCTTAAACTCCTAAACCAAACCCCACCGCTCACAAGGCAGCAGGATGCAACTGAATTAATTTAAAAATAAGGGCTTAAACCATTTTTTCAAGTTGATAAAATAATAATATAGTTAAATTTACGCCCACATCGTATAAGATACCTTTATGATAACCGTGATAAACGACCAAGCTCTCGACCACTCAAAGCGGCGACCCACAAAAAGCTATGACAAAAACCACAGCGCCTACACCACCTGAACTGGAAACCCTCTTCGACCACTTGGCCGATGCCATCTATCTGCTGGACCCGGAAACCTCCCACATTCTGTGGTGCAACCGCGCCGGATTTGAAGATTTGGGTTACAACCGCGAAGAAGTGTTAAATCATTCCGTACTGTCGCTGCAAAAAGACGTGGTCGGCCAGCCGCAATGGGATGAAATGGTGCAAGTCATTCAGGCGCACAAAGCCTACACCTTCGTGGGACGCCACCGCCACAAAAACGGCGGCGACATCGCCGTGGAAGTGGTCACCACCCATTTCGAACACCAGGGCAAAACCTACTTTCTCTCCAGCGCGCGCAATGTCAATAAGCGCCTGGCGTTTGAAAAAGACCTGCAAACCCGCGAAGACAGTGTCTGGTTTGCGCTCAATGAAGCCCTGGACGGCCTGTGGGAATGGGACATCGAAACCGATTATGTGTTTTTCAGCCCCCAGCTCAAAAAAATGCTCGGCTACGGCCCGGACGAAATGGCACCCAATGTGAAAACCTGGACGCAAAACATCCACCCGGATGACCTGCAAATGGTGCTGCAAGCCATGCAAGACTACCATCACGGCATCCGCAGTGTTTATGAAGTCGAATACCGCCTGCGCAATCGCAACGGTCATTATTTATGGGTACATGATCGCGGCAAAACCTGTCAGTTCGATGCCCAGAATCAACCCCTGCGCATGGTCGGCATGGTGCAAGACATCACCGACCGCAAACACCTGCAATTCCAGCTGGAAGACCTTGCAGCGCACGACGTACTCACCCAACTGCCCAACCGACGCGAAGGCGAAAAACAGGCCCAACGCCAACTGGCGCTCGCCAAGCGCAATCAGCGCCCCATGAGCCTGGCCGTGGTGGACTTTGACGACTTCAAAAACATCAACGACATGTACGGACACCAAAAGGGCGACGACGCCATTGTGTTCGGTGCGCAACAACTGGAAAACGCCCTGCGCGAAACCGACATCATCTACCGCTGGGGCGGCGAAGAATTTGTCATTATCTTTCCCAACACCCCGCTCAACAACACCCAGGCCATCAGCGAAAAACTCCACCGAACCTTTCGCGAGGCGGACTGGCGAAGCCTTGGCATCCTGCCGTTTACCCTCAGCATCGGCATTGCGGGCTACCCGGAAAACGGCGACACCTTTGCCCAACTCTTTGCCGAGGCCGATAAGGCTGTTTTCGTCGCCAAAGAAACCGGGCGAGACCAAACCATCTTGGCCACCGACTTGCTTGAAACCGGCACCACCTAGCCAAAGCACAACAAAAGGGGCTTAAAAGGTCTTATGGATAACGTCTTTTTCATTCTCTCAAAAATCGGTTGGGCACTGCTCAGCCCCGCCAACCTGCTGATGTTATTCACCCTCATGGGCGTGCTGTTTTTAGCGTTTCACCGCATTCAAACCGCCAAAATCATCCTCATTCCCACCGCCCTAGCCGCTTTAGTGGTTCTGGCCTACCCAATCGGCGACCACCTCATTCAACCGCTGGAAAAACGCTACAGCAAACCCGACACCTTGCCGGAAAACATCGACGGCATTCTCGTCCTCGGCGGCGGCGAAGATCTCAAACGCAGCCTCAGCTGGCAAACCGCCGAACTCGGCCTGGCCGGTGACCGCTACATCGCCACCAAACAACTTGCGATGCACTACCCAGACGCCCCCATTCTCTTCACCGGTGGCAGCGGCAGCGTGCAACTGCAACACAGCGACAAAGAAGGCCATCTCGCCCAACAACTGTTCAACGCCCTCGACATCCGCCCAGATCGCATCACCATCGAAACCGAAGCGCGCAACACCTACGAAAACTTCCGCAATATCCACCTGCAACTGCCGCAGCCCAAGGGCAACTACCTGCTGGTCACCTCGGCCTACCACATGCCCCGCGCCGTTGGCGTCGCCAACAAACAAGGGATCAACGTCACCCCCTATCCGGTGGATTACCGCTCCAACAGCGACGAATACCGACAGATGAATCTCGACTTTTACGACCACCTAAAAACACTGGAACCCGCATGGAAGGAATGGATCGGCCTCACCGCCTACTACTGGACAGGGAGAAGTTCAGACTGGTTCCCCAAACCCAAGTCCCACCCATCAAAGGCTGCAAACGGCTCCTGATGCGTGACGACATCCCAATCCACTTCTAAACCAAGAGGAAACCCCATGCAACACGACATTCAACAACTCCCCCCACAAGACCGATACAAACTGCTGGTTGGCGGCATCATCCCACGCCCCATCGCCTGGGTCAGCACCCTCAGCGCCAACGGCACCCACAACCTCGCGCCCTACTCCTTCTTCAGTGTCGCCAGCGTCACCCCGCCGGTGCTCACCCTTACCCACGTCATGCCGCAAACCCAGCAGGAAAAAGACACCTTGCGCAACCTCAAAGACACCGGCGACGCCGTGGTCAACATCGTCAGCGCCAACATGGCCGACAAAATGAACGCCACCGCCGCCGTCCACCCCAACGACGTCAGCGAATTCGAACTCGCCCAAGTCACCGCCTGCGACAGCCAAACCGTGCAAGCCAAAAGCGTTGCCGATGCCCAAGTACGCTACGAATGCCGACTGCGCGACCTCATCACCCTGGCCGACACCCCAACCGGCGGCACCCTCATCCTGCTGGACGTCACACACGTTTACACCTGCGACAGCGTCATGGAAAACGGCCACATCAACCCTGAAAAACTCGACACCATCGGCAAGCTCGGCGGCGACCTCTACGCCACCACCCGCGACCGCTTCTCACTGGCACGCCCACACTGACCCGAAAAGCGCCCAATACAACCAAATGCAAAAACGCCCAGGCCTGGTCAAATCCAGGCCTGGGCGTTTACCGAATCCAGCACACCAACACCATTAACGCGTTTCACCAGGTCTGGCGAAAACCGCATTATGACGACAAGAACCCAATTCAGATAATTCTAGACAGACTTCAGTCTTCATAATTTGAGTATTGCAATTGAATTTTAAACCCACAAGCCTGAGCGTATTTTTGCAACAACCTCCAGCTCGCCTTGGTGTTTCCAGATAGCAACCGACTGACAATACTTTTTTGAGACCCCATTTTTTCAGCAATTTCTTCCAGCGTTAAACCCGCCTGTTGGCGCATATCAATTAAAGCTTCGATCAGCTTAAATTCGTCTTCAAGCGCAGCGTACTCCTTTTTTAAATTTGGGTTTTTAAACGCTTCTTTTTTGAACTCATCTAACGTCATCATTTCCATATTCAAACCCCCTTTAACCCATCTTGCGGTCGGATAAAAAGCCGTATCATCTGCATTCTGACAACCGTTGTTTAGTCTGTGATCAATTCTCGACACGTATTGGCATGATGTTGAAGCAATATACTCACCAGGAAATGCTACAAAAAGTTCCATTTTGGAACATACCACACAGGAGACGTAGCCCCCTCTCTCACCCCGGAATGCTACAATCAACAACCGCAAGCCGCCTTATTGGAGTGTCAACACTTTTGCGTACCAGTTGAAGGGCTTGCTCTAATGCTTGGGCGTTGTCTTCAAATCGTTGTTGATTAAGGGTGTATCCTTGCAGAAGGTGTTGTTTAAGCGTTTGCGTTGCCCATATTCTAAATTGCGTGCCACGTTGAGATTTAACACGATAACCGACCGAAATGATGACATCCAGCGAGTAAAAAGCCACTGGTTTATCTGAATTTGCAATATGCATTTTTTGCATATTGCTTTGCTTTTCCAGCTCGCCCTCTTTGAAGACATTATTAATATGTCTTGAAATAACCGATTGGTCGCGTCCAAACAAATCCATCATTTGAGCTTGCGTCAGCCAAGCCGATTCATCGTTAAAAGTGACCTCAAGGCTCACCTGCCCGTCAGGTGTGGTGAATAACTGCAACTCGTTTTTAACTGCCATGAATCACCCCTTTTTAAGATTTTTTATTTGATTGATAACCCAGCCAATCGTTGTAACTCAGCTGTGATCAACCGGCCGCTGATTCGTTGATGTTTTGACCAGGCCTGGTTATTTTGCCCAAGGTATTTGGCTTATGACAATGACATAGCCGTAAGAATTTTTGACTATAGCACAATGCAAAAAGGTTGAAAAGCGTGCGGTTTTTTTCGGAAGGTTGTGCGGGATCAAATCGCCCAGGCCTGGGC
>NZ_JBNGDN010000082.1:0-5450 GCF_049975065.1 Hydrogenovibrio sp.
TCAAGAAAATGCCCTATGCTAGGCACGACCCGAAGTGAATGGCTAGCCCTTTACAAGGGTTGTAACAACGCAGATGGCGTTTTCTTGACTCGCCCGAAGGGAAGCCCCCAAATTCTCCAAGTCTTCGTTACTGTTTTTGGAAAGGACGAGCCATTCCCTGCAAACAGCGCCTAAACTTGAAAAATTTGGGGGCTTCTTAATTGTCCACTTTGTTTAGGACACTACACTGACACGCGACTCGAGTGAGGATGTTTGTCAATGTGCGAATGGAATTTTCCGTGTGACAATGGATATACGTTATAATTTTATGATTTTTCGATAAACGAAATCAATTCGATGCGCTTGTTACGCGGTTTACATAATTTACACTTGGCGCAAGCCGAGTTGCAGCATGGCTGTGTTTTGACCATTGGTAATTTCGATGGGGTGCACTTGGGGCACGGGGCGATTTTGCAACAGGTTCACACGCTGGCGACCCAGCTGGGGCTGCCGTCGGTGGTGATGGTGTTTGAACCCTTGCCGATCGAGTATTTCTCGCCAGAATCCGCACCGGTGCGATTAATGAATCTGCGTGAAAAACTGGCCGCTTTTCAGCAAACCGATGTCGATTTTGTATTGGTGTGTCGCTTTGAAGCGGAATTTGCCAGCTGGTCGGCACAGGATTTTGTGCAACGCCTGTTGGTTGAACGTCTCAAGGTTAGGCACTTGGTGGTGGGCGACGATTTTCGTTTCGGGCATCAGCGCCAGGGCGACTTTGGGTTTCTGAGCGAACAGGGGCATCGGCTGGGATTCGAGGTCACGGATGTCACTACTTATGAAGTGGATGCGGCTCGTGTTAGCAGCACACGCGTGCGCGAAGCCTTGGCCGTGCACGATCTGGCGTTAGCGAAGCGGCTACTGGGCAAATCATTTTGCTTTCATGGGCGTGTTATTCACGGTCAGAAACTGGGGCGCAAAATCGGCTTTCGTACCCTGAATCTGAATCCGAAGCGTTTGCAAATGCCGCTGGAAGGCGTTTATGCCGTTAAAGTAACTGGCTTGGCGGCAACCGACTGGCCGGGGGTGGCCAATATCGGTGTGCGGCCAACGGTGAAAGGGCAACGCCCCTCGATTGAAGTGCATTTGTTCGACTGGGACAAGGACGTTTACGGGGCGCACATTGGTGTTCGAATCGAACGTTTTATTCGCCCTGAAATGACCTTTGATTCTTTGGCGGCACTGACTCACCAGATTCGTCAAGACGCGCAAGCGGCGCGGCAGATGTTAACCATGGCTGAGCCGACGGTTCGGCCGGCGCCACAATGAAATTCAATTTTAAAACCATCAAATTTAAAACCATCAAACTGAAGTGTTCGACATGACAAAAGATTATAAACCCACATTAAATTTACCCGAAACCGACTTTCCGATGCGCGGAAGCCTACCGAATCGAGAGCCGAAGCAGGTTGAGCGTTGGATGCAGAACGACGTTTATCGTCAAGTGCGCAACGCCATGAGCGGGCGCCCGAAGTTTATTTTGCACGATGGGCCGCCGTATGCCAACGGCGACATTCACATCGGTCACGCGGTGAATAAGGTGTTGAAGGATATGATCGTCAAATCCAAGGGGTTGAGTGGGTGTGATGCGCCTTATGTGCCCGGCTGGGATTGTCACGGTCTGCCGATTGAACTGAATGTTGAGAAGAAAAAAGGCAAAGTTGGCCGTAAAATCGGTGCCACCGAATTTCGCCAGGCCTGCCGCGACTATGCGCAAAAGCAGGTCGCCGGGCAAATGGCCGATTTCCAGCGCTTGGGGGTGATGGGCGATTGGAAAAAGCCGTATTTAACCAAAGACTTTTCCTTCG
The DNA here is from genome assembly GCF_049975065.1 of Hydrogenovibrio sp. Lineage (GTDB taxonomy): Bacteria > Pseudomonadota > Gammaproteobacteria > Thiomicrospirales > Thiomicrospiraceae > Hydrogenovibrio. The sequence continues at coordinate 1,845 of NZ_JBNGDN010000082.1, forward strand.
AAGCGAATGAAATTCGTGCGCTGGCGAAAATTGTCGAAAACGGTCACTTAATTAAAGGCACCAAGCCGGTTTACTGGAGTGTGGGCGGGCATTCCGCCTTGGCGGAAGCCGAGGTGGAGTATGAGGACAAACGTTCCCACGCGATTGACGTGCGTTTTAAAGTGTTGGACGAAAGCGCCTTTTTTGAGCGCTGTCATCATCTGGAAGATCATCTGGGGGAAGGGACTTTGTCGGTGGTCATCTGGACCACGACGCCCTGGACTTTGCCGGCCAACCAAGCCGTGTCGATCAACCCGGAACTGGAATACGCCCTGGTGCAGGTGGAGGGCGAAAACGGGCCGGAGCGTCTGTTTCTGGCCGAAGCGCTTTTAAAAGACAGCATGGATAAATGGGGCTTTGACAACTATCGTGTCATCGCCTACGGGCGTGGCGATCAGTTTGAGTTGATCCGTTTGCAGCATCCGTTTTACGACCGTATAGTGCCGCTGATTTTGGGAGACCACGTTACCACCGATGCCGGAACCGGCTGTGTTCACACCGCACCGGGGCACGGTCAGGAAGACTATGCGGTCGGCTTGAAATACGATTTGGAAGTGGATTGCCCAGTGGATGGCAATGGCAACTATGTGGCGGGCACCCCTTTGTTTGAAGGCGAAAATGTGTTGAAAGCCGATGAACACGTGATTGAGGTGTTGCAGGCGCATCAAGCGCTGGTGCATCACGAAGCGATTGTGCACAGCTATCCGCACTGCTGGCGCACCAAAACGCCGTTGATTTTCCGTGCGACACCGCAATGGTTTATCAGCATGACGGCTGGTAATCTGCGCCAACAGGCCATGGACGCCATCCAAAAAGTGGAATGGGTGCCGGACTGGGGCAAAGCCCGCATTGAAGGCATGGTGGACGGCCGTCCGGACTGGTGTATTTCCCGTCAGCGTTTTTGGGGTGTGCCGATTCCGATTTTTGTGCATAAAGTCACTGGCACCATGCATCCGAATACCGTTGAAATCATGGAAAAAGTGGCGCAGATGGTGGAAGCAAAATCCATTGACGCCTGGTACGATTTGGAGCCGGAAGTCTTGTTGGGCGAGGAAGCGGACGACTACGAAAAAGTCACTGACATTCTGGACGTTTGGTTCGATTCGGGGGTGTCTCATTTTGCCGTTCTGGATACGCGGGATGAACTGACTACCCCTGCGGATTTGTATTTGGAAGGCTCCGATCAGCATCGGGGTTGGTTTCAGTCGTCTTTGCTGACGTCCTTGGCGATTCGTGGCGAAGCGCCTTATAAGCAGGTGCTGACGCACGGTTTTACCGTCGATAAAGACGGTAAGAAAATGTCGAAGTCGAAGGGCAATGTGGTGGCACCGCAAGACATTGCCAACAAGTTTGGGGCGGATATTCTGCGTTTGTGGATTGCGGCGGCGGATTATCGTTATGAAATGACGGTGTCCGATGAAATCATCCAACGCACCGCGGACGCTTATCGTCGTATCCGTAATACCTCGCGCTTCCTGCTGGCAAACCTGAACGGTTTTGACCCGAAAACCGATGCCGTGCCGTATGACAAAATGTTGCCGCTGGATCAGTGGGCGGTTGGTCAGGCGGCGCGTATCCAGCAGGAAGTGCAACTCGCCTATGACGGTTATCACTTCAACACCATTTATCAAGCGGTGACCCGTTTCTGTTCGGTGGAACTGGGCGCGTTTTATCTGGATGTGATCAAGGATCGCCAATACACCTGCAAGGCGGACAGTTTGCCACGTCGTTCTGCGCAAACCGCTTTGTATCACATTGTTGAAGCCTTGACGCGTTGGGTGGCACCGATTTTAAGCTTTACCGCCGAGGAAATCTGGCAGGCGCTGCCCGGTGAGCGCACGGAAACGATTTTTACCGAGCAGTGGTACGACGGTTTGACGGCATTGGATGAAACGCAACCGATGAACTCGGCCTATTGGGCACGCATGATGGAAGTGCGCTCGGCGGTCGCCAAACAGTTGGAGCAGTTGCGAAATGACGGTGTGGTGAAAGGGTCTTTGACCGCGCAAGTCACACTCTATGCGGATGGCGAACTGTTGCAGCAGATCCAGGCCTTGCAGGATGAATTGCGATTTGTGTTGATTACGTCCTACGCCAGTGTGAAACCGGTGTCGGAAAAAACCGACACGGCTGTGGCTACGGATGTGGACGGCTTGTGGGCGGATGCCGGCGCAGCGGATAAACCCAAGTGTGGTCGTTGCTGGCATCATCGTGACGATGTCGGCCGTCACAGCGAAGATGAAGCCCTGTGTCAGCGGTGCATTGATAATGTCTATGGATCAGGCGAGGTGCGATGTTTTGCTTAAATCTGATAATGTACCAGGCCTGGGAAAAAGGCCGTTAAAATGTCTATGACCGCCAAACCCGCGCCCAATACGCCCAATAGCCCACCCCAAGCCGTCTCTTGGCGCACCTCGGCTCTGCAAACTGTCTGGTTGGCGCTGCTGTTGATTGTGCTGGATCAAATCACCAAATACTGGGCCAACACCAGCCTCACCTTTGGCGAGCCGGTTGCGATCTTGCCGCACCTGAATTTTACCCTGGTGTACAACTACGGTGCGGCCTTCAGCTTTCTCGCCGACATGGGCGGCTGGCAGCGCTGGCTGTTCAGCGGGCTGGCGATGGGTGTCAGTGTGGCTTTGTTGGTTTGGCTGGCGAAGCTCCCCAAGGCCTGGAATTTCGAAACCTTCGGTATTAACCTGATTCTCAGTGGTGCCATCGGCAATGTGATTGACCGTATCCTGTTCGGAAAAGTAACCGACTTTGTCGATTTCTATGTTGGCAGCTGGCATTTCGCCACCTTTAATGTGGCGGACATGGCGATCAATATCGGTGCCGCTATGCTGATCATTTCCGAGTTCTGGCTCAAACCTCGACGAGCCAAAAAAGACACAACGCAATGATCTTTCGCCAGGCCTGGTCAAACCGCTTTTTCACCACAGAGACACAGAGAAATTTAAATGCTGTTTCAGTGATTTGAAGTCCTAAAAAAACTTCGTGGCTTCGCGTCTTCGTGGTTCAAAATGACATTTGGCTAGGCCTGGCCGTCAGTCGCAATGGGTTTTGCTGTTGGAGTGAGAAATAATTCTCTTTTTTAGATGCCTGTGTCATAATTGATTTTGTATTTAATAAGCGGCTGGAGAAGCGAAATGTCCACCTTGGCGTTTGATACGCACAGTTTTGTGAAGCGTTTAAAGCAGGTTGGTTTTTCTGAGGAACAGGCGGAAGTGTTTGCCGAAGAGCAGAAACGTTTGATTGAAGAACAACTTGCCACTAAAAAAGACTTGAAAGAGCTGGAGTTAAATCTGATTATTAAGTTAGGCTCAGTCGTGATGATTGGCATGACGGTGCTGGCCGTTTTAGTAAAGGTGCTTTAGCTGACGCTTGTCAGTAAAAACGCCATTCAAAATCCACCAGGCCTGGTCAAACTGCTTTTTTCACCACAGAGACACCGAGTCATAGAGAAATTCAACGTCTAAAAACCAAAAAATCTTCGCGTCTTCGTGGTTCAAATCGAAATCCACCAGGCCTGGTGAAACCGCTTTTTTGACCACAGAGACACAGAGG
>NZ_JBNGDN010000082.1:5460-9228 GCF_049975065.1 Hydrogenovibrio sp.
AAACTTCGTGGCTTCGTGCCTTCGTGGTTCAAATCGAAATCCACCAGGCCTGTTCAAACCGTTTTTTCACCACAGAGACACAGAGACACAGAGAAATTTAAATGCTGTTTCAGTGATTTGAAATCCTAAAAAAACTTCGTGACTTCATGCCTTCGCGTCTTTGTGGTTCAAATCGAAATCCACCAGGCCTGGTGAAACCGCTTTTTCAGCACAGAGACACAGAGACACAGAGAAATTAAACGTTTAAAACCCAAAAAACTTCGTGCCTTCGTGGTTCAACTTCAACTTCCCTCAAATCACTCAATCATCTCTGTGCCTCTGTGTCTCTGCAGTTCAAAGTGTTCGAGCGGTTTAAAATCGCGTTTTCAAGTTTGGCCAGTTGATTGGCGAGCTTGGTCAGACGGCTTTGCAGCTTCCAGAAAAGATAAGCGGGTTCGGTGCACACATCGGGTTTGGGCGTTTTCATTTACCGCTCTTTGACCGTTTTTTGCAGAATGGTTAACATTCGGAAGGAAGGGTAGCCGTCGGCGGGTAAGCCGTTTTTGAGCTGAAAGTTACGCAGTGCTTTTCGGGTTTGGCTGCCAGCAATGCCGTCGATTTTGCCGATGTCTTCGCCGCTCATGGCGAGGCGCTCCTGCAGTTCGATAATCTGCGCTCGGGTCAGGGATTGATCGTCTTTCGGCGCGGTTTTGGTTAACGCGGGGCGGCCGACAATGCGATCGGCTAGATGACCAACGGCCAGGGCATAACTGTCGGAGTGGTTCCAGCGTTTAATGACGTTAAAGTTGTGAAACACCAGAAAGGCCGGGCCGCGATAATCGTAGGGCAGCAACAGGGCGGCGGGCATATCCACGTCCGGCAGCGGGCGACCGTCGGCCAGGGTTAAGCCAAGTTTTTGCCAGGCCTGCAGTGTGCGTTGCGTGGTGCCGTCGGCTAAAGAATAGTCAAACCCTTCTGGCAGGGTGACTTCTCGCCCCCAGTTTTCTTCGCGCTGCCAGCCGAGGATGTCCAAAAAGTTCCCCATTGAGTAGAAAACGTCGGTGAGGCTGTTCCACAGATCGCGACGGCCGGAGTCATCGGCATCCACGGCGTATTTCAAATAGTTAGACGGCATGAACTGGCATTGTCCTATGGCACCGGCCCAGGAGCCTTTCATCTGTTCCGGTTGAACGTGGCCTTGTTCCAGAATGGTGAGTGCGGCCAGCAGTTCTTTTTGGAAAAATTCGGAGCGACGTTTGTCGTAAGACAGGGTGGCGAGCGACTCGATAATGGGCGTGGTGCCGGTGTAGCCGCCGAAATTGGTTTCCATGCCCCAGAGGGCAATGATAAATCGCCCCGGCACGCCGTATTGGCGGGTGACATCTTGCAGTTGCGGCTGGTATTTTTCATAGAGCTTGCGGCCGGTTTCAATGCGCCAGTCGGTGACGGCACGATTGAAATACTGCCAGAAAGTGCGGGTGAACTCGGGCTGACGACGATCCAGTTCGAGGACGCGTTCATTTAAATGGACGTTTTTAAACGCACTGTCCAGCGTGGTTTGGGAAATGCCTTCTTGGCGCGCCACCTGTTTAAACGATTTTAGCCAGGCCTGGAAGTCGGCTTCGGATTGAGGAGGGGGTTCATAAGCCATGACCGCAGCAGGTGCGATTAGGAAGCCGAAAAAAAGGGCTAAGACTATTCGAGAGATTGGCGAAAGTGAGATGGGTGGCATAAAGGTCATAGACGAATCATGGCTTTGCAGTGCATAAAAGTGTGTCGTTTAAGAGGAAGCCCATTTTACTAAAGTGACTGAGCGTAATGCAGTAAAATAACGGTTTTGTCGATGGGTAATTTCAATGTGTCGTTTTTTTGCAACGTCTGCGCCGGGTTTGAACGAACTGCTTCGTGAAGAGTTGACCGGTTTTGGCGCGGAAAATATAAAAGTTCAGCCGACGGGGGCGACCTTTGAAGGGGCTTTGGAGGTGGGCTACCGAACGTGCCTTTGGTCGCGTTTGGCCAACCGCGTGTATTATGTGTTGCTGGAAACCGAGGTGGCGAATCAGGAAGCCCTGAGCGGCGTGGTGGCCTCCATCGACTGGATTGAGCATCTGGCGCAGGACGGCACTTTTGCGGTGACCTTTTCCGGCAAAGGACTGGGCATCGAGCACAGTCATTACGGTGCGCTGAAAATCAAAGACGGCCTTGTCGATTACTTTCGCGAACGTTACCAAACGCGTCCATCGGTGGATGCGACCACGCCGGACATTCGTGTGCACGGTCACGTCAATCGCAACCACTTGACGTTGAGTCTGGATTTGGCCGGTTACAGTTTGCACCAGCGTGGCTATCGCGAAGGCATGCAGGTCACGGCCCCCTTGAAGGAAAATGTCGCGGCGGCGATTTTGATGCGGGCGAATTGGCCGGAAATCGCCAAACGCGGTGGTTCGCTGTATGACCCCATGTGCGGTTCCGGTACCTTTCTGATTGAAGCGGCGATGATGGCGTCCGATGCGGCACCAGGCCTAGCCAAATCCGGTGACATGCTGTTGAACTATTGGCGTGGGCACGACGAAGTCCTTTGGGAAAATCTGGTTGAAGAAGCCGAACAACGTGAAACCGAAGGTTTGCGCCATTTGCCGATGATTTACGGCTCGGACATTTCTCATAAATCGTTGGACATTGCCCGAGAAGCCATTCAAGCCGCTGGCTACGACGATGTGATTGAAATCAAGCAAATGAGCGTTGAGCAGGGTCGCAAATGGGGCGATTGGCCAACTGGTCTGATTGTAACCAACCCGCCTTACGGCGAGCGCCTGAGCGATGAAGAGTCGGTCAAGCAAATTTACATGCAGCTGGGTGACTACCTGAAGTCGGAATTCAAAGACTGGAAAGCGGCGGTGTTGACGTGCAACACCGAACTGGGCATGTATCTGGGCATTAAGGCCAAACGGTCGCACGACTTTTATAACGGGGCCATGGAATGCCGCTTGTTCCGTTTTGATTTGGACGAAAGCCTCTTTCGCCAACCGGCCTTGCAGGTCAAGTCGGATTTGGTTTCTCAAGTCCGACGTTTGCAGCCTGAATTGGCCGAATCCGACAATGCCCGCATGGTCGCCAATCGTATTCGCAAGAATATGAAAGGGCTAAAGAGCTGGGTTAAGCAGCAGGACATTCGCGCCTACCGCGTTTACGATGCCGACATCCCGGAATATGCCCTGGCGATTGATTTGTACGATACGCTGGAAAGTGGCTTGTGGGTGGTGGTGGCCGAATACGCGCCGCCGAAAACGGTGAACCCGACCAAGGCCAAACGCCGTTTGTATGAAGCTTTGTCCGTGCTACCGGAAGTGTTTGACGTGGCGGCGGAACGCATTGTGTTCAAGGTACGCAGTCAGCAAAAAGGTCAGGATCAGTACGAAAAAATGGACGAGCAAAAAGCCTTTTTCACCGTGTTGGAAAACCAAACCAAAATCCGCGTCAACTTCACCGATTATCTGGACACCGGTTTGTTTTTAGACCACCGAGACGTGCGCCGTGAAGTGGCCAAGCTGGCCAGTGGGAAACGTTTGTTGAATCTGTTTTGTTACACCGCCAGCGCCACGGCGGAAGCGGTCAAAGCCGGGTGCAAAAGCAGTTTGAGTTTGGATATGTCGAAAACCTATTTGTACTGGGCCAAGCATAATTTCATGTGTAATGACATTGATGAACGACAGCACCGTTTGCAGCAGGAAAATGTCTTGGAGTGGTTGGACAAGGAAACCGATGGTTCGTCTAAAAGCCCGTCCGAGA
>NZ_JBNGDN010000083.1:0-792 GCF_049975065.1 Hydrogenovibrio sp.
GCTGATCAGTCATCACTTTCTGGCACTGCCCGTTGCTTTGGCCGTGGTCGCTTCCATGGGCGCCTCCGCCGTTTTGTTGTTTGCGGTGCCGCACGGCCCTTTATCCCAACCCTGGCCGCTGATTGGCGGCAACCTGGTTTCCGCCTTCGTCGGCGTGAGCAGTGCCTTATTTATTGATCCGCAGATTCTCGCCGCCAGCGTCGCCGTCGGCGCGTCCATCACCGCCATGTATTATTTGAAATGCATTCACCCGCCGGGTGGAGCCACCGCCTTGACTGCGGTTATCGGCAGCGAAAGCGTCCATGCTTTGGGTTACGGATTTCTGTTAACGCCGGTATTGTTGAATGTGTTTTCCATTCTGGCGATTGCCGTGTTGTTCAATGCAGTCTTTCATTGGCGGCGCTATCCGGCTTATTGGCACCAACAACAGACCGATTCCCAACCTGCATCGCAGGGCGGCTTATCCCACAGCGATTTTTTAAATGCCCTAAAGGAAATCGACTCGTTCGTGGACATCAATGAATACGATTTGCGCCGCATTCTGGCGCTGATTAGCCACCCGAACACACCGCTTTCTGCGTCGGATATCGAACTCGGCCGAGTTTACAGCAACGGTTTGATTGGTCGGGATTGGTCGATGCGTCGCATCATTGACGAATCAGGCAGTGACGACCCGGAAAAAGACTTTGTGATTTTCAAACAAATCGCCGGTCAGGAACGCAAAACCACCGATTGCATCACCCGCGAGGAATTCGCGCATTGGGCGAAATATGAAATGGTGCAGGAAAACGG
>NZ_JBNGDN010000083.1:802-9160 GCF_049975065.1 Hydrogenovibrio sp.
CACCGAAAAAACCCGCCGGAAACCCACCCAAAACCCGAGAATGAATAATTGAGAATGAGTCGCGAGCCTTACCAACGAATATTAGAAATCAACCAGGCCTGGCGAAAAGGGCTGTTTACAGGCTGGTTTCCGCTAAGGCCTTAGCGACGACGGGGTGCACAAATTCGGAGACGTCTCCGCCCAGCGCGGAAATTTCCCGCACTAGGCTGGACGAAATAAAGGCGTATTGTTCGGCGGGTGTCATAAACATGGTTTCCACTTCCGGTGCCAGTTTACGGTTCATGGACGCCAATTGAAATTCATACTCGAAGTCCGACACGGCGCGTAACCCACGCAAGAGCACATTGCCGTCGATTTCACGCACAAAATTCACCAGCAGGCCGCTGAATCCAATCACCTCAACATTATCCATGCCATCGGTCACTTCTTTGGCTAAAGCGACACGCTTTTCCAACGAAAACAACGACGTTTTGTTGCGATTGTCCGCCACGGCAATCACCAACCGGTCATAAAATCGCGCCGCTCGTTCAATCAAATCAAAATGACCGCAGGTAATCGGGTCAAAGGTGCCTGGGTAAACCGCTGTAATGGACATGCGTCAACTCGTGCGAAAACCAGCCTATCCGGCCGATTTAGATTGACGCCCAGCACGCTTGATGCTGTGTTTGGCGGCTAGGTTTCGCAGATAAAGGTTCAGTGTTGTCAGCACGGGCTTGCCGTCTTTTTTAGCGAACTTCACCTTTTCCACTTCTTCCAGATACTGAGCGATTTTAGCGGTTGTGTAACCGGCTTCCAGCAAAGCCTTTAGTTCCACCTCAAAAGATTCAAACTGGCTGGGACGACCAGACTTGCCGCGCTTATCCGGGTTTTTATTCATCCAATCCTGTAGTGCTTTTTTCATAGCGTTTCCTGTATTAACTGATCAAAAAGAGCGACATTCAATCCACCGCTCAGATTCTGCACCCTCTTGCGACCGATGATATAACCGATCTTATGCCTAACCTGTTGATGGATTGGCCGCTGAATTTCAGCATCGCTGCAATGCTCGCATTCTACTGCAAGTGACTCGGAAATAAAATGTTTTCCCGCAACCCACTCAAGAACCCAAGAGTTGAAACAATCCGTAACGCACTTGCGATGTGGATTTCTCACGATGGCAATACCACCCCTCTGGCAGCTTTGGCCAGGCCTGGTCTTTTTCCTGTTCCAGATACAACCAGGCCTGGTCATTCAGATTCAAGGCTTGATTCGCAAACAAAGCATCGACCGCTGGTTGCATCAACCCTTGATGAAAGGGCGGATCGAGAAAAACGCCATCAAAGCGTTGCCCATCGGAATGCGCCAGCCAGGCTAGGCTGTTGGTCTGCACCACTTCGGCACGGTCGGTTTTCAATAAAGCGGCATTATCACGCAACTGGCGAGCCGCCTGTTCGGACAGCTCCAGAAAGGTGACGCTGGCCGCGCCACGGGATAAGGCCTCAAACCCCAAGCTGCCGGTACCGGCAAACGCATCCAAACATCGCGCACCGGGCAGCGACATTTGCAGCCAATTAAACAGCGTCTCGCGCACTCGGTCGGAGGTCGGGCGCAGACCTTTAGCCGCTAAAACCGGCAATTTGCGACCGCGCCAGTCACCGCCAATCAGCCGCACTTGCCCAGAAGCGTTTGCGTTCGTGGCGGGGGTTTTTGCTTTGGGATTGCGTTTTTTCACAGTTCAGCCGATGCCGATGCCGATGCCGATGAGTCGGCACTTTCATCGGCTGGACACTCCGGTTTTGGTATCGGTTTTGGTTCCGACTCCGGATCATAAAATACCACCCGGTTTTTACCCATTTGCTTGGCTTGGTACATGGCCTGATCCGCCAACTGTATTGCTTGCTCCGGCGAGGCGTCCGGTTTAACATCATACTCAAACACACCGATGCTGCAGGTCACTTGCAATGACAGCCCTTGATACACAATGGGTTTCGACACACTGTTTAAAATGCGCTGCAAAATCGGTTCCAGACGATCATGCCCCGGCACATCCAGCAACGCCATGACAAATTCATCACCGCCGATGCGCCCCACTGTGTCGCGGCCTTTTACCGCTGCCGTCAAGCGTTTCGCCAACACCTTCAGCACCGCATCCCCCGCCGCGTGACCATGCTGATCATTAATGGGTTTAAACCCGTCCAGATCCAGAAACAATACCGACAAGGTATGCGCCCCCTGCTGGCCGATTTGCCACTGTTTTAATAACTGTTCGCCAAAAAAAGCACGATTGGCCAGGCCTGTTAAATTATCGTATTGCGCCTCTCGTTTCAGCGCCAGCTCGTATTCCTTCTGTAAGGTTATGTCAGTGTGGGTGCCGTCCATGAGTTTGGCGGTGCCATCGGAGTTCAGTGCCATCACTCGTCCGCGCAACTGAATCCAGACCCAGTGACCGTCCCGATGCTGCAAGCGAAACAACACATCAAAGGGCTGCTTCGGGTGTTTGAGGTGATAATCCATCGCCCTATCGTAACCAGCATGATCTTCTGGATGCATCAGGCTTCGAAGACGTTTGGAGTTCAAAGGCTGCAATTGTTCCAGTCGGTAGCCGATCTGATGAGCATACTGCGCATTGATGTCAAAACGATCTTCCGCCAACCGCCACTCCCAAGTGCCAACACCGGTGGCGGCAATGACGTCTTTGAGTTGTTGGTGATTCAGCCTCAACTGACGACGCAAGCCTTCCGTCACCAAAAACGCCACCAGAATCACCGCCGTCAAAGCCCCGCCCAACACGATTAACGCCCAATAGTTCTGCCAAACACTTTTTAACGTGGGTGGCGCTTCATAATCATAAGGAAATAAGCGCATTTCTCGCAATAAATCACTCATGGGCTTGTAATCCAATGGCGGCATAAAACCATGCAACTGAGAACCGGAGTCATCCAGGTTCATGCCCGCTTGGGTTTCGCCTTCTCGAACACCGTTTTCATTGAACGGATGCGGGTCAAAGGCATAGGCCGCCGAAGCCAGGCGCTTCATCACATCGCTCGGCACAGAAGGCATCAGCACCAGCGGCCATTCAGGATACAGCTCGGTCGAAAGCTCAAACGGATAACTGCCCAAGGCTCGCGCATGAATCACTTTAACCTCTGACCGAGCCAAAAGGCCTTTATTCACCAGCGCCTCCAGAATGCCGGTGCGAATAAACCCAACATCCGCTTCGCCGCTTAAAACCGCCTCCACGACCTTGACATTGTCGCCAAACTCAAGGAACGACACCTTATCGGGCACCAACCCGGCCTTGACCAACTCATGCAAGGGAATGCGGAAGGCGCCGGTATTCTGGCGGGTTGGAATCGCAATGCGCGCGTTCGCCAAATCCGCTAACTGCTGAATATCCGGCCGGTCGGCGCGAGTGAATATCAGCCCGCCTAAGCTGCTGGTATTGACCCCATGGCGGTGGCGTTCCAAGGTCGCCGCCACACCGGCCGTCAAACTTTCGTGACGAATGATTTCGTATAAACTTGGGTTCACCAGCAGAATGTCGGCTTGACCGGTTCGCACCGCCTCCCGCAGTGCATCCGACTTCAAAACGCTCAGCGTGACGCGATGATCTGGAAGGGCTTTGTCCAGATGTTGCGCAAAGGCTCGAAATTCCTGTTCAGTGAAGGCTTCGCCCGCGTAATCAAACACCACCAGTTTGATTTCCGGTTGCGCAGAGGTCGCCGGTGAAAACAACAACCAAGCCAAGTAAACCCACCAGGCCTGGCTGGCTTTAACTCGCCGCATCATAGACAACGCCCATCCTGAAGCGGCGCCTTCGGCACTTTCGACAGTAAACCGGCGGCCACCATCGTTTCCGCCACATGGGTCACGCGGTTGGAAAAGCCATTCATTAACATCTTCTGATTCATTTCATAAGACGGCAGACTCAGTCCGCCCAGCGAGCGAACCACTTCGGCCTGCGTCAGGCCGAGATTGTCGGCAATCTGATAAGAAGCGTCTTGAAAGTTCTGCTTAATCAGGTTTAAACCGGCAAAATGCCCCTTGACCATGGCTTGGATCGCATCGCAGTTTTCCCCCAACACCGATTCACGCACCGCCAGCACATCCACAATGGTTTCCGGCATGGCGCGGCTGTCAAACACCGATACGCCTCCTGCGCGCAGCACCTGTATGGCCACCGGGTCGAAGCTGATGATAAAGTCCGGCCTGTGTGTCTTCCAATGCGCCAGATGCGCGTCATAGGGCACATTTTTAAGCGTCACCTCTGACGCCATCACGCCGTGATGCTCTAAAAACGCCGCCAGCATCAATTCGCCCACCGCCCCTTTTTCATACACAATGGTTTTGCCGATAATGTCTTCGCGGCCTGTGATCGGCTGCTGCGATATCACCCGATCCGCACCCGCCGAAATATCCGCGACCAACACCACTTTCAGCGGCGTGCCCTGATCAATCCCCCCCAGCACTTCGTCCAATGTCAGATAACCGGCATCCAGTTCTCCGCTGGCCAGCCCTTGCTGGGTTTCCAACGCGGTGCGGTTCGGCTGCAATTCAACCGACTTCGGCAACAAGCCGTTTTGCTCGGCCAACTGCAACGGTTGATACCCCAACCAAGGATGAATCCCCACCTGCAGCGGCTTGGGCTGACTGCAGGCGGTCAGCGCCAGCAGCAAGCCACCGGAAAACAAGCCTGCCAACACACGACGCCATCGCCGCAACATCAAAATTTGGAAAACACGCATCATAGTTTTGTCATCATCGGGTCATTAATTTTGCACTTGAACGAATTTTAACGGATTTCAACTTACCTTAGGGCAGATTAGAGCCGTTAGATTACGCTCGATGAGAGCCTGCGTGAGATTCATCCAGTTCCCTTTTTGCAGACACTTGGTTTTTGCCCTGATGTTTGGCGCGATACAGGTTTCGATCGGCACGATCAATGCAGCGGCTGATCGGTTCATCCGGCTGATATTCCGCCACGCCTAAACTAAGGGTCAATTGAATGTCCGGCGAGAAGGTGGTTTCCGCCACCGCCAGACGCATTTTTTCCGCCAAGGATTCGGCCTGTGCCAGATGGGTCTGAGGACAGATCAGCACAAACTCTTCACCGCCCCAGCGCCCCAGCACATCGGTGGAGCGCACGCATTGTTTCAGTGCCTTGGCGCTGGTGACCAACACCGCATCACCGGTCAAATGCCCGTAGGTGTCATTGACGATTTTAAAGTCATCCAGATCCATCATCACCAAGCTGAAGGGCCGATTGCCCTGAGCGACACGCGCCACTTCCGCGTCCAGCACCTGATCGAGATATTGGCGGTTATACAGACCGGTTAAGTGATCCGTTTGCGACAATGCCGACAACTGCTCATTGGTCACGCGCAATCGGGTTTTTGCCTGCCGAAGCTGGCGGTTTAAAAACACCAGCACCATCAACATGGCGACAACCGGGGTCACAATCAGCGCCAACCGCTGCCAACTGTATTCGGTTTTATAACGAATCTGCAGCCAGTGATTGGTCAATTCCGCCCGTTTTTGCAGGGGGAGCTGCTGGATCACCTTATTCATAATACTCACCAACTCTGGCCAATCCGGGCGCACCGCTATGGCAATCTGAGCTTTGAACGGCATTTCACCGGAAATCTGCACATTCACCAGGCCTGTTCGTTTCAGGTGATACCCGATGACCGCGACATTATCGACAAAGCCGAAGACAGCGCCTTCTGAGACAGCCTTCAACCCATCTTCAATGGTATCCACCACTTCCAGAGTGGCTTCCGGAAACAGGGTGCGCAACTGCTCATGCGCGGCATAGTCTTTGACCACGGCGAGGGTTTTTCCATGCAACTGGCTGAAATTGGCAATGTAAGGCTCGCCTTCCAGCGTGGCGATGACCATTGGAAATTCAAGGTACGGCTGGGTAAACAGCATGTGTTTTTTTCGACTGACCGTCTCGATCACGGCGGGCAGCATATCCAGATGGCGATTGTGAAAATGCGTCAAGGCTTGCGACCAGCTTAAATGACGCTGCGGCTTAAACGTCAGGCCGGTTTTCTGCGAGACATAGGCTAAAAATTCGGGCGTCATCCCCGAATATTGGCCGTACTGATCGACAAACTCGATGGGAGCGTAAGATCGATCCACCCCCAGACGCAGGACTGGGTGCTGTTGAATCCATGCTTTTTCCGAGGGCGTCAAGGCGAGACTGTCCTCCTCAGGCTGATACACACCGGCACGAAAATCGATCTCACCATCCAACAGCCCCTGCTGGCGAAACAAATCCACGATAAACCTTAAACGCCCCGGTTCCAGCTGGCCGATGGGAATCGTCTCCAAATTCATCATGCGTTCAATCGCCTCGGACTCGAACATCAGGTGATCGTAAGTTTTGTTCAAACCATAATGCGTCAAAATATATCGCGCCATTTCAGCCTTGTGTGACATGGCGTATTGCCAGCCCTTGAGGGTGGCACGGCGCATTTTAGCCACTCTTTCCGGATGCTGGGTGACTTCGTCCTGAGTGGTGAACAACATATCACCGTACATATCAATGCCGTAATTAATCGGGTGAATCACATTGAAAGGAACTTGGCTGTTTTGGAAATAATAGGCTTCATTGGTCAGATAACCGGCATAAGCCTCCACCGTTTTGTCCAGCAAACGATCTGGCAACTTATCAATCAAAACACTGTCCATATCCGGTGCCACACCCAGTTGATTGAACATGGCGAGAATCGGCAAACCGTCTGTATCCGCCTTGTAAAACGCCAGCCGCTTATCGTTAAGCTGATAGGGACTGTTAAGATCCGAAGATTTCAGCGTGAACAACACTTGCGGGGAGTGCTGAAAAATCGGCGCGACGATCACCACCGGCTGTTGCCGTGCCTGATACAACAGCAAAATGCTATCGGCAACGCCGTATTCCGACGCCCCGTTTAAAACTTGCTCGATATTGTTTTCCAGAAGGTTGCGTGGCTTGAGCGTGACATCCAGCCCTTCGTCCCGGTAATAGCCTTGCTTAATGGCGGCATAATAACCGGCGAACTGAAACTGATGATGCCATTTAAGCTGGATGGAAACCGATTGAAGTGCCGGCTGAGAGGCCGGCGAGGCCTTAGCCAGCTGCGGCGCGTCCCCCCAGACATTGACACAGAAGAGTAGCAAGCCGCTCAGCAGCCAGGATCGAAACGCCCAGGCCTGGCGATTTGGGGCAGTTTGATTGGAATATTGAGTCTCGCGGTGCGTCATAAGTTTGACCTCATAGAGAATGCAACCCGTGCAGCGCCGGCACCAGAAAAGGCAGAATAATCGCCGTCAGCACTCCGGCCAACGCCATCGCCAACCCTGAAAAAGCGCCCATTTCCTGGCTGACCTGAAAGCTGCGCGCCGTGCCGATGCCGTGCGCCGCCACCCCCATGGCCACGCCTTTCACACTGTCATCACGAATTCCCATCCATTGAAACAAGGCAACGCCCAGCACCGCCCCCACCACACCGGTGGCCACGACTAAAACCGCGGTTAAAGACGGCAGGCCGCCAATCTGTTCGGAAATGCCCATCGCAATCGGCACCGTCACCGATTTCGGTGCCACGGACAACAAGGTCTCCAAACTGGCTCCCCCAAGATAGGCAACCAGCACCGAACTGACAGCGCCCATCATCACGCCCGCCAGCAACCCCACCGTGGTCGGCCACCAGATGCGTTTCAGCTTGGGCAGCTGCTGATACAACGGAATCGCCAAGGCCACCGTGGCCGGCCCCAGCAGAAAATGGATAAATTGCGCCCCCTCAAAATAGGCTTTGTAATCCATCCCCACGGTTTGCAGAAACAGAATCAGCAAAGCCACCGCCGTAATCACCGGATGCAACCATACGTTCTGACCGGATACTTGGTACAGTTTATAGGCCGCACTGTAGGCCACCAGCGTCATGGTCAGGCCGGTCAAAGGCGAAGCGGACAAATACACCCATAGATAGGACAGATCCGCCTCAGTCATTCGAAGGCTTCCGAGCGGTTGATTTGCGTTCGCGGCGATTCAGGGCGAGCTGCATCACCCAAGCGGTGGTCATCATCGTCACTACCGTCGCCACCACCAGCGTCAGGCCGATCGCCAACCACTCGTTCACAATGCGCGGAAAATACAACATCATGCCGACACCGGCGGGCACAAACAAAAGCGACAGATGTCCCAGCAACCCGGATGAAACCGTGTCAAGCGATTCGGCGCTGCGCCCACGCCACACCAGCAGGGCAAACAGCAACATCATACCAATCACAGGGCCTGGAATCGGCCATTTCAGCAGAATCGCCAAGACTTCACCGATCAGCTGAAACACCAGCAGCCAAGTGATACCGTGTAAAAAGTGCACGTTTTACATC
>NZ_JBNGDN010000084.1:0-9084 GCF_049975065.1 Hydrogenovibrio sp.
CAGATGCCGGATGCGACCCTGGTATTGATGATGGGCACGGATGCCTTTGCCAAGTTCGATTCTTGGCACGATTGGCCAGGCATTTTGGCCTTGGCCAATATTGTGGTGACGCATCGTCCGGGTGAACCCTTGCCGACGGACGGCGGGGTGGAAGACATTTTACAGAACCATTGGGTAGCCAGTCTGACCGAAGACCACGGACAAATCATTGATTTGCCCATCACGCAACTGGATTTAAGTGCCACGGCTTTGCGGGACTATTTGAAAAAGGGCGAGCCGGTGGATTACCTGATGCCGCAAAGAGTGGCAGACTATATTCAACAACATCAACTTTATCAATGAGAGGGCAGAAGTCTTTATGATGGATTTGCAGCAAATGGAAGATCTAATCGTCAGCACGCTGGAGGACAGCAAAGCGCGGGATATTCAGGTATTGGACGTGGCGGGCATCTGTTCTTTTGCCGATTGTATGGTGGTGGCCACGGGGACGTCGACCACCCATGTGAAATCCACCGGTCATGCGCTGGCGCACGCCTTTAAAGAGGCGGGTGAGCCGCCTTTGGGCGTAGAAGCCGGACCGGAACCGGATTGGGTACTGGTGGATTTGGGCAATGCGGTGGTGCACATTATGACGGAATCTGCGCGCGCCCACTATCAGCTGGAAAAGTTGTGGAATATCAAGCCGGGTGAAACGTCAGAAAAAAGCTCCGCCAATGCTTAGAGCGGGTAAGTTGAATTGAATTTGTCGTGATTATCCATTTTATTGTCATCGGGCAGAAAATGCCGCGATGGGTGCAGGACGGTTATGCGGAATACGTCAAACGTTTGCCGAAAGCCTGCTCGTTGAAGCTGGTGGAGTTGCCAATGGCAACGCGCGGCAAAAGCGGGTCGGTGGCGCAGTATAAGGCGGAAGAAGCTAAGCGCATTGTCGCCGCACTGCCCAAAGGGTGTCAGTTGGTGGTGTTGGACGAACACGGGCAGCAAACCACCACGCTGCAGTTTTCCCAAAAACTGGACGACTGGTTGGCTTCCGGTCAGGACGTGGCCTTGGTGGTGGGCGGTCCTGATGGGTTGGCACCGGAATTGATCCAGCAGGCGGAATGGAAGTGGGGGCTGTCGAAATTGACGCTGCCGCATCCGTTGGTGCGCGTACTGGTGGCGGAGCAAATTTATCGTGCCTGGTCGCGACTGCAAAACCATCCCTATCATCGGGAATAACGATCGTAAATACTGAATACTTGAGGAAAACACGCTCATGCAGATCGAGGTGTCGCCACACAGCACGCAAGGAAAACGCATTTCGCTGGTGTTGGGCAGTGGCGGAGCCAGAGGTCTCGCCCACATTGGGGTGATTCGCTGGCTGGAAGAACAGGGCTATGATATTTGTTCGGTTTCCGGCTGTTCGATGGGCGCGTTAATCGGCGGTGCCTATGCCGCCGGTAAATTGGACAGTCTGGAAGACTGGTTTTGTCGGATTGGCAAAGTGGATATGGTGGGGATGCTGGATTTTTCCTGGCAGAAAAGCGGTTTGGTGAAGGGGGATAAAGTCATGAAGGCGTTGACCGAGCTGGTGGGTGATCGAATGATTGAGGATTTGCCAATCGCTTACACCGCGGTCGCCACCGATATGAAAAAACAAAAAGAGGTGTGGCTGCAATCTGGACGATTGTTTGATGCCATTCGTGCGTCCATTTCACTGCCGATGTTTTTTACCCCGTTTCACCTCAACGGCATGGATTTGATTGACGGCGGGGTGTTGAATCCGGTGCCGATTGCACCGGCGTTTAACGACCATTCGGACTGCATTATTGCCGTGAGTTTAGGCGGTGAGCCGCGACAGCAAACCGGTGCAAATGCAGCGGCGGACTTGCCCGAGAAGCACTCGGAAACCGCGCAAACGATTTACGATAAGCTGGGACGCTGGTTGAAGCCGCTTTGGGGTGAGAAGGACGCGACACCACCTGTGTCCAGTCTGAGTGTGTATGAGGTCGCCGATCTGGCGTTTGATGCCATGCAGAATGCCATTGCGCGTCACAAGTTGGCCGTGTATCCGCCGGATCAGTTGCTGGAGGTGCCCAGCGATGCCTGTGGTACTTTGGAGTTCGATCGGGCGCGGGAGATGATTGATTTGGGGTATGCGATGGCCGAACGAGAATTAAAACCGTGTTAAGCGTTAAACGGTGTTTGGCGGGCCTAATGGGGCTTTGTCTGAATGGCCAGGCCTGGGCGAATGGCGAAAACCCCAAATACGATTCCGCCTGTATTCAAGAAGCGATGGAGACGGCACCGGAAACCACCACTTTGGATGAGATACGAGCCGCCTGTCGAATCACGGTGAATCCGGCTGCGGATTTCGGTGCCTTGGAAAAACGTTTGTCCGAACAAAGGCATTTTGAGTACAACCAGTATTTGTTGCAACCCTATCACGCCAATTACATTTTGGTCGGCTCTTATAATTTTGCCGGCGCCAATGAAAAACCGTTTGACGATTCCTTGCTGCAAGACGGTGCTTCCTTTACGCCGACTGAAATCAAGTTTCAGGTGAGTTTAAAAATGGCGCTGACCGAGAAGCTGTTCGGCGAATCGGATCGGCTGTATGTCGGTTATACCAATCGTTCTTTCTGGCAGGCCTACAACGGCGATATTTCCAACCCGTTTCGGGACTCGAACCACGAGCCAGAAGTTTGGATGAGTTTTGATGCCGACTGGCGCTGGCAGGGCGTTCGCCTGCGTTTGCTGGACATTGGGCTGTCGCATCAGTCCAACGGTCAAGCGGGCAGCTTGTCGCGCTCCTGGAACCGCGCCTATCTTCGCTTTGTGTTTGAAACCGAAAAAATGGCGTTTTTTATCGAGCCTTGGGTGCGCCTTCCCGAGGCGGAAAGCGATGACGATAATCCCGACATTGGTCACTATATGGGGAACTTTGAGCTGATGGGGGTGTATCCGTTGCCCAAAGGCGAATTGAGTTTTATGGGGCGGGATAATTTTGATTTTCAAGACAATAAAGGCGCTTTGCAACTGGCTTATTCTTACCCGATTCATCGTCATTTAAACCTGTATGTCCAATGGTTTTACGGCTACGGCGAGAGTATGATTGATTATAATTACCGTAACAATCGGCTGGGAATCGGGTTTAAATTGGGTGATTGGCTGTAATCGTCTTCAGGAGGATGCGTGCGTGTCTTATTGGTTTGAAAAAAACGGAATGCGGCGGTTTCGTCGGGTCGATATGCCAGTGGGTTTGTCGATTGTGCCGCGTCAGCCGCTCAGAAGTAGTGAACTGCAGACCTATGGCATTGATTATTTTCCACCCTCAATGGAAAAGCGCATCCAGCAGGCACAGAAACACCTGCATTATTGGATCAATCATATCCAGGAGCAGAAAGAGGTACTCATTCCGGTCTTTGCCAACTTTGAACGTTATGGGCGTTATTTTGGCAGTTGGGTAGCCTCCGTATCGCTGCAGGCACGCAGTCCGCGAAGCGATGTGGCGACTTGGCTAGAGTTTCACGCGCATGCGAAAGGGGTTCAGTCGCTGGAAGAATTGGCGGAGCAGG
This sequence comes from Hydrogenovibrio sp., assembly GCF_049975065.1. Lineage (GTDB taxonomy): Bacteria > Pseudomonadota > Gammaproteobacteria > Thiomicrospirales > Thiomicrospiraceae > Hydrogenovibrio. The sequence goes on from NZ_JBNGDN010000084.1 coordinate 3,558, forward strand.
CGCCGAAAACGTTTCGTTATTTTGATTTACTGAATGTCAAACTGCAGAGTTATTTCCGGCATTTCGGTCAGTGTTTGGACAAATCCACCGCCAGTCATTTTGATTTGAGTGAAAAACGGCCACGGGATTTTGAGGTGGATGCGCTGGCGAAAAAACTGGCGGCCTCAGTCAGCAAGGAACCCAAGGTGCCATTGGTGCAGGCGTTGTATTATCTGCTGGTGTATATGTCGTACTATTTTCGCGCTTATGATGAAATGATTCAGGATTTGACGCCGGTATCGACACCGAGCCGTTGGACAAAGCGTGAAGTGAATCTCAGTGCAGGTGGTCTGTCGCTGTTGGTGGATAAACGCTACCCGGCCAATACGCGGTTTGATATAGGGCTGTTTTTCCCGGAAACCCAGCATTTGATTGATTTCGAAGCGGCGTTAGTGCGCAGTACCACAATGTCCCGTATTTACCGAGAAAGCAACGCCTTTAATTTTAACTTCCCCGATGGTTATTACCAGAAGATGGTGATCTATGAAATCGAGCGTTACGAAATTCGTAGCAGCATGGATGTCATGGGATTGAATCCGTGAGTGGTTTGTAATGGCCGTATTAAGTTCTGAAGTCGAAGCCTATTATATGAATGCGCTGCCGTTCTCGCAAAGACCGGCCGCGATAGAACTCTATAATCACCATCTGTTAAGAAGCGTCTTATTGGTTCGTCGTGGTCATGTGCCAGAGGGTCTGGCTGACAATCATGCTTTAAATGATGAACAGTGGCGGGCGGTGTGTGATGCCGTAATCGTGACGAAACTGACCCAGCTGACATTGCCCACGCAACTGACACCGGAATGCGCCGGTTATTTAAAGGTATTGCTGCTGGATGCCTTGGGTCTGTCGGATCAGTCGCTGGACGAGGTTTACGCCCATGTTTATCGCGATGCACCTGCCTTAGGAAAATGGATTCAGCGACTTCAAAAGCGGTTGGCTAAACCGGCTGGTTAAACCGTAATCGGCCTATTTACCTTCGATTCACACACGCTACACGCGATAGGCGCTGTGGCACGATTTTCCCTTTGCGCTCAGGTCGCTCTATTCTGGCCTAACAATAAGTCTCATTTATTTACCTCTATAAATATTTTTTGTCCTGTATAGGGTTAATTAATATTAGGAAATTCTAAGGTGATTGATTTATAATCGATTTCGTTAAATTGAATTTCACTCAAAGGTGCACCCTGTCGAGTGCCTTAATGAAAAGGAAGCGAAAATGAAAAAAACGATGATTTCAGTGATCACAGCCACCGCGCTAATGGCCAGTGCGGCTCACGCAGCGCCGGAACCAAAAGATCCTAAGCGCCACACACCACAGGGGTTGTATGTGGATGCCAAGGAAACCCAGGAAATGATGAAAAAAGATCCGAGCGTGATTTTGGTGGATGTGCGCACGCCGGAAGAGTGGCAGTTTGTCGGTTACACCAAAGCGGCGCAGATTATGTTGCCGGGGGTGATGTTTGATTATTCCAAAATGGATACCAAACAAAACAAACCGCGCTATATGCCGGCTCCGAACCCAAAGTGGATTTCGCAGTTTGAAGAAAAAATCGCTGATCTGGGGGCCGACGAAGACAATACTTATGTCATTATGTGCCGTTCCGGTGCCACCCGTGCCGCGCCCATTGCGAGAATGATGGATCAATACGGTTATGAAAAGGTTTACATTATGACCGATGGCTTTGAGGGCGGTAAGCTAAAAGAAGGTGACAAAAAAGGCTTTCGTTTGAAAAACGGCTGGAAAAACTCCGGGGCCGAATGGACTTATAAAATCGACCCGGACAAAGTTTATTTTAAAAACTATGCTGTGAAGTACTAAGTTTCCACGAAATTAACCGAATTCGTATCTCGGTAAGATTAGCGGCTTTAGGTCGCTTTTTTTGTTTCCGGCATGAGTGGTTGTTTTAACCAAGCGACTAAATCCACCTGCCAAATTTGTTTGAACCCTTTGATGAGCAGATACATAAACAGGAGAGGCAGTAATAGGGTTTTCAGCAAATACAGCATCATCAGGTTAAGCAGGTTTTCCACCGAGGCTTCCAATTGCGCTTGAATCTTGAAAATATCCACATTGCTGATGGTGGTCGTGAAAGAGGTTAAGCCCTGGTTGATGGATTCCATCATCGAATCGGGTTGTCCGGCCAGTCGGCGTTCATAGCGGGCGATGCGTTCGTCCATTGTTTCCAGATCATCCTGTAAGGTTTCGAGCACTTCCGTTGTTTGCGATAAACGGTTTTTTAGCCGCTGTAAACGGGCTTTTGCCTGATGCAAAGCGTTGTCCTGTTTAAAGAGGTTCAAGCGTTCCCAGAGAGGGAGGGCTTGCCGAAGCTGATCAATCCGTTGGGCTTGTTCTTCAATGCGCGTCTGGCCTGAGTCCACTTGTGTTTGGTGCGTTTGGATGCGCGCTACCAATGCGGGGCGTTGCTGCTGCAGCTGTGCCAAGTCTTGTTGCATGGCTTGCGGGGTCTGGGGTGTCTGATTGAGTTCGTCCAAGTTGCTGGCGAGGTGCTCGACTTTCTGTTGGTTAGACTGAATGCCCGGTTCGATAAAAGTATGATCCACGGCCAGGTTTAATAGCAACATCAATGATAACGACAGTCGAAGAAAGATCGTCAATAGAAACAGTTTGCTCAAAATGCCCAGGCCTGGCTGGTTTGGGCGAAACAGAGCAACGATTAAACCTAACCCAAACACCGATAAAATGACATTAAACAGTTCTGAAGATACGATGGTCAAAAGTACTTTTTGAATGGCAATGGAACCGATGGCAAAGGTCAGCAGCTCCGAGAAGCGCTCGATTAAATCGTTCAAGGGGTCAAGCAATTCACCGACAGACAGGGAAGCGACCCCAATGCTGATGGTGGAGGTGGAAAACATTGAGATCACAGCGTTCAAAGAACGGCTCACGCCATAACTGGCCAAGGCGTTCAGCAGAGAGCCTTTCAGGTAATCGTAGGTGTAAGTATCCAAGGTGCCCAACCAGGCCAGCGCCAGCAAGGCCGTGATTAGAATTGCGCTGAAGACACGACGGTTAAGCGGATTAAATGATGGCGGCTGAGTCGTCATATGGCCTCTCAGGGAATGGATTTAAAAGTCATTAACAGCAGTATAGAGCTTCGGCCGTTTTTCTCAACCGGAATTGGCCTTGTTGCGAGGGGAAGAGGCGGGTCGAAATCCGGTGTTGTGGTCTTGGCTGAGGTGTAAAAAATAATGCGATAAGTATTTGACATCAATGGAAAGTTTATGGATAATTCCGCAATCCTTTCAAACATTTAGATGCTTAAACGAAAGATTTAGCCCTTTCTGAACAGTGTCGATAGTCGATGCGTATCGATGTAAACGATTGAAAATACAAATTTTTTGGAGTAAAAAATGGCAAATTCAGCACAAGCAACTAAGCGCGCTCGCCAAGCCGAGAAGCATCGAATTCATAACGCGAGCATGCGTTCTGAAATGCGCACCAAGGTTAAAAAAGTTTTGACGGCAATTGAAGCCGGTGACAAAGAAGCGGCGACGGCGGCTTTCCGTGTAGCTCAGTCCAGCATGGACGGCATGGCGCGTAAAGGCATCATCGAAAAAAATAAAGCGGCGCGTAGCAAAAGCCGTTTGAACGCTCGCATCAAAGCCATGGCGTAATTTGGCCTAACCGAATCGAAATCGATTCTGTTTGTTCGAAGAAAAACCGGGGATAACCCGGTTTTTTTATGCCCGCAATCCGTTCTTATATTGAAAAAACGGGTTTTTCCGTCAAAATGCTTCTGTGTGACGGCTAACCCCCGTTACAATGAATTCCATTAATTTTTGATTCCACTCAACTCATTTAAATGACTGAATTTTGCCTTGAAGCGTTTGATTAAAGCCACGGCCACCGTCGGTGGCATGACCCTGATTTCCCGTGTGCTCGGTTTTGTGCGAGACATGGTGATTGCACGCTATTTCGGGGCCTCTACGGGTGCGGATGCGTTTTTTGTTGCCTTTAAAATCCCTAATTTTTTCCGCCGACTGTTTGCCGAAGGTGCCTTTTCGCAGGCGTTTGTGCCGGTGTTGGCTGGGGTAAAAGAGCGTGATGGCAAGGCGGCGGTGAAAGCCTTGGTGGACGCGATTTTATTCCGCTTGGGCGGTATATTACTGATGTTGACCGCTTTTGGCGTTTTGGGTTCCGGCGTGTGGATGATGGTGTTCGCACCGGGGTTTGTGGACGATCCAGAGAAGTTTCAACTGGCGTCGGACATGCTGTCCATTACCTTTCCGTATTTGTTATTGATCTCACTGGTAGCGTTTTCCTCCGCCATTATGAACACCTATAACCAGTTTGCGGTGCCAGCCTTTACGCCGGTGTTTTTGAATCTGACATTGATTTCGTTTGCGATCTGGGTGTCGCCACTGCTGGACGTGCCGGTGATGGCGTTGGCCTGGGGCGTGTTGGTGGCGGGTGTGCTGCAGTTGCTGTTTCATTTACCCTTTTTGAAACGGTTGGGTTTGTTGCCGTTGCCATCGGCCAAGCAAAACGACGGGGTGGGGGAAGTGAAGCGTTTGATGCTGCCCGCACTGTTCGGGGTGTCGGTGGCGCAAATTAACCTGCTGGTGGACACGATTTTGGCCTCGTTTTTGGTGACGGGTTCGGTGTCATGGTTGTATTATTCGGATCGATTAATGGAGTTTCCCTTGGGCGTGTTTGGCGTGGCCTTGGCCACGGTGGTTTTGCCAGGCCTGTCGAAAAAAGCCGCCAATGGTCACTGGGAGGCCTATCGTCAGGACATTGATGTGGCTTTGCGATTGGTCTGGCTGATTGCGTTGCCAGCGACAATTGGGTTGCTGTTGCTGGCGCAGCCTTTGGTCACGAGCCTGTTTCATTATGGCGCTTTTACCGATCATGATGTGGTGATGTCCGGCATGAGTTTGATGGCGTATTCGTTTGGGCTCTTGGGGTTTATCTTGGTGAAAATTTTGGCACCGGCGTTTTATGCGCGAAAAGATATGAAAACACCGGTTAAAATTGCGGTGGTGGCTTTGCTGGTGAATGTGGTATTGAATTTGGCGTTGATCGGGCCTTTTGCGCATGTGGGTCTGGCGGCCGCCACCAGTGCCTCTGCGTTTGTCAATGCTGGATTGCTTTACTGGATGTTGCGACAATGGCAATTGTTTACGCCTTTGCCGGGCTGGAAGCGATTAATATGGCAGGTGCTGTTGGCCAATGGCGTGATGGCGGTGTTTTTAGCCGGTCTGGCACCGGCGCTATCCGACTGGCTGGCGATGGACGCGGGGAGGCGGATGGCTTGGTTGAGTGGACTGGTGTTCGGTGCGATTGCGGTGTATGCACTGGCGCTGCTGGCTGTGGGGGTGCGCCCAAGGTCGTCATTAAAGCCACCGGCGGTTTAAAATGAATTTTTTAGGGCTAGTGTAGTGTCCTAAACAAATTGAACATTAAGCGAATCAAGAAAATGCCCTATGCTAGGCACGACCCGAAGTGAATGGCTAGCCCTTTACA